>DIKL01000098.1 GCA_002424545.1 Syntrophaceae bacterium UBA5619
CTTGCGGCCGTTTCACGCCCCGAAGCGCGGCCGCCTCCCCGGTGGTCCCGGATACCGTATTTCGCCTGATAGGCAATGTCTCCGTGGCCGGGCCGGAAGAGGTCACGGAGCTTTTCGTAGGAGCTGCTTTCGGCGTCGCTATTGCGGATCATCAGCGAAATCGGCGTTCCTGTTGTTTTCCCATCGAAGACGCCGGAGAGGATCTCCACACGGTCCTTCTCCCTACGGGCGCTTGTCGAAGCGAGCGTTCCCGGCCGCCGCCGGTCGAGATCCGCCTGGATGTCCGCGGCGGAAAGATCTATCCGGGGCGGGCAGCCGTCGATGACGACCCCGGTGGCCGGGCCGTGGGATTCCCCCCATGTGACGACCCGAAACAGGAGTCCTGTAGCATTTCCGGACATTTCATCCCTCCTGACGGCGGGCGATCCACTGCGCCCGAGGCGACTGCGCCGGCAGACGCCGGCAGATGACCGTTGCGACCGCCTCCACATTGCGGCAAGCGGTGTCGACGGTCAGATCGGCGATGCTTCGGTAGATCGGCTCACGTTGCGCCAGGATCTCCCGCACCTCCTCCACGACGGGTTTCCCCGACAGGGAGGGGCGTTTGTTGCCGACGGCCTGGTCCTTCTCCAGCCTTCCTGCAATGGTCTCCGCATCGGCAACGAGCCAGATGAAAAGACCGTTTTCCTGGAGATATCCGATATTGCGAGGGTCCATGAGGGCGCCGCCTCCGGTGGCAACGATGCCGCCATCCAACAGGGAGAGATTTCGGATCACGGCCCTTTCCGCATTCCGGAAGGCCGGCCATCCCCCGTCGGTGACAATCTGTTCCACAGTCCGCCCCGTCCGGTGCAGGATCAGCTCGTCTGTGTCGAAAAGAGGACGCCCCAAGCGCGCCGAGAGCCGCCGGCCCGTCGAGGTCTTCCCCGTACATCGGTATCCTGTTAGAATAATATTCATGGTGTTACCGTCCTTTCTCGTATTTCTTCTCTCGCGGAGGGAACCGCCATTCCCCGGAGACCCTTCAGAACTGTCCAGAAACCTGGAAAGGATTTTCCGACGCACGCTTCCTCTTCGATTTCCATCCCCGGAACGGCGAGTCCCAGAATTGCGAAGCCCATCGCGATCCGGTGGTCGTCATAGGTCTCAATCCGGGCGCCGCGGGGCGTTCCCCCGGTGATCGCCAGATCCTCCCCGATCGCCTCGGCCAAGATGCCGGTTTTCCCAAGTTCGTTCATCAGCGCTTCCAGGCGGTCGCACTCCTTCAGGCGGAGGTGGCCGACGTTCCGGATGAGGCTCCTTCCCGGACGAATCGCGCAGAGGACCGCAAGCGACGGAACGATGTCCGGCATCCCGCCGAGGTCGAAGGCTATCTCCCCCGCGGGCAGCTCGCCCCCGGATACCTCCACGAAACGCTCCCCCCGGACGACCGTGCAACCGAGCGCCTCCAGGATACCGAGAAATCCGATGTCTCCCTGCCGGCTTCCCGGATCGATGTTTTCCACACGGATGTGCCCCTTGAGCAGGGCGGCCGCCAGGAAGAAGTACGACGCGCTGGAAAGGTCCCCTTCGATCCGGTATTCCCGTCCCCGGTAGCGCAGACCGTTGCGGATGGAGTAGCAGCCCTGGCCGTCGTGGGCGACCGCCGCGCCGAATGCCTGCATCGTCTCTGTGGTAAGTGCGATGTAGGGGGTGGAAGGGATGCGTCCCTCTATCACGAGTGCGGTGTCCGATGCGGCGAACGGGGCGGCGATCAGTAGCGAGGAGACAAACTGGCTGCTCCCGATGTCCTTCAGGACGATCCTCCCCCCCGCGAGACGGCCGCCGCGGATCGTGACCGGGGGGAATCCGCTGCCGCGTTCCGTCTCGATCCCGACCCCTTGGGCTGCCAGCGCATCCAGAAGGGGCTTCATCGGCCTTTCACAGAGACGCCGCCCTCCCGTCAGAACGATCGGCCCCCCGCTGAGGGAAGCCATCCCGGCCAGCAGACGCATCGCCGTGCCGTTGTTTCCCAGATCGATCACGCGCGGCGGCACGGCGATCCTTCCGCCGGTTCCACGGATGACCATCTCGGCCCGTTCCGTCCGCACATCCGCGCCGAGGAGGCGAAGCGCCTCCGCCAGATGCAGGGTGTCGTCGGAAAGCAGGGGATCGTGCAGGACCGATTCTCCTTCCGCGAGCGCCGCGATGACCATTGCCCGCTGCGTGTAACTCTTCGAGCCGGGAACCCTGACCGTCGCATCCAGATGGTCGAGCGGTTTAATTTCCATCATTTTTCTTCAGCCTTTCCAGAACCGCCTGTCGCATGCACTCCAGCGGCGGTTCCATCCCCGTCCAGAGGCGGAACTGTTCGGCGCCCTGGTGGATGAACATCCCGACGCCGGATCGGACGGCGCATCCCGCCGCCTCGGCCTCCCGCAGTAACCGCGTCCTGACGGGGTTGTAGATCATATCCATCACGCGGGGGAAACGGGCCAGCTCCCGTTTGGGCAGGGGCGTCCGGTCCGTCTCCGGAAACATCCCCAGCGGAATTGTGTTGATCAGGCAGTCCGCCTTCAGGCGACCGATTTCCGTTGCCTGTGCCCAGCGGCAGTCGAAACGGCCGGCCATCGCCTCGGCCCTCTCCGGGTTCCGGTTGACGACAACGGACGTTCCTCCCGCACGGATCAGAGCGAAGACCGCCGCCCGCGCCGCACCACCGGCACCGAGAACGATGAAGGTCTTGCCTGAGATGTCGATCCATTCCTCCAGATCGTGGATCATCCCGGGGGCGTCCGTATTGTGCCCCGTGAGCCGACCTCTGCGGTTGACGATGGTGTTGACCGCCCCGATGGCAATCGCGTCCGCGTCCGCGTCATCCAAAAGCGGCATCACCGTCTCCTTGAAAGGGATGGTGACACTTGCTCCCCGGATGCCGCATTGACGGATCGTCCGGACGATTTCAGTCGCGTCCTTCACCTGGTGAGCGGTGTAAGCGGCCTTGATCCCCAGTTTGGCAAAGGCCGCATTGTGCATGAGCGGTGAGAGACTCTGGGCAATGGGATTTCCGAAAATAGCGAATAATGACCCACGTTTTTCTCTTCCCAAAGGATCGGCGCATAGCGAAGGTGCGTTAATCGATTTCATGCGTGCTTATCCATCCTTTCTTTCGAGGAGTCGCCAACAGGGAGTCCCGTATTGCCGGAACGTTCGTCCTCGACGAGCGAGTCGTCATCGAGGCAGCGGAAAATCCTCCGCATCCGGCAAGCGGTTAGCTGGCCGGGTGCCGACGCCCCCTCCAACTCCAGGGGAGCGTAGCTGATCAGCGAGCCGATCAACGGCGCCATGATCCGGCTGAACCTCCCTCTGTTTCCCATGCAGAAGGCAATGACCGCCTGACCCTTTCCTCGGGCGTATGGAATCATCTGGAGAAGCCTCAGGCAATCCGCATCGTCTACGGCATGGGTGACCATTTTAACAATGGCGGGCACGTCCGCGATGCCTTCCGCCAGTTTACCCTTCAGGATCTCTGTCGACGGCGTCTCCAAAAAATCGTGCCACGAGGCGATCCGTTTTGTTCCTGTTAGGGAGCAGATGTGTCGGAGGTCCTCCTTCAAGACAGGGGCGGTTCCCATTTCGATATCGATGTAATCGGCGCCCAGGCGTGCCGCCTCGGCCAGAAGGTCCGTTCGTTCCGCCTCAGTCCCCGCAAAATCGCCGCCTTCCTCCCGGCGTCGGTTTGTAACGATGACCGGGGTGCGGCGAACCGCGAGCAGTCTCTCCAGTTTAACATCCTTCATCCGATCGACCCTCAGTTCGATGAGATCAGCCAGGGCATCGGCACGCTCCATCATTGCCAGTGCCTCATCTGTCTGTGCTGCGGTAATGGGGATGCAGATCACGTCGGTTCCTCCCCCCGGGGGTAGGATCCCAGGATCTTGAGTGTCGCCGTCTGCTTTTCCAAATCCTTCAGACAGGCCCGGGTCCCCGCCTCCTCCATGTGTCCGACAAAATCGACGAAGAAGAGGTATTCCCACATCCGATCCCGCATCGGACAGGATTCGATCCGGGTCAGGTTGATCCCCGCCGCGGCGAAGGGGGTGAGCGCCCGATGGAGTGCGCCGGGGACATGGGTCGTTCCGAACAGGATGGATGTTTTGCCCTGTCCGGTTATGCCGCCGTCATTCCTCTCGGGCTTCGGTCCGATGACCAGGAAACGGGTCGTGTTCGAGGGATTATCTTCGATTCCCCCGGCCAGCAGATTGAGCCCATACGTTTCGGCGGCAAGGCGACTGCCGACGGCCGCCCCCGTTTTTTCCTCCAGTACGCGCCGGGCCGCTCCCGCCGTGCTTTCCATCTCGACCAGCGGGATGCCGGGAAGATGGGTCTGCAGCCATTTGCGACACTGAGCAAGGGCCTGGGGATGGGAATAGACCTTCCGGATCGCTTTCAGATCGCCACAGGTGGACAGCAGGCCCTGCCGGATCCGGAGGAAAATTTCACCCCGGATCGCAAGCGGCGTGGTGATCAGGGCGTCCAGCGTCGCCTTCACCGATCCCTCGGCGGAATTTTCGACGGGAACGACCCCCCGGAGGGAATCGCCCTTTTCCACCTCGGAAAAAACCTCGGGGATGGATGCCTGTGGGACGATCCGGATGCCGTGACCGAAATGGGCCAGGGCGGCCTGATGACTGAACGAGGCCTCCGGTCCCAGGAAGGAGACGGCCATTGGCGCCTGGAGGGCGCGGGAGGCGGAGATGATCTCCCGGAAGATCTCCCGAAGGGCGCCTTCGGGCAGGATACCTCCGTGGCTTTGGGCCAGTTTCCGGTAAATGCTCTCCTCCCGGGAGGGATCGCAGATATCCCACCCCGCTTCGCGTTTGAGTCTACCGATTTCGACGGAGACGGCCGTACGCTCATCGAGAAGCCGGACGATTCCGTCATCCAACCCATCGATCCTTTCCCTCAGTTCCCGCAGCAATTCATCCTTCATGGTTTCATGTCCTCCAGGGTCTCCCGCAGGACCCCTTCAGGGACGTCCCCGCTCATGAAGGGCATCCCCATTTTTTTGATCAGGACGAAGTGGATCGTGCCTCCCTCTTTCTTCTTGTCCAGGTTAAGGCGCGACCGGATCTCTTCGGGATTGATCCCCGCAGGGAGCCGAACGGGGAGTCCAACCGCCCGGATGAGAGATTCGATCCGTGAGGCGTCCGCAGCCGGCATACCGTGGAGCCTCTCGGAGAGGCGCGCCGCCGCCACCATGCCGATTGCCACGGATTCCCCATGTGAAAGCCTGTAATCGGAAGCCGCCTCGACGGCGTGGCCGACAGTATGGCCGAAGTTCAGGATCCGCCGTACCCCCAGGTCCCGCTCGTCATTTTCTACGAGCTGTTTTTTGATCCGGCAGGCGGTGGCGACGATCCTCCCCAGAAAGAGGGGCTCCCGCAGGCCGTTTCCGGCGGCCGCTTCCTCCAGGTCGTCGAGCAGATCCGGGGAGTCGACCACGCCGTACTTGATCACCTCGGCCAGACCGCAACACAGCATGGCCTCGGGGAGAGTCCGCAGAAAGGCGACGTCTGTGAAGACCGCCTTCGGCTGATGAAAGGCCCCGAGCAGGTTCTTCCCGGCCGGGGTGTCCACTCCGGTTTTCCCGCCGATGCTGCTGTCCACCTGGGCCAGGAGAGTCGTGGGGACCTGGATCACGGGGATTCCCCGCATGTAGATCGAGGCAGCAAAACCAGTTAAGTCGCCGACAACGCCGCCGCCCAAAGCGATCAGGGCGGTCTGCCGGTCCGCTTCGAGGGCAGTCAATCGGTCGGTGAGGGCCAGGAGCACGGGAATGCCCTTGGACGCCTCGCCCGAAGCCACCGCAATACGATCCACGGCCAAGCCGGCCTGTTCCAGAGCGGCCTGGACCCTCCCGCCATGAAGGACGCCGACGTTCTCGTCCGTCACCAGGACATACCGCTTCGCCCAGCGGTGCATGGCGATAATCATCCCCATGCGGTCCAGAATCTCCTGGCCGATATGGATCTCATAAGAATGGTTCGTCTTTCGGTAGAGATGGACCTTAAGCGTTTTCATTGAACTCCCTCGATCCTGCGGTGCATCGCATTCGACAGCAGGTTGACCTCGTCCATCAGTTGGTAGAACTGCTCCGGCCGGAGCGACTGCGGACCGTCGGACATGGCCTTTTCCGGTTCCGGATGAATTTCGACGATAACGCCGTTCGCCCCGACGGCCACGGCCGCCCGGGTGAGCGGGATGATATATTTCGCATGGCCCGAGGCGTGGCTGGGGTCGATGATGACGGGCAGATGGGTCAGCTCCTTGAGAACGGGAACGGCGCTGATGTCGAGCGTGTTTCGAGTCGCCGTCTCGAAGGTGCGGATCCCCCGTTCACAGAGGATGATCTGCTCGTTTCCCTCGGAAAGGATGTATTCCGCCGACATGAGAAGCTCTTCGATCGTCGTCATCATCCCCCGCTTAAGGAGAACCGGCCTGCAGCTGCGGCCGACCTTCTTGAGCAGCGCGAAGTTCTGCACGTTCCGGGCACCGATCTGGAGGATGTCGCTGTAGGATTCCACCAGGTCGACATCCACGGTGTTCATCACTTCGGTCACCACGGGCATCCCCATCTTATCCCCGACCTTTTTAAGGAGCATCAGCCCCTCTTCCTCCATCCCCTGAAAGCTGTAAGGCGATGTGCGCGGTTTGTAGGCGCCGCCCCGGAGGATCCTCGCCCCCGCTTTTTTGGCGACGTAGCCGCACTCCATCATCTGTTCCTCGCTTTCGACGGAGCAGGGACCGGCCATCACGACGAATTCCCCACCTCCTATTCGGACATCACCGACGCGGACGACCGTATTGTCTTCCCTGAACTCGCGGCCGGCCAGCTTATAGGGCTTGAGGATCGGGATGACGTTCTCCACGCCGGGGAGAAAGGCCGCCGATTTCAGATGAATCCTGCCCCGATCGTCCCCGATGGCGCCAATGAGCGTCCTCTCCACGCCCTGTGACAGGTGCGGCTTGTATCCCGCAGAGGAGATCCACTCGATTACCCGGTCGATCTGTTCTTGTGTCGTGTTTTTGTTCATCAGTATGATCATCTTGCACCTCATTTGAAATAAAAAGGCCGCGGACAGCAATCAGATGCCGCCACGGCCCAAACAAAAAACAAAAAAGCCATGGACAGCACGTTGAAGGTCTGTCCATGGCTTAGTGAATTACGGTTTTAGGTTTCCCTTACGTCCTCCTAAGCAACGGGCAGACCGGTGCATAAAAGTAATAAAACCAAAACCCGTTGCTTGATACATTGATTTGTGCCATTTTTCTTCTGCCCACGTCTTGATGATTTCCCCGAAGGTTGCCCGCTTTAGAACACACGAGCGGCCGGTTGTCAAGAAAAAAATAAACAGAACAGAGAATTCTGACAATACAACTGGCAATATTGAATGCTTTTCTCTCTTCCGGCCATAGTAGTTGTGTACACAACGTCCAACACATGTCTTTTTTCATGAACCGCGCACACCTCTTTCAAATACTAATCTTCACAGTGGCAGACCGCGATAAATCTATGAATTCCATTCGAAATCCGGAAATGACCTGATAGTATGGGAGCATAAGGAAAGTAACGACAATGTAGAGTCGAGAGGTGGCGCGGTGGTTCAGGTGGGGCCTATCTGTATCCGACCCTTTCGTTTGCCGGTGCCTCAGTATCCCAACCATGCTCCGTTTCCACTCTCCCGCTCATCGAACCGGACGTGCGGTTTTCCCGCATCCGGCTCTCGGACAAGGCATCACACGTTCGCACACGCAACGCGGTGCGGCCGAGCACGCAACCGGGTGAACCCCAGTTGTTTGTACACATAGTAGCCAGAGAAGCGCGCGTCTCTCCGATTGCGTACTTTGTGCTTGGCACACCACCACTGACGGAGCCTTTGAAAGACATAGTGATCAATGCTGGAGTACGTTCGGCGGACTGTGCCTACTGAAAAGTAATTCGCCCATCCCGTGAACACCCGATTTGTCACGGTAACGATTTCCTCCTCGGTTTTCCACAGCCATCTACGAGTCGTCTCCTCATGAATACGGCCCCGCAGCCGCTTCATAGCTTTCAGCAATGGACAATACCAATAGCAAGCCTGTCCTGTACGCCAACTGTATAAGCAACCGAAGGTATAACCCAGAAAATCAAACGTCTCGTCCGGCTTCGGCATGTAGACCCGCCGCACGGCCTGCGTCTGATGGTTTCGCTTGGGGAGCCAAATAAAAGCGGGGAGTTAGGCAATTTCAGCTTAGCTCCCCGTTTCTTTATTTCATTCATTTCTCCCGCTCTTCTCCCGCTTTTTTATTTTTCGAGGAGGAAAGCGATGTCTGCATATCACCTTGCCACCCCGGATCATGATCTGCTGTCAGTCGTCATAATGCACACGCATTGGCCCCACAATCGAATTGAAGAGCAGGTCGCCGTTTTCGAGATACTCCAGGAGCGCGTAAGCCCCGTTCCCGAAATTCTTCCGGCCGAACCATGTCTGATGGCGTGTTTCTCCGCTATCCCAATCCATACCGGTCACTTCCCAGCCATTCTCCTCAGTATACCCATTTATCAGGACCATGTTTTTCAACCGGCTGTGAACGGGGATCATGCTGGTGGACGACACATCGTTGCGCACCCACACCGATCGCCATTCATCCCTGGCCGGATCCCACTGGAAGCGCTCAACGCCATAGGAGGTGGGGTAGGCAGGCCCCATCAGCGAGACCACCAGCAATTTATTTGCGGCGACCCTGGATAGAGCCTCGGTGTCTTCGGGGATATTGTTCACGACAAAAGCGCCATAGCCGCTCACCACCACGGACTGCTCGGACTGAATCCATTCGGTCGTCCGCGGAAGCCCGCAATGGACCGAAATCTGCCCGGCAATCCGTCGTGAAGCGGTACCCGGCTTCCGGACGAAGTCATCAGGAATCTGATCTCGCCAGAACGCCACCAGATTCATTCGCTTGGCTCCATCGGTGATGACCACCAGTTTGTCCGCATCGGCGCCGAATCCCATCAGCGTCGGCGTGGAGCCCGTGCCGCTGTCAAACTTGATCACGGGCGGAATATCCTCAGGCGCATCATAAGGGCTCGACCAGGCCCCATCGCCTTCCCGATCGGAAATCCCGGAGCCCGTCCAGACCAGTTTTCGCATGGTGCGGTTGGTTGCAACATAAATACCGTTTTTCTCATCGACCGCGATGGAGTTGGTCACTTTTTCGGAACCCGTGCCGAGTGGATAAAATTGTGCGGAATCAACATCGAAATTACGATTGATGATCGTCAACCCCTGCGAGAACACAACGATCAGGCAACCGTCATAGGTCAGGGAAAGACCCACGATCCTTGTCTGTTGAGTCCCGCCCGTAATCACGCTGGTGTCCGCCAGTTCCCGGTGAAGCACAATGCCCTGCGAGGGGTCGAGGGGATCTTTCAGTTTGAAGGCATAAATGCCTTGGCCGTAATTGGCATAGAGGATGTTATCCCGATCGACGAGCGCATAATTGCCGTTGAGCACCCGGTAGAAATAGTTCTCGCCGTAATTCTGCCGCAGTCGAAAATCCATCCCGAGAATATTCGTCCCTACGGCGCTCATCTCGCCGAAGGCCTGATGGGTGGAATCGGGAACGGATTCCAGAGGCGGCGTGACCGGATAATAGGCCGGCGCATTGTATGGCGCGGATACTCTGCTCCACTGTCCGGATTTCTTGTTCACGTAAGAGACGCGATCGGTGCTGACCGCCCACATATAGTCGGGATCGGTTGCGGCCAACGTCATGATCGTGATGAGACCTCCATTGACAATCGGCTGCAGGGACGGGTCTACCGAGAACTTTCCATCAGGAGGTCCATAGGGTGTCGAGTCGCTCTGTGAAGAGTCGATATGAGTGATCCCGTAAAGCGAGGCGGAGAGGTAAGGATTTGGGGTGGGCTTGCTCGCTTCCGGACTGGGTTGACCATGATCGCTGTTCGAGCAACCTGCCAACACCAGTAATGCGATACCGCCCAACGCCGCCCATAAAGTGAATTTCCGCACAAAATCCGACTTTGTGGTGAGTTCCATTTTTTCCTCCTTTGATATTGGGCCAGCCGTTACACCACACATTCTGCCAACATGCTCATGAGGTTGAAAATTTACGACCTATTTTCGATTTATTGATCCTGACGATTCTGCCCATCCAGGGGAAAAACCTGCTTCATCATTCTGGTAGATGCCGAATATTGGGTACAGCGTCTTTATCTTCGCCTTCATGGCAGGGCTCAATGGTTTGACCAGCTCTGCATTGTACGAACCGGTCGGCATTGGCTTTATCGTTGGATCATTCGTTGAATTCCACTTCGTAGTGGTATCCCAGGTCTGAACGATCTGCATTGCCGCGACGGCATATTGACGCGATATCGCGGCCGGTGTTCTCTCTTTGACGGCAGGATCCACGTTGGTCGTCACGATGGAAAGGGTCCCGTCGCTGTTGAGATAAATCTCGAAAGTCCGGAACTGCTGAGGAAAATCCCGCAGCGACGGCGTTTCCACATGCCAGAAACCTTTTTCAGGCGCGTTGACCGGATCAGGCGAGATAAAGGCCTTCACGGTATTTAAATGACGATGTCCGGCCATCCACATGATGAGGTTCGGATGACTTTGCAGTTCCGCAATCAGATCCGGCAGGGTGACGGCATTTTGCGGATCCGTCCACCAGCCCATTTCGGAATTGGGCGCCGTCACTTCAACGCCGATCGGAACGTGCGCGGCGATGATCATGAGCTGTCCCGCCGCCGTCCCCTCGGCCAGTTCTGTCTTCAGCCACGCCCAGCGCGCCCGATCCAGAAAGCCGTGCCCGTGAATATCGACTGAGCCATCGTCCTCCTTCTGGGTATTGTCCAGGACGATCACCTTGAGCGGGATATTCGACTTCGGCATGAAGCTGTAAGAGGCAAAACCCTTTTCGGCGTCGGTCCGATTGAACCCGTGCCCGACCGGCTGGGAAGATGTCTTGAAATATTCCTGCATCCACTCGGATCTTAAAAGCGAACGGCGGTCGGGATCGGCAGCGACTTTCGGTGGGCTCTTGAAATTTCCGACAGGCCCGGCGTATTTGATATCACCGTATGGTGTTGAGCCGTCGAGCACACCGACATAGTAATCGCGGTCGTTGATTTTCCGGGGATCACTCAGGACATCCCCCGTGGCGAATACTTCATCTGTGATGAAGGACTGCAGGAGGTCCTTGCGCAGGCTGTAGTCCACGGGAATGGAACCCATCCAGAAATGATCGTGGTTGCCCAGCGCTTGATACCAGGGAATCGACTTGTCGAGCCCCGCCGCCTTGTACGGTTTCTGATAATCAATGGTTTCGGCCCCCCGATGGTCGCCGGAGCTGGGCCTGATGACCTTGCCGTCCAGGACATCGATGTACCACCGGGTTTCGTTGTACTGCGTGCTGTTGCAGGTATCGCCCAGAGAGATACCGAAGTCCAGGGGATTCCGCTTATGCAGGGCGTTGACGGTCTGGACGGCGGCGTCGAGCACATGGGTTGTGTACAGCATAATCCCGGAATAGATAGAGGCTCCCACCGGCAAATGGGGATGCAGCCGCTGAATATAGATTAACTGATTGGGCGATTCCTTGTCGGTGATATGGATATCGGAGATGGTAAAGAAATTCAAAAGTTTCGTTTTTTTCATGACGGCCGGAACCCGGTAGGCAGCCGGCATGAGATCGAGCCGCTTGTCGTGGGGAAGCCCCGGGCCATAGGTCCAGGCTCCATAGCCGTATTGGTTGTATTTGGAAATCTCCCACAGATCGATCGCCGTCGAAGGTTTTGGCCCCGGCACAATCGTCCTTTGAGCCGTCGTCTGAACGTCTGACACAATCGGGTATCCTGCCTGCTGATTTTGACTTCTGACAACGGCTTTTGAACATCCTGATAAAGAAAAAACCAGCATGTCCGCTAAAATGACTAAACAGAATATTTTGAACTTATACGACGGCATCATAAAACGCCTCGTTATGAAGGATTGGGTCCGTGTAAAACAGCACTTCGGTATGAAGAAATGTTACGGAAATTCTTGATCAAGAGCACGTTGGCGGCTACTTCCTTCTGGATAGCAGCCAGTCGCCTTTCCGGCGTATACCGTGCCGGTCATTCGTCGGGGCGTAGGATGAAAAACGTCGCGCTGGCCCGTCCGATCCGCTCTGGATTGTAGCCCATGCGCCAGATGAAGCAGTCGACAAAGGCGATCCGCTTGCCGGGTCGGTAGAGATCGACGCGAGCCTCGACCCAGTCGCCCGGTCGGGCGTTTCCGGCGAAATCCATCGAGAGCGTGGTGGTAACGAGCTTCCTCGGCGGATCGTGCGCGATCGACGCCGTATATCCCATGGCAAAGTCTGCGAGCGTGCAAATCATGCCGCCATGGACGATTCCACGTTTGTTCTGGTGCTTCTCCGAGACCTGGAAGCCGATGGTAAATCCCTTTGCGTCGCGTCGTTCGTACAGAGGGCCGACGAGCTCATTGAAGGGGCTCATCGACTCGATCTTGCGGAAGCCGTTCGGGATTGCGGTCATTCTGGCTTCGCCGCCTTCTTTGGATTGCGGAATGCATTGAGCGGTTCTGCTTCCTTCTTCTTGTCGGCGAGATGACGCGCTTTGGCGGATCGGAATTTGATTTTCATGGATTCAACGATATGAAAAAGAGCCTTGTAAGTCAACGTGATTTTGTCACAGGATAATGTTCCTTTGTTGCTTCACCCAACAATGAATAACCGATTTTTCCACAAGGGATCGGGAGTGTTTGTCATTCCGGAGAAACGACACCAAAAAAGGGGTGGGGGCCGCTGTACTGTCCTGGATATTCCCCAACAACGCCAAGGTGCGTCAGCAAGGTCTTTTCACCCCAGAGTTCTGTCCAGAGGTGAAGCATGATGGATTGCGGCTCCATGGTGAAGGTCGATGGCGCTTCCTCTCTCAGGTCCAGCGTTAGCTGCATGCCGACGGCGGGACAGCAGGAGGCGAGAGTCCCCGCGTAGCGGCGAAAGATGGGTCGGTGGAGGTGACCGCAAAGGATTCGTTCAACCTGAGGCTGCCTGGAGATCAGGGATTGAAAAGCTTGCCAGCCCCGAAAGACCTCACCGTCCATATGGCCGATCGCTGAGGCAAATGGCGGATGGTGCATGAACAGGAGTGTTGGACTCTTGGGCTGTGCCTCCAGAGTTTGTTCCAGCCATGCCAACTGTGTTGCACCCAGGCCGCCGCCATGCTCTCCCGGCGTCACGGTATCAAGGCCGATCAGGCGTAGGGAATGAGATTCCAGTGTGAAGCAGAAGTATGGCCTCCCCTGCTCTTCAACTCCCGTTTGGAGATAACGATGATCCGGGAAGGTTTCCTGAAGACTTTTTTTATGATCATGGTTGCCCGGCACCATGAAGAAAGGGACTTTGAGCAGCGAAAGGATCTGTTGCAAAAGAGAATATGATTCCTGCGCGCCTTCATCCACCATATCTCCCGTGATTAGGACCAATTCGGGCAAGGGCCGCAGACTGTTCAAGTACGCAATCGCCCGCTTCAAGGAGATTTCTGTGTCGGCCACCCCATATGCCAAAGTACCTTTCGGTTTGAGATGAAAATCTGAGATCTGGGCAATGAGCATCGGTCACCCTTTCAAGGCAAGCAGAGATTCCGGTTCCAGGCGTATAGTAACCGCCTCTCCCTTATGAAACGACTGGTTTCCCTTGGCTTCAATCGTGAGATAAGTGCCATCCGTCCAGTTCAGCAGCAGTCTTGTGTGGTCACCCATAAAAAAGGAAGCTGCCACAAACGCCTGAAAATGCCCTTGCTCAGGTGTTACGATTTCTGCATGTTCCGGTCGAAAAAAGATTTCCAACTCCTGGTTTTCATGGGTTCCGATCTGCAGAGCGACGGTCAGAGGGATATCCCCATTCGGGAATACTAAGTGGTTGTCCTGAATCCGGCACTGGATACGGTTGATCGTCCCGATGAAATCGGCCACGAAGCGACTCTGAGGCTTGAAGTAGATCTCTCTGGGAGTGCCGATCTGGGCAACCTCCGCTATCTCCATGACAACGATGCGATCCCCAAGTGCCATGGCTTCAGCCTGATCGTGGGTTACATAAATGGCAGTGATGCCCAGCGAACGGAGCAGTGTGTCGATCTCTACCCGCAGGACATCCCGAAGCTTGGCGTCCAGGGCTGTCAGGGGCTCATCCAGGAGAAGGAGCCTCGGCCGTACGGCAATAGCCCTGGCCAGGGCGACCCGCTGTTTCTGTCCCCCCGAAAGCTGATCAATTTGCCGATTTCTCAATTCCGTAATTTTCATCATGTCGAGCATTTCTTCAACCCGACATTTGCAACCATAATCCACCATCAAGAAAATA
>DIKL01000009.1 GCA_002424545.1 Syntrophaceae bacterium UBA5619
TATTTTCTTGATGGTGGATTATGGTAATCGCCACCCCTTGACGGGGGATGATTCCTCCTCTGATTTCCCTTGTGGCGTGGAGCCAAAAGGAAGTTGAAGAAAAATCAAAAAAAGGCTGAGAATAGAAATGACGATTTTCATGGATTATATTCTATACGATATTGCTATGCATTCAAAGCGGTCAATTCGTTTGATCCTCAGCGAACTGTCGGCATCAATGCTTCCGTCCTCCCCGGCTCAGAATCCGCACTTCGGCGGACGCTGAGGCAAGAGGAACTGCTTGTCCAATGAATTGGAAAACGAGGCGCAAGTCGCCCTTAAACAGAATATGCCTTCTTGTGCGCTGGGAGAGGCTCCAGAGGGTCTTACAGACACATAACTTCCCCGAGACGGGTCTACCATCGTCCGGAAGGGGATAGGTCGATTTCCAACCATCGGTCTGCAGCCCCAGAGCAAAAGTAGGGGTGTTTTGAAAGCTATTTACGCCGAGGAGAATGCTGATTGGTGAAACGCGTTACTTCATACAATAATGAATGATCAGGCATAATTGGTACCTCCGATGCCCAAGCATCTCTTTGTGATGAGCACTCCACCCGTCAAAGTTTTCAGTTCTACAATGATTTTCGCGGGTCTTATTTACTGCGGGTCCACTGGGGAAACGCCGATCCTTCCGGAGAAATCGGTTTGCAGCCGTTTCCCGCCCGCCGTCAGGAGGAGGGTTTGCCGGGGCAGGTCAGCGTCGGAAGCGATGCTGATCTCCTGCAAATGAAAGCGTTTCTTCAACGAGGTTATGTTTTCGTTTTGTCGGCCTCGGAAACTCGAGTCATCCGCTGGGCAGACAGTGAAGCGGGGAGGGCAGCCAGCGGTACCGCGCTCCGAAGAGGAAAATCCGGGACTGCCGTTCTTCACTGCCGCAGACGAAAGAAGGACGACGGCCATCTCCAGGAAGATGGCGGTTTCCACGAGTGAACGGAAAGCCGGGTGGAAAGGGCCGGCAACGACGGCCCCCGGCTCTTCCAGCTCCCGCGTTGTTTGGAGGCCGAGGCGGATCACGGGAATCCCCGCACGCGCAAACGCTTTCAACGCATTCTTGCAAAGTTCAGTCGCCACCGGAAGGCTCAGCGGACTGTATTCTCCGCTTTGGAATTTTTCGGCGAGGGGGGTGTCCTTCAGAACGAGGGTCGGGTGAATCCGGACCATATCGGGCCTAAGGGCGATCGTTTTTTCCACGGTTGCGGCAAAACGGTCCGGGTTGTCTCCGGGCAGACCCACCATCAGGTGAATTCCCGTTTCCAGTTTTCTCTCTTTCAGAAGACGGACCGCCCGGGTTACATCGGCCGCCGTGTGGCCCCGTCGCGAACAGAGGAGCACTTTGTCATTCAGCGATTGTGCCCCCACCTCCACCGTTTTGACGCCGCGGGCCTTCAGGTCGTCGAGAAGTTCGGCGTCGATTCCATCGGGGCGGGTCGAGATCCGGATGCCGTCCACCATTCCGCCGCGGAGAAAGGGTTCGGAGAGGTCCAGCAGGCGCCGCTGTTCCTGTCGTTCCATGCCGGTAAAGGTTCCGCCGTAGAAGGCGATCTGATCGGGGTACTGTTTTCTGCTGCGACCTCTGCGGGATGTTTCCAGGTGCACGCGGACTTTCGCGGTGAATGCCTCTGCCGTGATGCCGCTCGGCTGGTGGCCCGCCGTCAGGCGCTCATTGCAGAAGACGCAGCGATGGGGGCAGCCTCGGTTCATCAGGAAAAAGGGGATGATCATTTGACCTTCCGGAGCTCCTCCAACGCGATCCTGGCAGCCTGCTGTTCCGCCTCTTTCTTGCTCTTCCCCGTTCCCGTTGCGATCACCTTTTCACCGATCATCAGGTTCGTCTCAAAACGCTTATCGTGATCCGGTCCGGTTTCGGAGATCACCACGTAGCGGGGCGTCTCCCGGTAGAGAAGCTGGCTTGCCTCCTGAACAGCGGTTTTATAATCCCGATAGACCTCGGAGAGATTACCAGCCTCGATGAGCGGTCCGAAGAGCCGAGCGATAAAGGCGGCGGTTCGGTCGTATCCGCCGTCGAGGTGCATCGCGGCGATGATGGATTCGAAGGCATTCGCCAGCAGCGACGGTTTCATCCGGCCGCCGGAACTTTCTTCTCCCTTCCCGAGCAGAAGATATTCTCCGATTTTGAATCGGCGCGCCAGTTCGGCGAGCGGCTGCTCGTTGACGACGGATGCCCTCAATTTGGAGAGCTGTCCCTCGGCATGGTCGGGGAATTTCCGGATCAGCATGTCGCTGACGGTCAGCTCCAGTACCGCGTCCCCCAGAAACTCCAGCCGTTCGTTGTCTCTGCAGGCAGGGGCATCGGTCTCGTTGACGAACGAGCGGTGCGTCAGCGCATTGTCCAGCAACCCAATATCCGAGAAATGCCAGCCGAGCTCTTTTTCCAACGCGATCAAGGTCCGAATCCGTTCCTCATTCATGGTCTTTTTCCGAAAGTTCAAAAACGGCGCCATCCCGTCATTTGGGGATGACATCGGCGATCAGGCGTCCCTCATGAAACCGTTCAGGCATGACCCGGGCGATCTGGTTGGCGGGTACACGACTGCGGATGGCCACGGGGATGTAGTTGTCGGAAAATCCGATCGGGAATCCGGTTATTTTATCAGTCCTGTCCTCGACAAGAACGTGCAGCGGCATGCCGATGAACTGTTCGGCAAATTTCCGTCTTTTGACCGTCCCGACCGCCCGGAGCCGCTCCGTACGTCGCTTTTTCTCTTCCTCCGGGACCTGTCCGGACATCGTCGCCGCGGGTGTTCCCGGGCGCCGGGAGTAGGGAAAGACGTGAAGGTACGCGATGGGGGTCTCCTCGATCAGATGCAGCGTATCGTCAAAGGCTTCTTCCGTTTCGCCGGGGAAGCCCGCCATCACGTCGATTCCGACGGCGACGCCGGGGACGGCCTCATGAATCCTTCGCAAGAGGTCCCGGAAGAAGGCCGCGTCATAGTTCCGGCGCATTGCGGCGAGAATCCCGTCGTTGCCGCTCTGGAGGGGAATATGGAGGTGGTGGCAGACCGTTCCGGACCGGCCGAGGAGGCAAATAAGGGAATCGGTGACCTCTTGCGGTTCGACGGAACTCAGGCGGAGGCGTTTTACGGTCCCTCCTTCGACGATCTTCCGAACGAGCGTCGCCAGATCCGTTTGCGGCAGAAGATCGCGACCCCAGGCGCCCAGATGGATCCCGGTGAGGACGAACTCACGGTAGCCGGTTTGGGCGAGGGCGGTGATGCGTTCTTCGACCTCCGCCGGGGGGAGACTCCGGTTTGTCCCTCGCACGTAGGGGACGATGCAGTAGCTGCAAAAGGCGTCGCAGCCATCCTGGATCTTCAGAAAGGCCCTGGTGTGTTCGGGAAAGGCGGTCGCTTCCAGACGGGAAAACGCCCGTGCCTTGCGGATGTCGCCGACCCGGATCAGCGGCCCGCCAGCCGTCATTTCCCGGAGGATGTCGGAAATTTGCTCCTTCTCCGCGGTTCCGGCGATGAAGCGGACGCCGGGGATCCGGGCGATCTCCTCCGGCGCTCTTTGTGCGTAACAGCCGGTGACGAGAACGGCCGCCTCCGGGTTCCTTCGGGTTGCCCGGCGGATGAGCTGGCGCGACTGGGAATCCGTACTGCCGGTGACCGTGCAGGTGTTGATGACATAACAATCCGCCGCTTCGGCAAACGGGACCAGGGTCATGCCGCTTGCGGCGAGCCCCTCTGCGATCCCCGCCGATTCGCATTGGTTGACCTTGCAGCCCAACGTCGCGAAGGCGATCCTGAGCCCCGACAGCCTTCCTTTCGAATCGATATCCTCCTTCACTGTCGCCATTTCTGTCCCGGTTTCCTGTCGTATTCTTACGGGCATCTAAACGTTGGGAAACCGGTTTGTCAAGGCAAAGGATTTCTGGCCTTTCTTTCCGATCTTCGATAAAATGATGGGCACATCGGGGGAGGTGAACCATGGAAGGGATCGTTCGTGCCGCAACCGAGGAACCGTTTCTCGCAATAGGGGTCTGTCTTGTCGCCCTGCTGCTCCTCTATTTTTTCTTCAAAAGGCTCATCAAGTTCCTGTTGATCGTGGTTCTGATCGCCATTCTGATCGGCGGCTACTTCTACTTTGAACATCCGGAATCCCGCCCGGCAACCCTGAAGGATGCCGTGGAGAGCGCCCGAAACGAGGCCGCCCGGGCACTGGACCAAGGGCAGGAAGCCTACCGGAAGGGCAAAGAATTGGTCGGCAAGGGGAACGGATTGTATGACAAGGTCAAGGAGCTCATCGAACAGGCGAAAGCCTTTCTCGACAAGGAGATCGATCGGGGAAAGGAGGATGTGAAAAGGGAGAAGGGCAACGCCGGTCCGGTCAAAAAGCCTCTCGAGAAAAATCCCAAAACCGGCGACGGTCGAAGAGTCTGACGGTTCCGAAAACCGCGATTGTTGCCGGACCATCCTGCATGGATCTGCGATTTGGGGAGGCTAAAAGAGATTGACCTCCATCGCCCGGGCCGGGCATGCCGAGACGCAGAGCTCACAAGTGCTAAGGCTATAAAATGATTGAAAAGAAATATAAAACATGGTAAAAGAACAACTAAGAAATACGGGATATTTCGGGATGTAACTTTTTACCGAGTTTTACCATTATGCGGGGTCTTTTGGGGTGATGCGGTCACAAAATGGTCAATGAGGGGATAGGTTTCGCGAACCGACAAGCCGGTTATCCTGGCCGGTTTCCCCGCATTTTAACAACAGGCCGCGACAGGTGGCGGGTATTGATTTATATTCCAGAAGCACAAAGACTGATTAATAACTTATTTCCCGAATATCTTGCGGGTAAGCTCGAGAGAGCTAAAAGGCATGATGACTATGTTAAGCTTCTTAAAGCTCTGAATGATACGATTCGTGAGGCGCGACGTGATCGATCCAGAAAGCTGCCTCTCAGGAAATATCCTGACGATTTGCAATTCCCAGACGATTTTCTTTCGCACCATTTCAGGCCACTACTGAAAAAAATAGTTTTTCATTTACTTTCTATATTCCCCAAACTCTGGAAGCAAGCAATCCAAGAACAAAAAGTAATGGAGCGAGAAAAAAAAGAGAGTGTAAGAATTGAGGATACAACGATATTCAAGGAGTGGGCTGGGAATGCTGAGTTAGTGTTCAGGGATATTATTCTCGGACCAAAGAGTAACAAAGATATGACAGGTGAAGTAAAATACCTTACGGGCGCTTCCCTTCGATCGGATTCATATAAAGCAAAATTGTTAGGACAAAGCAAAAAAGCAAACAAAGAAAATTTTCATTTGCGCTTCGTTGCGGCCACATTTGAATCAATGGAGGTAGCAGATGAAATATCACGAACATATAAAGCCTATTCGCCGAAACAGAACCCTTATTTCGATGAGCCTCAGTATTATGACCCTGATTATAAAAATCCGGAGTGGCGGGATCTTCTTCATACTCGAGATATAGCGATGGTGGCGTTCGAAAGTTGGCGAACCGGGGAATACCCGGAAATAAAAACAGAAAACGATTGTTTGACTAGGATTCAATCCCGGTTTACCAATGAGATTACTCTCGATGAATTGGATAAACAGATTAAATCATTTGAAATTGCGGCTGATGAAAATCCACCGAATTTCATTTTGCATATACGAGGAACAGGTAAACAAAAGCAGCAAGGGGTTGTCTATGAAAGATTGCGTCAGTTGCAATATTGGCACATAAAGAACTGGAAAGGCGTTCAGCGAGACATTGAAATCCAGAGTATATTGATGGGCGATAAAGTTTCTGAAGCTGAAGATGAATTGCCCGAGACAATAGATGACGACCGTAATGTTTCTGCAAAAGATAGTTTTCCCCATAACGGTTTGTGGCGTGATGAAGAGGCAAAACAAAATAGGAAGGTGATTCACAAGTAGAATTTCCTAAAGATCAAATATTGATCGCAATCAAAAAACCCCCCTGCGGAGCATGTCTCAGGGGGGTTTTTCTATGTGGTGGGTGGAAGGGGTAGAAAATTTGGGGAGGGAAAATATGGAAATGACAAGGAAGGATAAAATGTTTGCAGGCCTTAAAAAGGATTATCTCGAAAGAAAAATCTTCCTCAAACGCCAGTTGATTCTCATAACCGAGAAAGAGATTGAGGCCATTGAGCGGGATTTACAGGGGAATAAGTATCAACGGGAAGGTTTGGGAAACTTGGAGGCAAAAATATGCAAGACATTACAGAATTAAAAGACATCAGCACAATGGCGAAAATCCTGAGCGTACCCGTTTCGCGGCTTTACTCCGAGACGCGGCGAAAGGGGCTGGACACCATTCCGATGGTGCGGATCGGAAAATATTGCAGATTTTTTCCTCCTGCGGTCATCGCCTATTTCCAGAGACAGACCAACGAGGCGAATCAATGACACCCCGCGAGGAGCTCAATCGGAAGGCCCTGCTTCACGACCAGGCGGCGGGACTTCTCCGGCAGGATGCTGACTGCCATGAACCAGAAGCAAAACGGCTGCGGGAAGAAGCGGCGCACTTAAAGGAGCCAGAGCCATGAGAGAGCATTTATCGATCCTCAAACGGATACCATTGAAATTTAAGCTGCGGCTGCTTGAAAAGAAAATTGACAGGGGATGGAACCGCGATCTTTCACTTCGGATTGATGCAGCCCTGGCCGCTTTGGAGAAAAGTCAATGAAGGTAGAAGACCTAAAAAGTCCTCAACAAGGCGACCATTGCCTTCTTTGCGGCGGGTCTCCTGTGGTCATCGGGATCTTCACGCCGAGCGATCCGATCCAGTGGGGCGCACCAACTGGCAAGGTCCGGTTGATCCGTTACTGCTTATGCTCAAAATGTCAAGGAAGCCCGGACACACCGGAGAAAGTGGAGAAGATCATCCGTGTGGAACTGGCCGGAGGTGTCATCCATGAGTAATTGTTTGCAGGCTGCCCAGGACTATGCCGGGCGGGGATTCAGCATCATTCCCATCCGACCAGACAAAAAACCGTACATCAAGTGGGAGCCGTACCAGACACGCCGGGCGACGGCGGATGAGATCAAATCATGGTGGAGCAAGTGGCCTTCCGCAATGGTGGGGATCGTCACCGGACCGATTAGCGGGATCCTGGTTATTGACTGTGACTCTGAGGAAGCCTATCGGAAACTTCAAGAACTCTTGCCAGATTCTTTTTTGACCTGCATCGTGAGGTCTCCGCGTGGTTACCACATCTATCTCATCTACCCGAACGGGCAGCATATCGGCAACGCGGCGGGTGTCATGCCTGGTGTCGATGTACGAGGTGAAGGCGGCTATATCATCGGACCGCCCAGTGTCAATGCAGAGGGGAAAGCTTATGAGTGGTTGCCAGGGCTTTCCCTGGACGAGATGGTGCCGGCGACGGTACCTGAGCCC
The DNA here is from genome assembly GCA_002424545.1 of Syntrophaceae bacterium UBA5619. GTDB lineage: Bacteria > Desulfobacterota > Syntrophia > Syntrophales > UBA5619 > UBA5619. The sequence continues at coordinate 7,428 of DIKL01000009.1, forward strand.
TTATATAAAAAAATATCTTTATATACATATAGGGGATGTAAGGAAAATGTAAGCCTGGATAAAGATTCCTTACAATTCCTTACATTGGGCAAGAGGGACAATGATCTTTTTCACATTGCAAATTGTCTGATTAAAGGCGGCTGCAAAGAAGAGACAGCACGGCAAGTGCTTGATAGACTTGCTAAATCATGCAATCCGGCATTTCCAGAAAAAGAAGCACAAATAAAGATCGATTCAGTTTTGAGCCGATGTGACCGCAAGGAACGGAACCTCACGGAAGACCTCCGCCGGTGGATCGACCTTACATCGGCTTACTTCTCCCTTACAGAAGCTTACGACCCCTTACAAATCCTTACATCACAAAAAAACACCGTACATCAGCTCATGCACCGGTTTGTCAAAGAAGGGTACGTTGAGCGCCATCCGAACAAAAACGGGATCTATCGACGCATTGACCGGACCATCGATTTCATGGACTTTGCCAATGCCGACATTGAGAACACCGTCAACCTTTCCCTACCCCTGGGCCTTCAGCACAAGACAAAAATCTTTCCAAAGGGCGTCGTCATAGTGGCCGGTGTCTCCGGGATGGGCAAGACGCTATTCTGTTTCAATACTATTGTCGAGAACCGGGGCCGGATGCCGATCTTCTATTTCAATTCAGAGATGGGACCGGAAGCGCTCAAACAAAAGCTATCTCATTTCCCTATCAGTATCAGCGAGTGGGTTAAGGCCATGAAGGTCATCGACAACTGGGACTTCGGAAATATCTCTGACAAGATTCAGCCGGATGCCTTGAACGTGATCGACTACCTGGAACCGGATGGAGACAAGCCCTACAACATTCATGGTGTCATTAGCGCCATAATCCGGCGCTTGAACAAGGGGACGGCGCTGATTGCAATCCAGAAGAAACCAGGCGCAACGATGGGCACGGGCGGGATCTTCTCCATCAAGGCGGCGACGCTGGCGCTGGCGCTGGACTGGGGCAAAATCGAGATTGTCAAGAATCGTTTCCGGGAATCCGACATGCAGCCGGGTTTTAACAAGATCAACTTCGAGGTTCACCAAGGATATAAGTTTGAGAAGCAGGGGGATTGGTACAAATGAAAAGCAAGTCACGTTTGGACGGTGACCGTGGCGTCATCGTCCTGGACACGCCGGGAGGCGATTACGATGTTGACCTGAGCACATTCAGGACGCCGGCAGAGATCGGTGACTGGAAAGAGCACCTCTCAAAAAAGACATGGTGGCCGGATGTCCGGGATGATTTTACAGCGATTATCACAGCCCTGGCCGATAAGGGCAAAGGAGGGGAAAGGAATGGCCACACAGAACATTGAACGGCGGGTGGAACGATTGGAATCATCCTTACGGATCGGCGGCAAGCCTGAAACGCTGGAGGATATGTTTCGAGCCTTCGAGCGGGGGGAATACGGCCGCTACAGCATGATGTCGATTGTTTCTTGCGCCATGAGTACACCGGATCCGGAAGGCTTTTTTGAATCTCTCCGCAAGGACATGCCGGGCTTGCTCGTTGACTGGTTTGCGGAGCAGATCAAAAGGATTGCTGGCAAAAAGGTGAACGAAAGTTGACGAAAAAGAACAAACAGGAAGGGGGGCTCAGTGATCGCCAGTTGAAGGCAATCCCCTTTCTCGTTGCATCAACCAGCTACGAGAACGGATGCAAAGCGGCCGGGATTTCCCGTGGCACTTTGTATGAATGGCTTAACGATCCCTTATTCAAGGCTGAATTCAGGTCTCAAAGAGACAGTGTGATTGATGGCGCCCTTGATATGCTGAAAGGTCATGTCAGTGCCGCCGTTGAAGCTCTGGTCGGTCTCTTGGATACGGAAAACGAGTATCTTCGGCGGAATGTAGCCAATGACGTTATTGATCATGTCCTGAAAGGCAAGGAGTTAGAAGACTTGGGAAAACGGATATCCCATCTCGAAGAAGTTGTGAAAGAAAAAGAGAATCAACGGGGGAACCCGAATTAAAAGGAGGACCAAACGATGAGCAACCCATATTACGTCGCGAAGGACAACTCGAAATTCACCAATGCGCTGGCCGTCATCAAGCTCGGCCTGGACGCGTACAACGATTACCAGCGAAACACCCTAAGCCAGTCCCATGAGGACCTATTGCGGGAGGATATGGCGCTGCGGCGGGAGGACCAAACGGCCACGAGGGAAGACAGGCGGATGGAGCGGGAAGCTACCCAGCAATACCGGGAGAAGGACCTGGCGCTAAAAGAGCAGGAGCTGAACACCAAGACGCCGGAGCACCTGAAAAACTGGGGGCGGGTGGACTTTGCGCTGACGAAGAACATGTTTTCCAAGATGGGAATCAAGGAGGATGCCCCGATCATGCAGACATTGCAGACCGCGGCGGAAATGCAAGGCGTGACTAAAGGCCAGGTCTACGAATCCCTGATTGCCGATTATCCGACATATAGCGGTCAGATCGCGACGGCGGTTTCCGAAGATTACGCGAACAAGATTATGAAGAACCCGAACTATGCGAGCACCCCGGAAGGAAAGGCCCAGCGGGAATTTGTTGAGGGAATCGAATCCGATCCGACGGGGGAGAAGGTCATCGGGAAGGCGTTCAAGCGGACAAGGGAGAGCATGGAGCAGGAGCGGGCCAAGGCGGCGAAGGAGGCGGCGGGAGAGGCGTTTTCATTTGATCAGGTCATTGCCGATAAGGTCCGGCGGGGGGAATTACCACCAGAAGATGCCGCACGCCTACTTCATCCGCGCCCGCATGAAAAAAGTGTAGCGGTGAAAGGTCCCGGGGGGCAAGGAGTGTTGGTTCCGGAATCTCAAGCATATGGGAAGGAGCCCTTTTTAGCGCCGAAAGATACTGTTATGTGGAGTGCTCCGGAATATGATGAGAACGGTAATAGGATTCAAAAAAACAACAGGGGGGAGATAAAGGTTATTGATAGGACCGCGAAAGAAGGCAAACTCACCGACATCGAAAAACAAGAGTTGATCGGTATTCGGGCAGATCTCAGGGCCGTCAATCGTGAACTTGCCGAAGTCCGAAGAAATGCCGGATATGGCATGGAGGCGGCGAAGAATCGTCTTCCAATGATCGAGGCGGAATATAACGATCTGAAAGCCAGGGAAAAAGAATTACTTTCGAAGGATGCGGGAGGGGTCAAAACCACACCGGCAGTAAAGCCACCCGTAAATGCCGCCGCTCTTATCGAAGAGGCGAATCAAGCTATTGCACGTGGGGCCGATCCCGCAAAGGTAAAACAACGACTAAAAACTCAATACGGAATTACGGTGAAATAAAATGAACGCATTTTCCGATTTAATACCGACAGGGGAAACGGCACGTGGAAGATTTGACGACCTGATCCCGTCGACGAAAGCTTCAGGCGGGACGTTCGATGACCTTATCCCCAAAGAAACCGCGTCAGAAGGTCCGGTCATGGGAACCTTGAAGGCGATTCCCCGCGTAGTTGCACACACGGCCGCAAGCATGGTTCAGATGCCTGTCTCCGGATGGGCAGCTCTGGGGAGGCTGATATCGTCAAAAGGTGATATCGAGGCGGCGAATAAGGTGCTCGAAGACAACCAAAGAGTGCTTGATGAAGCATATCTGACGACCCCCGAGGAAGCCGCTGCATCCGAGAATATCAATCTTGCCATGAAGCCGTTTCAAATGGCCGGTGAAGGGCTGAAAGAAATCGTCCGTCAAACTCCCCTGAAAGATACAATTGCCGAACCTATAGCCGGGACTATCGGCGAAGCGTCAGCCGTGTTTGGGGCAGGAGGCGCAGGCCGACTCGTCAAGGGGCACATCCCGTCAGACCTGAACGCCATGAAGCCAGTGGACACGCCCACTCTTCGGCCTGTTTCGGTACCTGCAGAAAGAATGGCAACGCGGGGGAAACTGGTAGGAGACCCGTACACACCAGCGGAAAAAGTGGCACATAAACCCGCAGCAGTCGAATCATTACCGGGAGCTGGTGAAAGGCCGGCTTTGCCATACCCTGATTATGCCGGAGAAGGATTCACCTTTAAAGCTGCCTCAGACACTCCGGATCTCCTGCGCCGAGACGGAAAGCCATTTCAAAGTGAAGTCGGAGCCAAAGCCGCCATAAAGAGGGAAGGGGTCACCGGGTACGAGGTTGTTGAAGTTGATGGCGGATATGTGGCGCGAGCTGTTGAGCCGAAGGGGAGGGAATTCAGGCCCGAAGATGCGACGAAACCGGGCGAACCGCTTCAGCCTGTGGCCGCTGTTGAGAGATCATCTGTTGAGACGGGCAATGTGTCGCGTCAATCGGAGATCGTTCAACCTGGCGTCAAGAGAACGGCAGATGTAGCCTTGGAAGATGCCGACCCGATTTTTACATTGATGAACGAAGCAAAACGAGAAGGAGGATTTAACCAAAATGCCCTCAGCCGAATATATGACAAAGATACCGTCAATGAGTTGATGCGGAAACGACCCGGCATTGTCACTAAAAATGGGCCTTTGGCACTTGATACCTTTGCTGCTGAAAACGGTTATACGGATGCTGATTTGTTTATGCAACAGATGTTAGGCGCACAGACAAAGAAGCAATTCCGGCAGAAGATGGCGGGGGAAGTGGATGCACTTACGGGCGGGAATTGGGACTTAATCAGAAGAGGATATGAACCGGCGACATCCATTGAGGCTTATAATCTCGGCAAAGGCGATAGGATTATTCGCAACGGTGAGGTCTTCAAGGTAACCGACGATCAGGGCGGAAAGCTGACACTTAAGGACGGCGAAACGCTAACAGTTCCTATGGAGGAATCGCTAACGGTTGACGGCTTTAAAAAGAATCCTCGTTTCAGCGAAGAGACGGGGACAATGGCCGGAATGTCCGAAGCAGAAACCTTTGGCCTTGTGAATCCCGAAACAGAGATTTTCCGTGGCGACATCTCCAAAAAGGACATGACGCCGAGTGGGGATGTGTTTGCGGATGTCAAGGTCGAAACCGACGCCGCAAAACGCCAGGAGATCAAGAACAGCATAGCTGAAGGCGAGATGATTCTTTCATCCGGCAAGTCGGTTATTGGCCGAAAGATGTCACCGGAAGAACTCGCAGCGGTTCAGAAATCAGTCGATAAGAACAAGGCGCAACTCGGGGGGCTCATCGGCTCTGAACGTGGTTCCATGCCGCTATCCCCGGACTCGGAAGTCTACCGGGGCGCATCCTCACTCAAGAAGACGATTGAAAATCTTCCTGAAATGGTAAAGGGCGCCGTGGGGCCGAGAGGGGCAATCCGCAGAACCGCACAAGGATTTTCTGAAGCTCTGAACTCTCCTGAAGTCGTCTACGGAAGAGATCCCAAAGGGGCGGAAATCTACAAAACCCTTGACCGGGCGGATCAGGCGAAGAACGCTTTTCTATCGACCGAAGGGCAATCCTTCACAAAGGCACTTGGCAGGATCAAGGCCGATACCACAGAGGCAGCGAAAGTTGGCCAGGCCCTTGATGGAAAGATAAAACCATCTGAATTAAGCCCTGCGGAAAGACACCTTCACGATTTCCTGAAAGAACGGTTCGACTTCCTGATCCACAAGGCAGCGCGGCACTTTGCGGGATCGGAAGAGGCTTACATGAAGACCGTCCGGCTGGCACAGGAAACAAATCCCCGACAAATGAAGATTGAAGAGCTGGCCCCTGATGTCAAGGCAAAATACGACACTCTGACGGCAGATCTTCAGAAGGTCCGGGGCGGAAAGAAACTGGATGAATTGAGCCCCACGGAAAGGGCTGATTATTATGAGATACGGCAGAAGCAGCGGGATTTTCTGCATGAAGAATTCTTGAAATCTCTACCGGACAACGAAAGGCAAGCTTACGATCTCTTGAAAAGGCAGATCAAGAACTATCTCCCACACATCCTTGACCCGGAAATCCTCTTGACCGATTTCAAACAGGAGGCGGCGCGTATATCTGAACGCCTCAAGACAGCGACAGACCCCGGAACCATCACCAAGGACAAGCAGAGGATCCGGGAACTGGAAGAAGCAATAATCAAGCTGCAGAACGGCCAACTTGTGACTTACGAATCACTCCCCCGGAATGTCCGGTTCAAATTCTTCGAGACGCGCAAAGATAAGGCTGGGTATTCCTTCGATGCAGTCAAGGCATATCAGGCATACCTGAACGGGATCGCTCGGAAGATATTCGACGAACCCGCCGTCAGACACGCGGCAGACCTTTACGGGGATCTTGATCCATCTCTGAAGGATTACACGAAATGGCACCTTCGGCGGTTCATGGGGTGGGACAGAACCAAACTTGACCCCTTGGCCGGCGCGATTGCATCTTTTCAGTGGATAAGAACGCTCGGATTCAACCCCAGGAGCGCAATTACAAACCTTACACAAAGGTTAAACACTGTCGCCGAGCTACCTTTAAAATATAGCATTATTGGTGAACGTATGGCCTTCACTAAGGAAGGAAAGGCTCTGTTCGATAAGACCGGTATCGCAAAGGAAGTTCCTCACGTCTTGATGGAAGGGGCAGGCCCGGAATCTCTTGAACGCATCCGAACCATTGCCGGGTATATGTTCAACAAGGTCGAACTCGGGAACCGGAAGCATGCCTTCCTTACCGCTTACTCTTACATTAAAGACAAAACTCCGGGGATCAGCGAGAGCGCGGCAATCGATTACGCAACGGGAATCGTTCACAAGACACAGTTTCGGTATGGTCGCGTCGGAATGCCGAAGATCATGACAAGCCCCGCCGGAAGGGTCGGCCTTCAATTCTGGTCCTACCCGATCAAGCAAATTGAATTGATGTCAGAATGGGCGAGACATGAACCCCTGAAGCTCATCAAGTTCTTGGCGATTGCCGAAGGCACCGGGTACACCCTGAAAGAATTCCTCGATACTGATTTGTCAAACGCTATCGGAATCGGCGTGAATTGGGCTGAAGCCCTTGAAGCTGTGAAAGACCTGACTGACGCAGACATACGGGGGATGTTTAGGCATTCAAAGCTTGCCGTGTCAGGTGGTGGCGGTATCCTTCCCTCTGGACTTGGCCCCACAGCATCAAGTGCGATCAAGATAGCTGACAAGATCCAGGAAGGGAAAGGATTTGAGCAGTTTAGGAAGGAGGTCTCCCCGGTTGTGTGGCGCCGTGTCTCACAGGCCTATGACGCAGCGAAAGGAAACCGTGATGACCTTTACCCGATCAAAAACGACAACGGGGAAATCATGTATTTCCTGAAAGGGCGGCAACTCATACAAAGGACTATCGGCCCCATGACCGCGACGGAAAAGGAAGAGTATCTCGACAACCGCAGGGAGGCTCTTCTCGAACAGGAGCGGACGGGTGTTCTTCATGAAATCTCATCTGCAATTGTGGACGGTGACCAGGAGAAGGTCAAGGCCCTGGTTGGAAAATATCAGATCGTCCCGTCTGATCAGATGATTGAAAATGAAGCCCTCAGGAGAGTCACGACCAGGCAGGAACGGCGGGGAAGGGTAGGAGTCAAGGAGCAGTATCAATTTCAGCGAGAGGGGCGGCTGGTGAGGCAATGAGGGATCTTTTAGCAGAAATGGAAGAACAAGAGAAGACGCTTCCGACCTTCGATCGATGGAAATGGTTCGCGCCGCTGACAGACGCGGATGTTGATGTTATTGCCCTGAAGTCATGGGGTGAATACCCCTCCGGAAATGCGAACCGGCGGTTTGCTCTCGCCATCCTGACCGAAAAATGGTTCGTAATGCCAAGCAGTCAGGCAAGGGACTTTCTGCGGGATTGGGTTATGGAGATTAAGCTCGGCGGCTTGCGCACCCGAAACGAACGTTGACCCGTCCGAGCGTGAGAAAAGCGTCATGGAGCAGAATTTAGGGTTCTTTGAAAACTTGCTACGGTTTGACGCCTGCAAACAGGAAGCCTTCCGTCCGTGTGCTGTTTTGCGCTGCGGCGATTACCGTTTTGTTTGATGAATTGTAATAGAGAATGCCGGTGACCGTTTCGCCCGGTCGAGGACATGGCGCTCCACCCGAGGTCAGCGATAAATCGTAAATGTTGCCGCTTGAATGCGGCGATACCGTACCTGTTGCACTGCATCGAGAAATAGCGCCAATGCCAGAAACGGCCCCATCTGAGGTTATTGTGAGCGCAATGTTTTCACTGCCTAAAAGACTGACCGCACTCCCGGCAAAGGTTCCGGCCAGCGCTGTTAGCGAGGGGGCATCTTCATACCTTGAATTATAAGATGCTGAAAAAGAAGGACGATTCTCGGCGCTATACGAAATCCTGCCGGCGAACGATTGCTTTTCCGTATAAGAAGCGTCGATGGTAGCGGAGTAAACACGAGATACCCGAAAGTTGAAATCGCGAGCGTTGTTCGATGTGAACGATCCGTTGTTGGAAGTGCTGGAACCCTGGATGTAGCCAGAGCCAACGGGAGAGTAAATTACATAGTATGTTCCATCATCTAAAACAACGCCGGTAATGGTGCTATTTGCGGTTGTGCCTTCCCAAAAGCCTTCCGCTGATGTTTGTGATGAAGGGGACGAATCCCCCCCGCCACCACCACACCCGACCAGGGACGCAATTAAAATTATTGCCGCGCCTACCGCTTTTATCGTTTGCATGAAAAGCCTCCTTTGCAGTGTTAAGGTTAATTAACTTCTACAATGACGGAATCATACAAGGCGATGAAGCATGTAACGCCTATTTCTTTTTGGCTGTTGACTTGGAAGAAATGGATGCCTTTAAGCCCTCTTCGATCAGGCGGCGAATTGCCTCAGAGCGTGAATTGATGCGATTACCGAAACGGAAATCATCAATCCGGGTGAGTAGATCGTCTTCCATTACGAGAATTATCTTAGGCTTTTCTGTAGGCATATATAACATATAAACGATATGGGGCGAAAATGCAATAAAAAATAACTTGACAATACCCTACATAGGGTATATGGGATATTTAACCATTCCGAACCATAGGCCATGGAAGATTCAAAACTGCCTGAGATTTCCGTACCGGCGACGGACGGACGGCCTGCCTATGGCCGGGAAAATCTCAGGCGTTTTTATTAAGGGGGTGAACTATGGAACAGGGGGAAATGATGACACGCGAAGAGGCTGTGAAGTTCTGCGAGCAGATGGCAAACGATCTTAAAACCGGCGCCATGAATGGAATTAAGGTTCTGCATGGGCGCGTTTTTGTTAACTTGCCAGAGGAAAACGAGCTCATGCCTCTCTGGTGTATGGCAGGGGTGTATCTGAAAGATATCATCGATAATTTCAATGATATTCTCGAAGACATTAAAACCGGGCGCTATCTACCTAAAAAGGAGGGATGAACGATGGGAGAGACAAAAGCAAACAAGAACAAAGCAGAAGATGCAGAAACGAGCGAGGTTGAATTTCTTGAAAAGCTGGAATGTCTGGCCATCCTGGGAATAACCGGCAGCGTGAAAGATGAAGTGCCGTTTTTCATCCTTGAGGATATGGTCAAATTACGCAGACTGGAATTGAAAGTTAAAAGCTTCACTTTGCCTTGAACCGTTAGAAGCTGGGTCGTTGTAGATTCCGATGGTCGTGAGGCTTGGGGCGGGTCCTATGATCCGGGAGAAATCTTCGGGCGTTTTTTCATGGAGGTGGGGAGATGAAGGAAAAGGAACGGAACGACGGGGAGAGCGGGGGGGTATACATTGAAATAACATCTGGTGAGCACGCCGATCTGAACAGCAAAATTGGCAAAGTCAAGGCATTCATGGAAATCATGTATGGATGTCTTTCAGGACCGACCGGAACGGATGAACTTAGCGACGATCTTCTCTATCTGGTCAGCGACGCAAGGGCCAGCTTGGAAGAAGCATTGGCGATCGTGAATAAGCGTGAATAAGAACGAAGCAACATAGTACAAGGAGGTGCGAAATGGCTTGTGTCACGAAGCGACGCGGACGGTATGTCATAGACTGCTATGACCAGCACGGAAAGCGGTACAGGAAAACCCTGCCCGAGGGAACGAGCAAGGATCAGGCCAGGAAGGAACTCCGGGAAATTGAAACGAAGATCGAACGCCGGACCTTCATGCACGAAAAAAAGACCCCGTTTTTCTCTGACGTCAAGAAACAATGGCTTGAGTACAAGCAGACCCGTTGCAGGGAAACGACCTGGGAAATGTACGCCAGCCATTGCGGTGTGGAATTCAGGAAACAGCCAAAGGTCAGACAGCGACCCCTGAAAAACCACTTTGCTGATTTGGACGGGAAACGAATCGACAGGATCACCACGGCGACCGTGGAAGCCTTCATAACGGCAAAGCAAGGGGAAGTGATAAGCCTCAGAACCCTGAGAAAGCTCCTGGTCACGTTGAATCAGATCATGGGCTATGCGGTAAGGCATCGGTTGATTGATTTTAACCCGGTCAGGGATGCGGAAAGACCGAAAGCAACGGGCAAGGTTGACGGCACCCATGAAATGAAGATCCTGAGCCCGGAACAGATACGGGCCTTGATTGATGCGGAACCGGATCAGCAGCACCGCACCCTATACCTGGCGGCGATCATGACCGGAGCCCGCCAAGGAGAGCTCCTGGGGCTGAAATGGTCAGATGTGGACCTCGACGGAAGGCAGGTTCATATCCGCCGAACGTTCAATCATGGGCGGTTCTTTGAGCCAAAGACAAGGGGAAGTGCCCGAAAGATCGATATGGCCCCTTTGCTGGTGAAAGAACTGGCATCTTGGAAACTGGCAAGCGGGGGGAGGGGAGAGGATCTTGTTTTCTCTTCCGGTGACGGAACTCCGCTGCATCGCCCCAATATGATGTGGCGCCACTTCATGCCGGCGCTCAGGAAAGCGGGGATTGTAGGGATACGTTTTCATGACCTTCGGCACACCTACGCGAGCCTGATGCTGGCACAGGGGGAGAACGTTAAATATGTCCAGACCCAGTTGGGGCACTCTACGCCGACCATCACCCTGAACGTATATGCTCACCTGCTGAAAGAGACAAACCAGGAGGCCGCCTGTAGGCTGGAAAACACCATTTTCCAGACAACCGGTCACAAAATGGTCACAAAAGAAAAAGAGGGGATAAGTGTCAACGGATAATCTATGGATAACCTATTGATATTTCAAAAGAGATTGACCTCCATCGCCCGGGCCGGGCATGCCGAGACGCAGAGCTCACAGCCATTGCACCGCTCCGGTTCGAACAGCACTTTCCAGGTTTCCCGGTCAAAGTATAGTGAGGAGGTCGGACAGAAGGCCGTGCAGGCGCCACAGTGGACGCACTTGTCGGCGTTCTGGCTCACGCTCTTGGAGAGCGGCTCCACGTTGAGGCCCAGCCCCTTGAGGTAGCGAATGCCGTTGTCGAAGTTCTCCTTCTCCCCGCTCAGTTCCAGGACCAGAACGCCTTCCCGCCGGGGGAAGATCCTTGCCTTGAGGATATTCAACAGCAGGTCGTAGCGTTTGACCAGCTCATAGATGATCGGTTTTTCCGCAAAATCGGCCGGGTAGCGGATAACCACTTTTCGTGAGTACATCGAGATTCTCTCCTGAAAGCCGAGTGATGCTAAAGGATGCCCCCGGCCTTGTCAAGCGAATCCTTATCCGTGAATCCTTATCCGTTGTCTTTATCCGTCGATCTCCAGCAGACCTTTCCAGTCCAACATTGGAAAGATGCGGTGGAGGTTGTGATCGTCTTCCACGAGATGATATTCGAGATTCGCAAACAGGCGAGCGGCGATCCGGCGCGTTGGTTCGGCGGCAACGACGTCGTCGAACCGTCCGTGGTACAGAACGACGGGGATGAGCGCCGGTTGCGCGAACCGGGCGCCGAAATCGCCATGGCCGAGGGCCGGTGCAAGCAGGATCAGACGACGGACGACGGTTTCGTGACGGCAGGCGAAGAGCGCCGCCATGAGGCCCCCGTAACTCGAACCGACCAGGATCAGATTTTCCTTTCCGGCGAGGTCTCCGTTGAGTTTTTCCATCCTCTCCTCCAGGGAACCGGAATAGTCTTCCATGATCATCTGCGGGTATCTCTCCCGAAAATAACTCCCCTTCGTCCCCCGGCTGCTGCTGTCCAAACCGTGAATGAATACTCTCGTGATTACAACCATATATTCAGTCCTCACTGATAGATTACTTGAGTGTTCCATGACCGCCGTTCTGTGACGGCATTCATGGTCCGGAGCTTCCCGAGGCTTTCCATTGCTTTCCATATTTCGGTGTGTTAGAAATTTCAAGCAAAATGAATGAGACGGCCGGCCGCGAGCATCCACCTGCATCCGCTCTGGAAAGCCGACGGGCCGTTTCGGAAGGAGAGAAAGCATGTCCGGTGTATTTCCCTTTCGGGCCCTGAGGCCCGCGGCGTCATTTGTCCACAGGGTTGCTGCGCCGCCATACGATGTCGTGAACGTGGCGGAGGCACAGGATCTGGTTCGCGGCAATCCTCTGAGCTTTCTTCATGTGGAGAAGGCGGAGATCGATGTCCCGACCGTAAACGGCGTGGAGGATCGCCGGGTCTACGAACGGGCGAAAGAGAATCTCGCCGCGTTAATGCGGCAGGGGATTCTCGTTGCGGAAAAAACCGACGTTTTCCATCTCTACCGCCAGCGGATGGGCAAGCATGTCCAGACCGGGCTCGTCGCCTGCGTTGCGCTTGCCGAGTACGAGACGGGACGGATCAAGAGGCATGAATTTACCCGCGAGGACAAGGAGTGTGAGAGGACGCTTCACATCGATACGGTCGGGGCGCAGACCGGGCCGGTCTTCCTGACCTACCGCGGGCGGGAGGAGATCGATCGTCTGGTGGAACGGGTGGTGGCGCGGACACCCGAATATGACTTCGAGGCCGACGACGGCGTTGAACATGCGGTTTGGACTCTCCGTGAACCGACGGAGATTCGGGAGATCCGTGAGGGATTCGCCTCGGTCGAGACGCTCTACATCGCCGACGGCCATCACCGGGCCGCCGCCGCCGCCGCCGTTTCGCGTCTCCGCAGTGCGCAAAATCCGGCGGATCGCGGGGATGAGCAGCATCATTTCTTGCTGGCCGTGCTTTTCCCTCACGATCAGATTAGGATCATGGACTACAACCGCGCCGTTCGGGACCTGAACGGCCTTTCCGAAGCGGAGTTCCTGGACCGGATCGGCGAACGATTCGAGATTTCGGATCGTTTTCCTGAAAAATCCCCGAGGCGCCCGCATGAGTTCGGGATGTATCTCAACGGGAACTGGCGTCTTCTGACCGCCCGGACCGGAATCCTCGTCGAAGACGATCCCGTCGCCGGCCTCGACGTATCGCTTCTGCAGGAGAACCTCTTGCGGCCGGTTCTCGGCATCCGGGATCAGCGGACCGATACCCGAATCGAGTTCATCGGCGGAATCCGCGGGATGAGTGAGCTGGAAAGGCTCGTCGATCGGGCCGGTTTTGCCGTCGCCTTTTCCCTCTATCCGCCCACGGTCGGGGAGATGATGGCGGTCGCGGATGCCGGCCGGATCATGCCGCCGAAATCGACCTGGTTCGAGCCGAAACTGCGCAGCGGCCTCTTCGTTCATCTTTTGGAGTGACCATGGACGAGGAAATCCTTCCCCGCCGTGGAGAGACGGTCGATCCGATCTTGGACGGCCGCCTGCGGATCATCCAGAAGAAAAGCGGCTATCGGTTTTCGATCGACGCGCTCCTCCTTGCCCATTTTACAATCCTTCAGGAAGGGGATGATCTGATTGATCTGGGAACGGGCAGCGGCATCGTCGGGCTGATTCTTGCGCAACGTTTTGGCTGCGGAAGGGTTCTGGGGATCGAAATCCAGGAAGACCTGGCGGAAACGGCGAGGCGAAATGTTCTGCTGAACGGTCTCGACGGCAGGATCGAGATCAGGCGGGGCGATGTTCGCTGTCCGGAGTGCCTCTGTGAACCGCAATCCTTTTCGGCAGCCGTTTGCAATCCCCCTTATCGGCGTCTCCGTTCGGGACGGACGAACCCCGATCCCGAGAGGGCCGTCGCGCGGCATGAGATTGCGGGGACGGTGGGCGATTTTATCGCCGCCGCCGTTCATGCCCTCCGGCCAAAAGGCAGGTTTCGTCTGATCTATCCCGCGACGCGCACGGTCCAAGTGCTTACCAAGATGAGGGATCGCCGGGTCGAACCCAAACGGTTGCGGATGGTCCATTCCCGACCCGGCGATTCGGCGGCCTTTGTTTTGGTGGAAGGGGTGAAGGGGGGACGGGAGGGATTGTCCGTTCTGCGGCCGCTTTTCATCCATGAAGAGGCGGGCGGTTACACCCGGGAGATGGCGGAGATCCTCAGCGATCTTTGGGTTTATCCAGCTCGCGGCGGCGGCTGATCTCTCCGGTCATGACCCTTTCGAGAATTTTCCTGAGTTCCGGGTCCCGGACGGTGGCGAGGCTCTCCCGCATCATCTCCCGGTCGCGTTTGGGGAGCAGCGTGGGAACAAGGGTTTCTGGAGGGGCGCCGACCGTTTCGGCAGGGGGTGTCGGGATCTCGCCGATGGACAGGTATATGCTGCGAATCTCCTCCTTCCCGGACAACTCGTTCAGTTTCAGAAGGATTTCTTCCTTCATGAACTGGAGCTGATGCAGCCAGACCGGGGAGGAAACCAGCACATAGAGCGCCCCCCGTTTGACCGTTTCCGGCAGGGTCCGGGCGGCGATTTGGGGTCCGACGGCCTTCTGCCAGAGGTCGATCAGGCGCCGGTCCGGCGTCTTGTGGGGGATGTTGCGCTTCTTGAGAACCTTCCGGAGGATCTCCCCGATCGTTTCCGGTTTGGTCGATGATATCCTTTTACGCATGGCTTTTTTTCGCATACATTGTCGATCGGGTCAAGGGGACCCGTTGCGGCTTTTTCCGGGGAGGGAGAGAAAATGAATTTGATGGATCTGATCGGCAGGGTCAAGAAGCACCCTGATTATGAACGGGTGGGAATGATCCTCTGCCACAACGGGGTGGTGCGCGGAACGGCCCGGGACGGAAGGCCCGTCAAGGAACTCACCGTCAAAGCCGATCGCGCCCGCCTGGCGGCAATTCTCCTGGAGATGAAAGCGCGGCCGGGGATCGTCGAGGTTCTCGCGGAGGTGCGCGAAGGGACGCTGCGCGTCGGGGAAGACGTGATGATTGTGGTCGTGGCCGGCGATCTCCGGGAACACTGCTTTCCCGTTCTGCAGGATACGGTGAACACGATCAAGCGGGATGTGACGGTAAAGACGGAGATTTGAATGCAGGGCCGCCATTCAACGTCTTGAATACCCCCGGCACCTTGTTCCCCGGAGCTTTCCGCAGGGCAGGCGCGGAATAGTGAAACGGCATCCTCTTCAGAATCAAAGATGACCCGCAGCTTGCGGGGAAGATCTCCCGTCAGCCGCCGGCGGGGATTGGTGCCGACGCTTGAAAAATCGGAAGTTTCATGGTAAATTCCAACATGATCTTTTGCGGATCTGGTCTGGCGGGCGGGTTGCGGCGAAAATGAAAAACGTCCGGTTCAGCGATGTCGCAGATCCCATGCCGGGCGGGGTGTTTCCGGAACAGTGATCATCAGGATGGTAACGTGTCGGATCGGTTTCAGAAACAGAGAAGGAAGATGGTCGATGTCCAGATCCGGGCGCGGGGCATCTCCGATCAGCGGCTTCTGAAGGCAATAGAGAAAATTCCACGTCATCTTTTCGTTGATGAAGGCCTGATAGATCAGGCCTATAACGACAATCCTCTTCCCATCGACCGGCAGCAGACCATCTCCCAGCCCTATATCGTTGCGCTGATGACCGAGGCCATGGAATTGACCGGACGCGAAAAGGTGCTTGAGATCGGAACCGGATCCGGTTATCAGACGGCGCTGCTGGCCGAACTGGCCGAGAGGGTCTTTTCCATTGAACGCATCGCCGTGCTGGCGGCCGGGGCAAGGCGGGTTCTCGATGCGCTGAACCATTACAACGTGGCTATCCGGGTGGGGGACGGAACCTACGGATGGCGCGAGGAATCCCCTTTTGACGCGATCCTGGTGACGGCCGGCGCACCGTCGATTCCCAAAATTCTGATCGAACAGCTTACCATCGGCGGTCGTCTCGTCATTCCGGTGGGAAGCCGTCACTCTCAGGCCCTTCTGAAGCTGACCCGTCTTTCGGAAAATCCGGAAGACGTGAAACGGGAAGATCTCGGCGGGTGCCGTTTTGTGGATCTGATCGGGGAGCACGGATGGGGAAACTGATTAGCACAATGCTCCTCTCCCCCTTTCACTCATGCCGCACGCCTTATCGGGAGTTCATCGGATTGGTTCTGGCCGCTCTGTTGATACTCTCCTGTTCGGGCTATCCTGTTCGTGGAAACCATCCACGGGGAATCTATCATCTCGTTAAGAAAGGAGAGACCCTTTCAAGCATTGCCCGGGCCTATCAAGTCGATCTGCAGGAGCTTGCGGAGATCAACAACGTCGGCGATCCCAACCGGATCGAGACGGACAGCGTAATTTTCGTCCCCGAGGTGAATCAAATCGTGGATGATGTCATGACGGCGGCCCGGCCGGTCATGCCCCCGACCACACCCGGCGAGAAACGGGAGCCCGAAAAGGCGCCGAGCGTGGTTTTGAAAACGGAAATTCCGGAAAAAAAAGAACCGACGCTTGCGCAGACGCGAAAGGAACCGACTCCGGCCGATGCGTCGGCGAAAGATCGCGCGGAACGATCCCCCAAAGTCAAGGGTGATTCGATTCCCGATCGAGCTTCCGAAAAACCGGAAAAGAAGAAAATCGCCGATCCGCAGCTCAAGCCCAGGCAACCCGAGATCGGCGAAGAGCAGATCCGGTTCGACAAAAAGCGTTTCATCTGGCCGGTCAAGGGGAAGGTCGTCTCCCGCTTTGGAATCCAAGCCAACCGTATGTATTATAACGGTATTCGAATTGCAGCGGATGCGGGAACGGCGGTACAGGCGGCGGCGGACGGGCTCGTGATCTTCTCCGCCCCTCTTAAGGATTATGGCGAGACGATCATCATCCAGCATGAAGAACAATACGCGACCGTCTATACGCACCTTGGACTCAGAATCGTCCGCGGGGAAAGCCGGGTGAAGAAAGGGGACCGGATTGCCTTTGTCGGCAAGGCCGATGAGCGGTCGGAAGCCTATCTTCATTTCGAGGTTCGTCACCGAAACAAGGCGCGCAACCCGCTTTTCTTTCTTCCCTGACGATGAGAATGATGGTTATCTTTCCGGAAACGGGGTGGATGAACGCGGGTGAGATACAAGAATACTCTGGAATGCTGTTGACTATTCTCACGGAATTTGATATGTTACTACGTTCTAAATAAATACTTCAGGTGTGATCATGTTCAAGGTAGGAGATTTGGCGGTATATCCGGCACAGGGGGTCGGGGTGATCGAGGCCATCGAAAACCGGGAGGTCGGGGGGAAAAAACAACTGTTCTATATCATGAAGATCATGGGCAACGGGATGAAGATCATGATTCCCATGAATAGCGCAAAATCGGTCGGTTTGCGTGAGGTGATCATGGAAACGGAAATCCCCAAGGTTTATGCAATCCTCCGCAAGAAGGACGTTACAATAGACAAGCAGACATGGAACAAGCGGTACCGGGAATATCTGGAGAAAATCAAAACGGGGTCGGTGTTCGAAATTGCCCGCGTCCTGCGCGACCTGTTCATTCTGAAAAGCGACAAAAATCTCTCCTTCGGGGAGAGGAAAATGATGGATACGGCGAAGAACCTTCTCATCAAGGAGATTTCGGTGGCGAGCAATGCCGAAGAGACCAAGATTGAAGAAGATCTGAAGGTCATCTTCACCATACAATGACAACCTTCCGTCATTTTTTCCGGAAGTTCAGCCGCCTGCAACAGAGAATCGCACCGGGATCCGACGGGATCTCAACATCATCACCGGGAATGCCCTCGTTCCACGATATTGTCGGAGTGTTTGCAGATAATCGGAGGCATTATGAAATCAATCGAAAAGGAGGTGAGGGGATGTGATTGTGAAGATTATCTTGATTCTGGCCTGTTCGTTGAGCGGTTATTCTATTGCCTACCACAGCTATAGCCAATGGTGGCAATGGACGGCCGGACTATTTTTAGGTTTATTGATCGCCATATTCGTCATCAAGATCGAACAGGCCATCCGCAAGGTCGCCCTGCGGGTGATTCTGGGCGGCGTCGTGGGGATGATCATCGGCCTGCTGATTGCCTTCTTATTTGTATACGGATTAAGTTTTGTCAGCAACATCATGGAAAAAAGGCAGGTCGTGCCCTGGATCTACTCGCTGATTACCGGCATCATGGGCTATCTGGGGCTGGTCCTCGGATCAAAGAAAGTGGAGGAGGTCAGTCTTTTCGGATGGGGACCGGCCAAGGAAATCAGCGATTACCGCATTCTGGATACCAGCGTCATCATCGACGGCCGGATCGCGGACATCTGCGACACCGGTTTCATGGAGGGCAACCTGATGGTCCCCCGCTTCGTTCTCGACGAGCTTCAGTACATCGCCGATTCATCGGATTCGATGAAGAGGGCCCGCGGCCGGCGGGGGCTGGATATCCTGAACCGGATGCAGCGGGGCAGCGGTATTTATATCGACGTGGTCGACCATGATTTTCCCAAGATCAAGGGAGTCGATGCCAAGCTGGTCGCCCTGGCCAAGAAAACCAACGGAAAGATCATCACGAATGATTTCAACCTCAACAAGGTGGCGGAGTTGCAGGGGATCAAGATCCTCAACGTCAATGAGCTGGCCAACGCGCTGAAACCGGTCGTTCTGCCGGGAGAACAGATGACCGTCAAGATCATCAAGGACGGGAAGGAACCGGGGCAGGGGGTGGCCTATCTGGATGACGGCACGATGATCATCGTGGACAATGCCCAGAAATACCAGGGAATGACGGTGGAAGCGATGGTCACGAGCGTGCTGCAGACCACCGCCGGACGGATGATCTTTTCGGAACTGAAATCGGTCCTTTCGGATAAGAAGTCCTCCGGGATGAACTCGAAGCCGTAACGGCATCCGGGTCCGGCGATGCGTAATCGCCGGACCCTTCTGTCTCCAGGGCGGCGCCATGAAAACGGTTGCAATTGTTCCGGCGGGGGGAACGGGAAAACGGATGGGAAGCCGACTTCCCAAACAGTTCCTGTCGCTGGCCGGAATCCCCATCCTCGTTCACACCCTCAAGGTATTTCAACACTCTCCGCTGATCGATGAAATTCTCCTTGCGGTTCCCGAGGGAGAACTGGCGGATGTGCAACGGAACATCGTCGAACGGTTCGATCTGTCGAAGATCAGCCTGGTTCTCGCCGGCGGACCCGAACGTCAGGATTCGGTGCGGAATGCGCTGGCGCATGTGAGTGAAGAACATGACATCGTTCTCGTCCATGACGGCGTCCGCCCGTTCGTGACCGAGGATCTGATCGAACGGGTCGTTGCCGAGACGAGTATCTTCGGCGCCGCGACCGCCGGTCTTCCGGTCCGGGACACGGTGAAGGAGGTCGATCGGAAGGGGTGTGTGGCGAGGACCGTTCCGCGGGAAGACCTCTGGTTGACGCAGACCCCGCAGGCCTTCCGCAGAGAATTGATCCTTGCTGCTTACGAGAGGGCCGCAGCCGACGAATTTTACGGCACGGATGACGCTTCGCTGGTCGAAAGAATGGGGATTCCCGTCCGGATGATTCCCGGTGATGCGGACAATATCAAGGTGACGACACCGGAGGATCTGGAACGTGGCGAGAAGATCGTTTGCGGGAGAAAGAAATGAAAATCGGATTCGGCTATGACAGCCATCGTCTCGCGACAGGGAGAAGACTGGTGCTGGGCGGAAAAGAGGTTCCGCACGAAAAGGGGCTGATGGGCCATTCGGACGCCGACGTGCTGATCCATGCCGTCTGCGACGCGATCCTTGGAGCCGTGGGTCTGGGCGACATCGGAAGGCAGTTTCCGGACACGGATCCCGCCTTCCGGGACATCGCCGGCCTGGTCCTGCTGGAGAGGGTGAGGACGCTTGCCGACGCAAAGGGTTTTCGGATCCGCAATGTGGATTCCACGGTTGTTCTGGAGAAGCCGAAATTGGCCCCCCATCTTTCGGAAATGGCGGAAAACATCGCCGGCGTTCTGCGAATTCCCGCTTTACAGGTGAGTATCAAGGCCAAGACGAACGAGGGGATGGGGCTTGTGGGCGCGGGGGAGGGGGCCGCCGCGTTTGCGGTCGTCCTGGTCGAAGACGGGGATGCCGCGTGAAGCGATGAGAAATATCCGGCTGATCGTTGAATACGACGGCACTGCGTATTGCGGTTGGCAGCGCCAGCAGAACGGGCTTTCCATCCAGCAGCTCATCGAGGAGTCCATCGGCCGGATCACCGGCGTGGAGAGCCGGGTCATCGGTTCGGGTCGGACGGATGCGGGGGTTCATGCCGTCGGCCAGGTCGCCCACTTTCACACCGCTTCCCATCTGGATGAACGGAGCTTCCTGATGGGGATCAACAGTCTTCTTCCCCCGGACATTGTGGTCCGGAGCGTCCGCGAGGTTGATCCCGTCTTTCACGCCCGCTTCGATGTGAAAAGCAAGGTTTATTTTTACCGGATCTGCAACCGTCCGGTGCGGCCCGCCCTGGAGCGACGATTCGCCTGGTTTGTCTGGGAACCCCTCGATCTGGAGAAGATCGATGGGGCGCTGGATCTGTTCCGCGGAACGCATGATTTCTCCTCGTTCTGTTCCTCCCACACGGACAGCCGGGATCATGTCCGGACCGTTCTGGATATCGGCGTCGTGAAGCAGGATAAGGATATCATTCAAATGACCATCGAAGCGGACGGTTTTCTGCGGTACATGGTCAGGACGATCGTCGGTGCGTTGGTCGAGATTGGTCGGGGGAAACGCTCCCGGGAGGATGTGGCCGAGATTCTGGAGGCCAAGGATCGTAAGCGGGCCGGCCTCACCGCGCCGCCGCAGGGGCTCTTTCTGCAGGAAGTGAGATACGAATGAAGATTCTCGTTCTGGGACACCGGGGAATACCGGGAAGCGATCTGCTGCTGCAATTGGGGACTGCCCACGACGTGATGGGGAAAGACGCGGATGATTTCGACATCACGCGGGAGGACGATTGCGGGCGCGTGATCGCGGAATGCCTGCCGGATGTCGTCGTCAACGCAGCCGCCTACACCGATGTTGATGGTTGCGAGACGGATCGTGACCGCTGTTTTGCCGTCAATGCCGTCGGCGTGAAGAACATCGCCCTTGCCTGCCGGGTGCGGGGTGTCGGGATCGTCCATTTCAGCACCGATCTAATCTTCGACGGCCGGAAGGAGACCCCGTATGTCGAAGAGGACGAACCGGCTCCGCTGAGTGTTTATGGCGCCTCCAAGTTGGAGGGGGAGCGTTTTCTCCAGGCCTTTTCCGACCGCTGGCTTCTGATTCGGACCGCCCGGCTCTACGGAAAAAACGGCGGGAATTTTGTGAAAACGATTTTGGAAAAGGCCGCCGCGGGTAAGATCCTGGAGGTCGCGGACGATCAAATCGGCGCCCCCACCTATTCCCGGGATCTGGCCGCCGCCGTGCAGTTGCTCATCGAGGGAGGGCATCAGGGTCTTTTTCATCTGACCAATCGCGGAAGCTGCAGTTGGTATGAATTTGCGTGCAGAATATTACAGTATTCGGGAAAGAGCGATGTCGCCGTCCGTCCGATTCCGTCGGCGGGACAAACCCGGCCGGCGGTCCGACCCGCCCGGACCGTCCTGAGCTGCCGCAAGTTTTTCGAGACGACCAGAAAGACCATGCGGTTCTGGCAAATCGCCCTCCAGGAATATCTGGAGAGGACAGGCGGCCGCGGATAGGACGGAGGGAAGGAGAAAACATTGTCGGGGAAAATTATCGTTCTGCCGGAGACGCTGACCCATCGGATCGCGGCGGGCGAGGTGGTCGAAAGGCCGGCGTCCATCGTCAAGGAGTTGGTCGAAAACGCGTTGGATGCCGGTTCCACGGAGATCTCCGTGGAGCTGGAGAAGGGCGGTTGTCAGTCCATCCGCGTGACCGACAATGGGGAAGGAATCGGACCGGAGGATCTCCCGCTCGCCTTTGCCCGTCACGCCACCAGCAAGATTGCCGCGTTCGAGGATCTTTACCGGGTCCGTTCCTTCGGCTTTCGGGGCGAAGCCCTGCCCAGCATCGCCTCGATTTCCCGGGTGGAGATGGTGACCCGCCGGGCGGAGTCGCCCGTCGGCGCCCGGCTGATCATTGAGGGAGGGGTGATTCTGGAGCAGACCGATGCCGGCTGCCCGGTCGGCACGTCCGTCCGGGTCAGCCGCATCTTTGATCCGGTCCCCGTGCGCCGGAAGTTTCTCAAAAGCGAAATGACCGAACAAGGGTATTGTCTCGACTGGATCACCCGCTTGGCGCTTGCCCAGCCGGGAATCCGTCTGCGGGTTTCCGCGGGGGAACGCACACTGATGAATGTCCCGGCCGCGAAGGATCTTGCCGAGCGGATTGCCCTCACCCTGGGTCGGGATTTTCAGGGCCGGCTTGTCCCGGCGACGGGGGAGAGGAACGGCGCGACGCTTCGGGGATTTGTTTCCCGACCGGAATTCACACGTTCCAGCGCCGCCCAGATGTACCTGTATGTCAACGGCCGCTACGTCAAGGACTATCTGCTGAACCACGCGATCATGACGGCTTTCCGTCGGGTCATCGAGCCGCGCCGCTATCCGGTCGTCGTGCTGTTTCTGGATGTGCCGCCGGGGGACGTGGATGTGAATGTTCATCCTACGAAAATGGAGGTCCGCTTCCGGAATCCGCGGGAGATCTACGGCCTCATTGCCGAGAGCCTGTGCGCGACGATCGGCGCCGGATCTTCATCGGAAAAACGGCCGACCGGATCGCCCGATATGGAACGGACCGCCTATGCGGCACGCGTCGAGGAGGCCTTGAAGCGGTACCGGGTTTCTTCAGGACCGGAAAAACTCTTCTTCGGTCGTTCGACGCCGTCCCAGCAGAGAACCGAGGTGATTCCGCCGCGACCGGAGGCTCTCGAGTTTCCGTCCGTCCGGGAGCAGCCGGAAATGCAGGCACGCTTTGCCGATCTCGGATATCTCGGTCAGGTGGCGGGGACCTACCTCGTTTTTGCCGGGGAGGAGGGCGTGGTGCTCGTCGACCAGCATGCGGCCCACGAACGGATCATTTTTGAGAATCTGAAAAAACGGACCGAAGGGACGGGCGGGAATACGGTCGGACAGCGTCTATTGATGCCCGAAGTGGTCAGTCTGCCGCCCCGCGACCTTTCCTTTCTGACCGAATCCATCCCAATTCTCGAGGAGGCGGGGATGGAGGTCGAGGCTTTCGGCGGAGATTCCGTCGTCGTCAAGGCCGTTCCGGCCTTTCTGCCCGATGCGGAGGCGCGGACGCTGATCGGCGACCTGCTGGCCGAATGCCTGGAGGGGGATTGCAGGCTCCCGCTGACGGAGAGGCGGGAGAGAATCTTCACGGCCCTCGCCTGCCGGGCGGCCGTGAAGGCAAACCGAAGTCTCAGCGTTCCGGAAGTCGAGCGCCTCTGCCGCGATCTCGATGCGCTTCCCCACGCCGCAACCTGTCCGCACGGGAGACCCCTGAAGATTGTCATCTCCGTCGGCGAGCTGGAAAAGCTGTTCAAGAGGAGATAGCCGGAGATGGCGGATTCCCATATCCCCAAACCCAGGGTGATCTGCATTCTCGGGCCGACCGCCGTCGGAAAAACGGCGATGGCGCTGGAACTGGCCGGCCGGTACGGCGGCGAGATCGTCGGCGCCGATTCCATGCAGGTCTACCGGCGGATGGATATCGGCACGGCGAAGCCGACGCCGGAAGAGCGGAAGCGCATTCCCCATCACCTGCTCGATGTGGTCGATCCGGATGAGCCTTTCGATGTTTCGCGCTATATCGGTTTGGCCCGGGACGTGGTCGCATCGTTGCACCGCAAGGGGAAGACGGTTTTTATCGTCGGGGGAACCGGTCTCTATGTCCGGGCCCTTTTGGGGGGGCTGATCGACGGGCCGGGGGCGGACGATGCGCTGCGGCAGGAGCTGAAACAGGAAATGAAGATCCGGGGGAAGGCCCATCTTTACGAGAAGCTGAAGGCAAGGGATCCCCGCGCCGCCGATCGGATCGACCCCCGTGACGGCATCCGGATCATCCGCGCGCTGGAGGTGATCGAGCATACGGGAAAATCGATCGTGGAATTTCAGGAGGGGCACCGCTTCCGGGAGGCGCCGTATGAAGCCCTGCGGATCGGTCTCCGATTGGATCGGGATCGCCTGAACGACCGGATCGACCGGAGGACGGAACGGATGATCGCGGATGGATTTGCCGAGGAGGTCCGGGGGCTGATCGATAGGGGATACGGTGAGTCACTCAAATCGATGCAATCGTTGGGCTACCGGCACATGACGGGCCATCTAGCCGGACGGCAGAGTCTGGAGCGGACGGTGGATTGGATTCAAAGGGATACCCGCCGCTACGCGAAGCGTCAGATGACCTGGTTTGCCGCGGACCGGGAGATCGGCTGGCTCGACCCGGGGGATGTCGAGGAGGCGTCGCGGCGGATCGAGGTTTTTCTGGGGCGGTCCTGAAGCGAGGGACGGGCAGCGTTCCCTCCGGTGAGAGAACGTGAAGATCGGCCGAAGGAAGTTCCTTGATTTTTTTGTCGTCGTTTCGTAAGAAGGATCGCGGCAATATCTCACTTGCGACTGGAGAAGATGAATGGGAAAAGGTGTGTTACCCAAGGCGTATGAGCCCCGTGATGCGGAGGAAAAATGGTACCGGCACTGGCTGGATCATGACTATTTTCATGCGGCGGACAACAGTTCCAAGAAACCGTTTTCCATCGTCATTCCTCCCCCGAACGTCACCGGGATGCTCCACATGGGCCATGCGCTCAACAATGTCCTCCAAGACATCGTCGTGCGGTACAAGCGGATGCAGGGGTACAACGCCCTCTGGATGCCGGGGATGGACCACGCCGGAATCGCGACGCAGAATGTCGTCGAACAGGAACTGGCGAAAGAGGGCCTGACGAGGCACGATCTCGGCCGGGAGAAGTTCATCGAACGGGTCTGGGAGTGGAAGGCCAAGTACGGCGGGGTGATTATCCACCAGTTGAAACGGCTGGGCTGCTCCTGCGATTGGGCGCGGGAGCGCTTTACGATGGATGAGGGGCTCTCCCGAGCGGTCCGTGAGGTCTTTGTCCGCCTCTACAACGACGGCCTCATCTACCAGGGGGATTACATCGTCAACTGGTGTCCGCGCTGCCGGACCGCCATTTCCGATCTCGAGGTCGAGTATCATCAGGAGGCGGGGCATCTCTGGAACATCCGTTACCCGTTCGCCGAAGGCCGGGGGGAGATTGTCGTGGCCACGACGCGGCCGGAGACGATGCTGGGGGATACGGCCGTCGCCGTGCATCCCGACGACGATCGGTACCGCCATCTGGTGGGGAAAGAGGTGATCCTTCCCCTCGTCAACCGCAGGATTCCCGTCATTGCCGATGACTACGTCACGATGGAATTCGGTTCCGGCGCGGTCAAGATCACACCGGCCTCGGACCCGAATGACTTCGCGATGGCGGGACGCCACAACCTGCCGATCATCAAGATCATGGACGACAACGCGGTGATCAACCGAAACGGCGGCGTCTATGAGGGTCAGGACCGCTACGAGTGCCGAAAGAACGTTGTCCGGGACCTGGAGGCGGGGGGATTTCTGGTCGGAACGGAATCCTACGCGCACAACATCGGCCAGTGCTACCGCTGTAAAACCGACATCGAGCCCGCGGTATCCCGGCAGTGGTTCGTCCGGATCACGCCCCTGGCCAAGGAGGCGATCGGCGCGGTGGTGACGGGAAGAACGCGCATCGTTCCGCCCTCCTGGGAGGCCACCTATTTCGAGTGGATGAACAACATCCGCGACTGGTGCATCTCCAGGCAGATCTGGTGGGGCCACCGGATTCCCGTCTGGACCTGCGAGGGGTGCGGCAAGGTGATCGTCGCCACGCAGGATCCCGACCGCTGTCCCGCCTGCGGCGGAACGAAGCTGCGTCAGGAGGAGGACGTCCTGGACACCTGGTTCAGCTCGGCGTTGTGGCCTTTTTCGACGTTGGGGTGGCCCGAGAACACGGCGGCGCTGAAAACGTTCTATCCGACGTCGCTGCTGGTGACCGGTTTTGACATCCTCTTCTTCTGGGTTGCCCGGATGATGATGATGGGGCTCTACGTGAGGAGGGACGTTCCTTTCCGCGACGTCTACCTCCACGCCCTCGTCCGCGACGAGAACGGCGAGAAGATGAGCAAGTCGAAGGGGAACAGCATCGATCCCCTCGAGATGATGGATAAGTTCGGGACGGATGCCTTCCGGTTTACATTGGCCGCCTTTACCGCTCAGGGGAGAGATGTGCGGATGTCGGAGGAACGGATCGAAGGGTACAAGTTTTTCGTCAACAAGGTCTGGAACGCGACCCGCTTCTCGATGATGAACCTGGAGGATTACGATTCCGCGCTTCCCGTATGTCCGGAAGATGGATCGATTGCCGATCGCTGGATCCGGACAAGGATGAACCGAACCGTTGCCGAAGTGATTCGAGGATTGGACGAATACCGCTTCAACGACGCGGCGGCGGCCGTGTATCAGTTTGTCTGGCACGAATTCTGTGACTGGTACTTGGAACTGATCAAGCCGGTCCTCTATGGAGGGGAAAATCCGGCGGGGAGACGGGCCGCTCAGCAGACGCTGCTGACCGTTCTGACCGCATCGCTCAAACTGCTTCACCCCTTCATGCCGTTCCTGACCGAGGAGATCTGGCAGACCCTGGTTGCGGACGGGAGTTCCGTCATGGTCGCTGAATTTCCCGCCATGAACGACGCCGTCGCCGATCCCGAGGCGGAGCAGGAGATGTCGCGGATCATGGAGGTGATCACCCGCATCCGGAACATCCGCGGGGAGATGAACGTGGCGCCGTCGCTGAAGCTCAAGGCGACCCTGACGGCGCCGTCCGATGCGTTGCGGAACTCTCTGGAGCGCGGGCGGGTCTATATCGTAAATCTGGCCAACCTGGAGAGACTAGAGATCACCGGAGAGACGGAAGAGCCGAAGGGGGCCGCGACCGCCGTGGCCGGACCGGTGCATGTCTACGTTTTTCTCGCGGGGGTGATCGATATCGAGGGAGAGAAGGGCCGTCTCGGGAAGGAGATCGGCAAGGTCGAAAAGGATCTGGCCGTCGTCGCGAAGAAACTGGCCAATCCGGATTTTCTGGCGAAGGCGGCGGAGGCGGTCGTGAAGAAGGAACGGCAGAAGGCCGTTGCGCTCGGAGAGAAGAAAGCGGCGTTGGAGGCGGCGATTCGCCGAATCGCGGCGCTGTAGCGAGCGGTTGAACCGGATTCCAAGCCGCAGATCAAATCCTGGAGAAGAATGTATGCGGTCGTTGCAAATGTCGCCACAGGTTGTCGCGGAACTGATCCGGAAGGCCCTTGCGGAGGATGTGGGGGCGGGGGATGTCACGACCGGAGCGGCGCTTCGGGGGGATGAAATGGGCCTTGCCCGTGCGACGGCCAAGTCGGAGCTGGTGGTCGCCGGGATCGGGATTTTCGGAGAGGTCTTTCGGATTTGGGATGCCTCGCTTCGCTTCATGCCTCATCGACGGGACGGAGAGAAGGCGGAGCCGGGGGATCTGCTTGCGGAAATTTCCGGAAAACTGGCCTCCATTCTGACCCCGGAGCGGGTCGCGCTGAACCTTTTTCAGCGGATGTGCGGCATCGCAACCCTCACCCGACGCTATGTCGAAGCCGTGGGAAATGGGAAGGCGAAGATCCTGGATACGCGAAAGACGGCGCCGGGCCTGAGAATTCTCGATAAATACGCCGTCCGCGCCGGAGGCGGATTCAACCACCGTTTTGCGCTCTATGACGGCGTGCTGATCAAGGACAACCATATCGCGGCGGCGGGCGGGATCATGGAGGCCGTGCGGCGGGTTCGCGCGCGGATTCCCCATACCCTGAAGATCGAGGTCGAGGTCAAGAACGGCGCGGAGCTGGAAGAGGCGTTGTCCGCCGGGTCGGATTCGGTGATGCTGGACAACATAAGCCTCTCCGAGATGGCCGCGGCTGTGAAAAGGGTTGCGGGGAAGATCCCGCTCGAGGCCTCGGGGAACATGACGTTGGAGAGGGTCGGAGAGGTGGCGGCCACGGGGGTGGATTTCATCTCGGTCGGCGCCCTGACCCATTCCGCGGCGGCGGCGGATATCTCCCTCAATGTGGCCGGGGTGAAGGATCGAGAGGCGTGACGGGTCGGATTTTTCTCACGGTTGCCGGATGAAAAGAGGAACGGGATGCCATTCGATGCGCAGGCGTTGCGGTCGCGCCTGAACGACAAGCGGATCGGCGGCCTCCTCCGGTATCATGAGACGGCCGATTCGACGAACCGCTTGGCTGCGGAACTTGCACGGGAAGGGGCTCCCGAGGGAACGGTGGTTCTCGCGGACCGGCAGACCGCCGGAAGGGGGCGACTGCAAAGAATCTGGCAATCGCCGCCCGGATGCAATCTCTACCTGTCCTTGATTCTCCGACCGGCGGTCGATCCGTCGGATCTTGCGCAGATCACGCTTCTGACGGGGGTGGCGGTCGCGGATGCGATTGCCGCGGTCTGCCCCGACGGCGTGGGAATCAAATGGCCGAACGACATCTTGATCCGGGGAAGGAAGGTCTGCGGTATCCTGACGGAGATGAGGACGTTCGAGGGAAGGCGGGTTCTGATCGTCGGAATCGGCCTGAATGTCAACATCCGGCGGAACGATTTCGATCCGGACCACCGCGATACCGCCACATCGCTTCGGGAAGAGACGGGGCGGGACCATTCGCGGGAGGATCTGGTTTTTTCGCTCTGTGAACGGTTTGAACGTTGGTATGAGACATATCTGCGGGAAGGATTTTCGCCGATCCGGGAGGGATGGCTCACCCGATCGAGGATGGCCGGGAAACCGGTTCGGATTTTATTTGGGAAGGAAATTCTGGAGGGGACGATGGCGGGGATCGACCGCGACGGGGCGCTGCTTCTTGGCGATGAGCGGGGAGAGGTCCGGCGAATTTTGGCGGGTGATGCGACGATCCTGAAGAGGTGAGAGATGTTGCTGGTCATCGATGTGGGGAATACGAACACGGTCCTCGGTCTGTACGACGGGGAGGAACTGGTCCACGACTGGCGCATCCGGACGGTCATCGATCATACGGTGGACGAATACGGGATGCTTATCCTCAACCTGTACAAAAACAGCCGGATCAGTTCAAAGGCGATCAAGGATATCATCATCTCCTGCGTCGTGCCGCCGATGCTCAATATCCTCGAGCCCCTCTGCCGGAAGTATTTCGACATCCGGCCTCTCATCGTCGGACCGGGCGTCCGGACCGGAATGCCGATCTTCTATGACAACCCCAAGGAGGTCGGGGCGGATCGGATCGTCAATGCGGTGGCCGCTTATGAAAAGTACCGGCACGATCTGATCATCGTCGATTTCGGAACAGCCACCACGTTCGACTATATTTCCCCGAAGGGGGAGTATATGGGCGGCTGCATCTCGCCGGGGATCATGATCTCCAGCGAAGCGCTCTTCCGGCGCGCGGCGAAACTCCCCCGGGTGGAACTCAGCAAACCCCGGAGCGTGATCACGAAAGACACGGTAAGCGGCATGCAGGCGGGGATCATGTTCGGCTATGCGGGGCTGGTCGACGGAATCGTCGAGAGGATCAAGGCCGAAACCGCATCGAAGCCGCTCGTCGTTGCGACGGGGGGGCTGGCGAAGCTGATCGCACGGGAAGCGAAGCAGATCGACGTCGTCGATGAAATGCTGACCCTCGAAGGGCTGCGCATCATCTTCATGCGGAACCAAAAAAATACGCGGCCGGAGGCGGAATGAGCGAGACGTTGCGAATCCGCGTTTTTCGCCCACATCGATCGTAAAAAAACGCGCCCGTCGGCGAATTCGGGAAACAGCCATGCTGAATGTAGGTTTGACAGGCGGCATCGCCAGCGGCAAATCAACGGTTGCCCGGATGCTGGTTGCGAAGGGGGCGGTCCTGATCGATTTTGACGATCTGACCCATACGGTCGAAGAACCGGACGGGCCGGTGTGGCGGGAAATTCTCCGTCATTTCGGAAAAGCGGTTCTGCTTCCGGACCGGCGGATCGACCGCGGCAAACTCGGAGCGATCGTCTTCGCGGATCGAAAAAAAAGGGAGATCCTCAACGGCATCGTCCACCCGGCCGTCTTGGCCGAGTGGCGCGGGCGACTGGCGGAAATCGAACAGGAGCGGCCGGATGCGGTCGTGCTGTCCGACATCCCGCTCCTGATCGAAGCCGGGCTGGAGAAGATGGTGGATTTGGTTCTCCTCGTTTGCGTTCCGCCGGAAGAACAGATCCGGCGTTTGATGGCGCGCAACGGGTACTCCCGTAAAGAGGCGGAAAGCAGGGTTGCCGCGCAGATGCCGATCGCAGAGAAGATCCCCCGGGCGGATATCGTGATCCGCAATGAGGGACCCGTCGAAGAGACGGCGCGCGAGGTCGATCGGGTTTGGAAAGAACTGTGCAGGCGCCGCCAACGCGCCTTGTGACGGAGATGCGATGACAAGAACAGACGTTTTCTGTTCGGCTGAATATGATAACAGGGGGATTGATCCATGATCGGAAAAAATGTGGCGACGGATTTTTCGGCCAACGTGTCGGAGCCGGACATCGACCCTTCAACCTATGTCCATCCGTTGGCGTCGGTGATCGGAAATGTGCATCTCGGCAGAAACATCATGGTTTCTCCGACGGCTTCCATCCGCGGAGACGAGGGACAGCCGCTCTTTGTCGGCGACGATTCGAATGTTCAGGACGGCGTCGTCATCCACGCGTTGGAAACCGAGATGGACGGCAGGCCCGTTTCGAAAAACCTCTGTGAGGTCGATGGTCGTCCGTACGCCGTTTATGTCGGAAACCGGGTTTCTCTGGCCCACCAGGTTCAGATCCACGGACCGGCCGTCGTTCGGGATGACACGTTCGTCGGGATGAAAAGCCTGATTTTCAAGTCCATCGTGGGGCGAAACTGTGTCATCGAGCCCGGCGTGATCCTGATGGGGGTCCGGGTCGCCGATCAACGGTACGTTCCGGCGGGATCGGTGGTGAAGGCGCAGGCCGAGGCGGACGCTCTTCCCGAAATTACGGCGGAATATCCGTTCAAGGAGATGAACCGGGGAGTCGTTCACGTGAATAGGGCCTTGGCCCGCGGTTACCTTGCGGCGTCCGGATCGGGGCTGTCCGATCACTAAAGGTTTCGCCATAATCCGAGAGGCTGTCGAAGGCCACAAAAGGTGTGCTTTTCATGAACAGGTGGTTCGTAATCCGCACAGTTGCGCCATCGTCTCGGTTCAGCGCATTTCCGTGACGGTCCGGTGCCTTCAACGGCGATTGAGATATATCCATCTGTTGCGTTTCATTCCACCTGAGCCGTGCAACGTGCACGCAAATATTTTCCGCGTCTCAAGATTTCGGAGGCCTTGCATCCGGCCGTTTTTGAGCAGCCCGCAAAAATAGCTTGCTGTCGAAGGCCTTTTAGTGCGGATCACGCACTTTTTCACGGTTTTGTTGCCCGCCCCTTTGTCATCCGGATGAACATCTCGGAAGGAATTCCTCGGGTATTATTCTTCAAGTATTAGAAATCATTTATAAAAAATAATTAACGGGTATTTGCTGTTTTTCACTTGCCGAAAAGATTTTTGGCACTTGTCTTGCTGATGCCAATAATGATCATTCTCATTCAGAGGATCACAACCTGTCTGTCCGCAGCGGTTTTGCGCATTGACAGAAGGGTGATGGCTGGTGTACGATGGCTTGCCGCGTGTGCCTTTTTTCCCGGGGGTGAAAATGCATTGCGACCATTGGACGGGAGTGGGCAATCCGCGCGGAGAGAGAATCGAAACCCGCATGGGAAGACGAAATCTATTGATGGCTTTAGGAGGTTGGTATGGCTCGATTGAATGAGCATGAAGGCAAAGCGTTGTTCAAGATTGCCAAGATGCCGATTCCCCAGGGGGATGTCGCCAAGACGCCTGAGGAAGCCCGTAAGATCGCGGAAAAGATAGGCAAGCCGGTGGTGATCAAGGTTCAAATCTGGTCCGGCGGACGCGGTAAGGCCGGCGGCGTCAAATTCGCCGATACGCCGGCGGAGGCGGAAAAAATGGCGGCCCTGCTGCTTGGCGCCACGATCAAGGGTTACCTGGTGGAGAAGGTTCTGGTTGAGGAGAAACTCGATATCGACCGGGAGTACTACGCCGGAATCATCGTCAACGCCCAGGCGGATGCGCGCTGTCCGGTAGTCATGTTCTCGACGGAAGGAGGCATGGATATCGAGTCGGTTCCCGCCGACAAGATTGCGATGATGAATGTCGATGTGATCCGCGGTTTCAAGATCTATGATGCCCTCAACCTCGCGAACAAAGTGAAGGTGCCCAGTAAGCACATTGCTCAGGTGGCCCGGTTGATGGTCGGCCTCTACGATACCTTCAAGAATTACGGCGCCCGTCTCATCGAGATCAATCCGATGGTCGTTACGAAGGATGGGAAAGTTCTGGCCAGCGACTGCCGGATCTCCATAGACGACTCTTCCGTGATCCGACATCCGGAACTGGGGATTGAAGTGGCGCGCGAATCGGGTACGCCCCCCACGGAGCTGGACATGATTGCGTGGTGGGTCGAGGAGAAGGACCTTCGCGGCACCTGCTATTTCGCGGAGATGAACAACCAGATCCAGGGCGAGTGCTTCGGGACGATCGGCTATCACGGCATGGGCGGCGGCGGCGCGATGCTCGGCGTCGACGGCCTCAACAAGCAGGGGCTGAGGGTGCCGGATTTCGCCGATACGAGCGGCAACCCGCCCGCCTCCAAGGTGTATCGCGCGGCCAAACTCGTCTTTTCCCAGGCCGGGATCGACGGCTACATGCTGGGCGGGTTCATGGCGGCCAACCAGGAGCAGTGGCACCACGCGCACGGCATCGTCAAGGCGCTCCGGGAGGAGCTGCCCAAGCGTCCCGGTTTCCCGGTCCTGCTGCTTTTGGCCGGCAACAAGGAAAAGGAGTCCCTGGAAATCCTGAAGGAGGGAACGAAGGATCTCAAGGCTCGAATCCGCATCTACGGAGGCGAACGCGTGTACGACACGATCGGGCTTGCCGCGGAGATGAAAGAGATGGTGCTCGAATACAAGAAGGAAAGAAAAGGGTAAAGGAGGCCACCCATGGAGTTTCAGGAACAGACGATCACGGTCATCATTGATGACGACAAATGCAAGGAGTGCGAATCCAAGGCCTGCATCGCGGCCTGCAAGACCTACGCCCGGGGGATATTGGTCCTGAAGGACGGCAAGCCCGTCGTGGAGGGGGATCCCAAGCGTCTCGGGACGGAGTGTCTGGCCTGTGAATATGAGTGCTGGTTCAGGGGAAAGGGCGCCATCAAGATCGAGGCGCCCATCCCGGGGCTGGAAGAATATCGTAAGAAGCACGGAATATCCTAACCAAAAAAGGTGGTGAAAATATGGCTATTTTGTTGACAAAATCAACGAAAGTGTTGGTTCAGGGGATCACGGGCAGGGAAGGTTCGATGCGGGCCAAATTCATGCGACGCCTCGGAACCAATGTGATTGCCGGCGTGACGCCGGGCCGCGGCGGCGAGGAGGTGGATGGGATCCCCGTATACAATACCGTAAAGGATGCGGTGAAAAACCACGGCCTCTTCGATGTCTCCGTGACCTTCATTCCCGGAACAGGCCTGAGAGACGCCGTTTTCGAGGCGCTGGATTCCGACATCAAGTGGATCGTGATGCCGGTCGAGCGCGTTCCGTTGTACGACATCCTCGAAATGGTCGCCTACGGAAAGCGGAAGGGCGCGATGCTTCTGGGACCGGGCTCCATCGGGATGAACACCCCGGGGATCGGCGCGCTGGGGTGGCTGGGCGGTTCGGTCGAATTCGCCAGCAAGCATTTCGTTCCCGGCCATGTCGGAGTCATCTCCCGCAGCGGCGGGCAGTCGGGCACCCTTCCCTATGTGATCGCCCAGGCGGGGTTCGGCATCAGCACCGTTCTTCATGTCGGAACGGAGCCGGTCACCGGCATGTCCTTTTCGGACGTCCTCCCG
>DIKL01000133.1:0-1118 GCA_002424545.1 Syntrophaceae bacterium UBA5619
CACCCTTTTCGCCGCCGCTAACAAGCAGATCCAAGAACCAATGGACAAGGACACATGCACCGACCAATAGGGCAGCTCGTTGTGTGCCTCGGAAGAACGGGAGGTTCTTATACGCAACAAAAGCAATGACTGACCAGACAAGGGCAGCAAGCAAGCTATGTGAGAAGGGGAAATAATATAGGTCAAGCGGATTCGAGGCGGTGATTCCGGGCACAAACTTCACTTTTTCGACACCGATCAGCACCAAGAGGGCCCACACGATGTCGACCAACTGGGCGGCGAGGAACAGCAACCACAAGGGGATGGTTTTATCGACACTCTTGGCCACAAAAGCGGGAGCATAATGTCCGATAATCATCATTTACTCCTTTCTTGAAGAGGGCACACATGCAGCCAGCAATGAAATCTAATTTACGGCTTTGATTCTTTAGCAAAAACATAGGAAAACGGTATTGCGATCAGATCTCCGACTATAAAGGTTGCAAAGATTATCACGGTAGGTATGGCGTAACTTGGGAAATGGCCAGTGGCCCACAGAGGTAAAGCGACACCGATGAACCATACCGACTTGTAGAAAAGTTGCAGCAAAAGAAGAGGTACAAATTTGAGGGGTGACCTAAGACCCAAAACAGACAATAAACCGCATGCCACGTAAATGCTCCCAATAATTCCAAAAGCTACCGGTTCTTCAACCGGCCATGGAAATGACGATTTTATCATCTCAGGAACGATGATAATTCCTAAGCCCATTAATCCTGATGAAATAATAGTGTAAATATACATCCCCTTGATCCAACCCCATCGAATCTTTATATTCGTAGCCATTGTGTCTCCTCCTTTATGCAAAAAGACAATATCCCTAACCTCATATGCGAACCTTTCCCCGTATAAAGAAGGATCTTTTTAATTATGAAGGCCAGATGGAGATCAGCGGCAACTCCGGTGTGAGAGCTGGTCTGGCAAAACAGGACAGTTGGATAAGTGGTGAAGCTGCTCTATAATGGGAATAAAGGAGGAGCAGCTATGAGCAAGCGACCGAGAAGGAATCATGCACCTGGATTCAAGGCGAAAGTGGCCCTGGAGGCACTGAAGGGAGAACAGACGATCGTAGAGCTGTC
>DIKL01000133.1:1123-7138 GCA_002424545.1 Syntrophaceae bacterium UBA5619
ACGGAGTGGAAGAAGCAGCTTTTGGAGCATGCGCCGGAGATATTCAGTAAGGACAGGAGGCCCGATCAGGTTTCGAGCGTGAAGGATCTGCACGCGAAGATCGGGCAGCTGTCGATGGAGAACGATTTTTTATCAGGCGCGCTCGGTCGCATCGGCGATGCGAGCGCCAAGCGATGATCGAGCGAGGGGATAAGCTTTCTGTGACCCGTCAGTGCTCTCTTTTGGACCTGAATCGGTCCGGGATCTACTATAAGCCTGTGCCGCTGAGTGCGGCTGAGATGGATTTGATGCGTCTGATCGATGAGATTCATTTGGCGTATCCGTTTTACGGGAGCCGGAAAATTCGCGATGAGCTTTGGGCAAAGGGTTATGAAGAAGGTCGTGACAAGGTGCGGCGGCTGATGCGTCGGATGGGCATTGAGGCGCTGTATGTGAAGCCGCGTTTGTCATTGGCACACCCTGATCATGTGAAGTATCCTTATCTTTTGCGGGATCTTGAGATCACACGTTCTAACCATGTTTGGGCGGCTGATATTTGTTATATCCCGATGGCGAAGGGTTTCTGTTATTTGGTGGCGGTCATGGACTGGGCGAGCCGGATGGTTCTCTCCTGGCGGCTGTCCAACACGCTGGACAGTGCCTTTTGCGTGGCTGCCCTGGAAGAGGCGATTTCCCGGTATGGCTGCCCCGAGATCTTCAACACGGACCAGGGCAGTCAGTTTACCGCGGAGGTATTTGCCGACACCCTCCGTTCGAAAGGCATTTCCATCAGCATGGACGGCAAGGGCCGTTGGATGGACAACGTCTTTATCGAACGGCTCTGGAAAAGCGTCAAGTACGAAGACATTTATCTGAAGGGATATAGCTCCATGGTGGAGGTGAAGAAAGGGCTTACGGCGTATTTCCAGTTCTACAACGAAAAACGGTGGCACCAAAACTTTGACAGGAAGACCCCGGCTATGGTTTACTTCAGCACCCCGCCGCAGGGACAGGCTGCGGCATGACACTAAACCAGAGACGCTTTACCACTTATAAAACCCCTGTCTCCTGTCTGAACAACCCAGACCACCTGTGTGAATTTATCGGGGGAATAAAAAAACCTCCAAGGGAGTCTTCGAACCCCTCAGAGGCTTCACATGATCACTTTTCGGGAACCCCACCTTCTCATTTTACTCACCGGAAGGCCAAAAGGGTTAGGTTGATGGGTTTACGGAGCAAATTGGAAATATGATGGCTGATGGATGCTCTTATGCGAATGAAAAGTCAAGAGGATAATCTCTTCCTTTATCACCACTGATTACCGTTCGAAACGGTGGATATCTATAATACTTACCTGACGCTTGACTTCAGGAAGGACGCAAGAACCGGAGGACCCCAAAAAGGTTCTTCGATCCCCGGGCATCTTCGTGTTTCGAAGGGCCGCGACACTTTTGTGTCTCTTTGGCGTGTCGGCACAATTTTGTTATCTGTTTCTCAAAATAACCTTTCGGGCCCTTGGAAATAACCGTCATATTTCCAATCGGTTGCATCTCTCATCCCAAATCGGCCGGATGGCACTGTTTTTGCGCTATCGAACGATCAGCGTATCCCGACGATAATGTTTTGCGGCTGGACTTTTGAGGAGGTGCCGATCATGGAGATCTTTTCGGAACGGATGGGTTTGGAAAGGGGAGCGTGCAAAACAATGACCTGCAACGCCGACGGACGACGCGGACGATCTGTCGGCGCCGTCTCCGGCAATGCGTCCCGATCGGTTGCGCAGCCTGATGATCCGTTTGCGGATCTCGATGCGGTCCGTTCGATGGAAGAGCGCTATGGCATTCGGGATGAAGGCCTGTTCTGAAGTTCCGGGTTAAACATTCAGCCTCTTCAGCAGCCAGGCCATGTTCTCGCCGAGGGTCTTCATCGTCTGGAGACCTTCCTCGTCCTTTTTCACATCGCCGATCTCCCGACCGATTCCGACATGCCAATAGCTGGAGCCGGGCAGGATCATCTGCATGTAGCTCAGAAAGAGATTGATGGAGTTGAGCGCGGGAATTCCGCCGGCGCGGCGGACCGCGACGACGGCGGCGCCGACCTTGCGCTTGAGCATGTAATCATTGGCCCGGGCAACGAAACCGCAGCGCTCGATGAAGGCCCGCATTCCGGACGACACGTCCGAAAAATAGGTTGGAGATCCCAGGAGGATGCCGTCGGCCTCCCGCATTTTCGCCAACCAGTCATTCAGGAAATCCTTGTCCACCACGCACCGGAAATCTTTCTTCTTGAAGCATTTGTAGCAGGCCCGGCACCCGTGGATCGGCTTGCCCGCCATCTGCAGGAGTTCCGTCTTAATGCCCTCCTTCTTCAGTTCGTCCAGTACGGTGTTCAAAAGAATCGCCGTGTTTCCGTTCCTGCGGGCGCTGCCGTTGATGGCCAAGACCTTCATCATCCATCTCCTTTCTTTTCTTCAATTTTGATTGACGACATTTCCCGTCTCGTGAACTTCGTAGCCCCCCATCGCCAGGGCCTTCTCCTTGAACGCTGTGGAACGGATGATGTCGATCAGGATTTGTATTTTCTCATCTTCCATATACGCATTCGGGATGACCAGATCGTAGCGTTCGCGGGCAACGGGAACGAAATCGAGTGAGAGCGCCCGCGCGGCGGCGTGGATCCCCAGCCCGACATCCGCCGCGCCGGAGGCCACCGCCATCGCCACGTTCATGTGGGTGTACTCCTCACCGCGATAGCCGACGACATCGTCGGGAGCTATTCCGGCCCGGGCGAGTTCGTAGTCAAGCAGGATCCTCGTTCCGGAGCCGGCCTGGCGGTTGACGAAGACGATGTCCGGTCGGATCAGGTCGCCGATGCCCCTGATCTGTTTCGGATTGGCCGCCGGCGTGATGAAGCCCTGCCAGCGGTGGACCAGCGTGATCAGGACAACCGGCATCTCCGTGAGATAACGCCGGATATAGGAGAGGTTGTACTCACCGGTGGCGGTATCGAGCAGGTGCGATCCGGCAAAGTGCGCCGTCTGTCTTTTGAGGGCGAGGAGGCCGCCGAGGCTGCCGACGTTGCTCGACGAGATGTGCATCCGTCCGCCCGTTTTCTCCTTCAGCAGGCTGTTGAGCAGGTCGATGGTCAGGTCGTGCGAGCCGATCGCCAGCAGCCGGTCGTTCAGCGCCTCGCGCGGAATCATCAGGTCCGCCCGCGCTGTTTCTCCCTCCGCGAAACCGCTGACTTCCTGCGGGATGCGGAGGATTGCGTCGGCGCGAACCAGGGAGGTGATCACCCCCGCGCCGCCGCCGATCGGCATCGCGACGCGCTTCCCGCCGACGTTTCCGAGGATCACGCGAACCCGCTCTTCGAGACCCAGTTTCGAGGGAATCTTTCTGCCGACGGAAACCTCCAGCATGTCGGGTTCGGGCGGGTTGAGTCCCTGCATTAAATAGAGCAGGGGGCGGGCGAATTCGCCGAAGGCCACGGCCGCCGACACGGGATAGCCGGGGATACCGATGACGGGCCGACCGTTCACGGCGGCCAGCAACGCGGGCTTCCCGGGCATGACGGTGATGCCGTGAACGAGAAGTTCGCCCAATTCCTCCATCAGAACCGGGGTGAAATCCTCCGAGCCGGCCGACGAGCCGGCGATCGTCATGACGAGATCGTACCGGCCGGCGAGCGCATCGGTCAGCGCGGTTTTGAGTTTTCCCGGGCGGTCGGGGACGATTCGGCGGATCTCGGCGACGGCGCCGCACTCGACGGCGAGCGATGCGAGCATCTGGCCGTTGACCTCGAGCAGCGTCCCTTTCGGGAGGGGCGACGGCGCCTCTTCCGGGCGGACGATTTCGTCGCCGGTGGGGATGATCAGAACGCGCGGTTTCGAAAAAACCTTGACGGAGAGAATCCCGGCGGCCAAAAGAGCGGCCTGGTCGTAGGGCCGGATGCGGTGACGGGCCGGAAGGATGACCTCGCCTTGGACGATATCCTCCCCCGCCTTGCGGACGTTCCGCCACGGATAAGCCGCCTCGCTGATCTCCCAGCCTTGTTCCCTTTCCTCCACCCGCTCGATCATCACGACCGCATCCTTCCCCTCCGGGATGGGATCGCCGGTGTCCACCATCTTGCCGGCCGTATGCGGCAACAGGAGAGGTCTTTCCGGCAGCGCGCCGAAGGTGTCGGAGGCTTTCACCGCGATGCCGTCCATCGCCGCGGCGTGGTAGGCCGGCACCGAGGCCAGCGCCGTGACCGGTTCGGTGAGGATTCGGTCCAGCGCCTCCCGCACGGCGATCGTTTCCGGCGCAACCCTCAGGTCGCCGAAGCACGCGCGAAGGATGGCGCCCGCCTCCTCCAGGGTCTTGAGATGCCTGTAAATCCGCTTTTTCCGTTCCATGAAATCCGTCCTGAAATGATGTTCAAGAACCCGTTGAACGGGTATCCGACTAAAACAAAATAACCTCCACCGTCTCCCCGGCGGAGAGGCCCTCGGCGTGGATCGGCAGCACGATAAAGCCGTCGGCCTTGACGAGCGTCGAAAGCATGCCTGACTTGCCGAATACGGGGCGGGCCGTGGGGAGTCCCTGTCGTTCTTCAAGTTTGACCCGTACATAGTCTTCCCGCCCCTGCGCCGAGTGGATAGATGAGGCCAGCGCGGCGCGCACCCTCGCCCCCGCCGGCGTCCGTTTCAGCTCCTCCCCCTGGAGATGGCCCAGAAACGGCGTAAGAAAAACCTGCGCCACGACAAGCGCCGAGACCGGGTGACCCGGAAGCCCGAACACCGGTTTCCCACCCACCGCGGCGATCAGCGTCGGCTTTCCCGGGCTGATCGCGATCCCGTGCGCGTGCACCACGGCGCCGGACAGCGAAGTGACGACGTTCAGCATGTGGTCGCGCTCGCCGACCGAGCTGCCGCCGGAGAGAACGACGACATCCGCCGAGGCCAGCGCCTTTTCGAGCGCGGCGCGGAGCAGGACCGGATCGTCCGGGACAGGGTCGAACATTTCGACCTCTCCGCCCGCGGCCCGGACGAGCGCGGCGATGGAATGGGAGTTGATGTCCCGGATTCTCCCCGGCGACGGGGTGTCGGTGACGGGAACGATTTCATCGCCGGTGGAGATGACGGCCGCCCTCGGCCGTCGATAAACGGAAACCTCTGTAATTCCGAGGCCGGCAAGGAGGCCGATGTCTTGGGGAAGCAGGCGCTTTCCGGCAGGGATCACGACATCGCCGCGCGCCGCATCCTCCGCCTT
Organism: Syntrophaceae bacterium UBA5619; assembly: GCA_002424545.1. Lineage (GTDB taxonomy): Bacteria > Desulfobacterota > Syntrophia > Syntrophales > UBA5619 > UBA5619. Next base: position 6,355 of record DIKL01000133.1, read on the forward strand.
TCCGAGAACATTTTCCCCCGTCGTGACCGGACGGAAGATCTCTACGGAACCTTCTCCCGCCGGACCGGAGTACTCCACCATGACCACCGCGTCCGCGCCCCGCGGGAGAAATCCCCCCGTCGGGATCGCCGCCGCCTGGTTCGGGCCGACGCTGATCTCGGGAACACGCCCCATGGCGACGGCTCCGGCAAGGTCGAGGAGCGCGGGCAGGGAGTCCGAGGCGCCGAAGGTGTCCGCGGCGCGCACGGCGTAGCCGTCCATGGTCGAACGGGGAAGGGGAGGGAGATCTTCCGGTGAGGTGATGTCCGTTCCGCAGAACCGGTGGAGGGCGTCGTCCAGCGCGACGGTTTCAACGGCAAGACGGCGGAAACCGGAGAGCGCCTTGAATACCTGCTCCGGCGTGGCCACTGTGAAAAATTCGGGCATAATCTTACCCCTTCGGTTTGTGAAAAATCTTTTGTCGATCGGCCCGGTTTCCGCCCGGATAAAACACCCTGAAGCCTTTCGGACGCGACTGATCTTTTTCTATGACAGGAAGGGGAGGCTGTCAAGCGATTGTCGGGGAATCCGGAAATCGCGATCCCTTCCCGCGGGGATTTTCGACATGGCGACTCATCGCTGCGCAACGGGGATGAAAATTTCGATCTTCTTGACATTGGACAGTTTGTGTCGTAGAAAGAAACCGCTTGTTGGGGGTGTCCGCTGCGGACTGAGATACCGGGATTCCGGTAACCCTTTATCGACCTGATCAGGGTAATGCCTGCGTAGGGAAATGAGCTTGACG
>DIKL01000074.1 GCA_002424545.1 Syntrophaceae bacterium UBA5619
GGCGTCGAACCATCAGGACGTGTTTTCGATCACGGTGGACGCGTTCAATTTTTCGGAGACCTACCGAACGCCTGTGATCTTGCTGTTCGACGAGGTCATCGGACACATGCGGGAGCGGCTTGAAGTTCCGGAGCCGGGAGAAATTCATCTGGTGGAAAGGCTCAAGACCTCGGTCCGGGAAGGGGTGGATTACCACCCGTATCTGCAGAGGGAAGACGGCCGTCTGCCGATGTCCGATTTCGGGGGGGTGCACCGGTACAATGTGACGGGCCTGTTCCACGACATGTGGGGATTTCCGTCGGAGAATCCGCGGGTGGTTCACGAATTGATGCGGCACCTGATGGACAAGATCGAAAACCATGTCGATAAAATGACCCGCTATCGCGAGTATTTCGTCGAAGACGCGGAGGTCCTGCTGGTCTCCTACGGATCGTCGGCGCGCTCGTCGCTCCACATGGTGACGGACCGCCGCCAGCACGGCGAGAAGGTGGGCCTGCTGGAGCTCCAGACCCTGTGGCCCTTCCCCTCCGTCCTGGTGAGGGAGAAGGCGCGGAATGCCGAGTACGTGGTGGTCGTGGAGATGAACATGGGTCAGGTCCTGCAATCGGTCAAGGCGTCGGTGGAGCGGCCGGAGCGGGTGTTTCTGGCCAACCGGGTGGACGGAACGCTGATTACGCCAATCGATATCCGCAACATTCTACGTCTGATCCAGGGCAAAGGAGTCTGACATGGCCGTAAGGGATTATATCCGAGAGAGGTTTTTCCCGCACATCTGGTGCCCGGGTTGTGGGCACGGCATCGTGCTCAACGGTCTGGTGCGCGCGGTGGATCATCTCGGCCTGAAGAAGAACGACATCGTGATGGTGTCGGGAATCGGCTGTTCGTCGCGGATCGCGGGGTACCTCGATTTTCATACGCTGCATACGATACACGGACGGGCGCTTGCGTTCGCCATCGGCGTGAAGATGAGCCGTCCGGATCTGACGCTGCTGGTGCCGATGGGAGACGGGGACGCGCTGTCCATCGGCGGGAACCATTTCATCCACGCCTGTCGACGGAACATCGACATGACGGCGATCGTGATGAACAACCGCGTTTACGGAATGACGGGCGGGCAGTTTTCACCGCTGTCGGGACACGGCACCATGGCAACGACCGCCCCCTATTCGAATATCGATCAGGAATTCGACGTGGTCACCCTCGCCACGGCGGCGGGGGCCACGTTTGTGGCGCGCGCCACGGCGTACCACGTCCAGCAGCTTCCCGATATCCTGGAGGAGGCGATCCGTCACAAGGGTTTTTCGGTGGTGGAGGTGATGACGCCCTGCCCGACATATTTCGGACGGAAAAACAAGGAGGGGAGCGTGGTGAAAATGATGGATAACCTGAAGACCGGGACCACGCCGATCGGTTCGAAGGCGAAGCAGGAGAATCCCTCGTTGATCGAACGAGGGGTTTTCGTCAAGAAGGAGATGCCGGAGTACTGTGCCGAGTATCAGAAGATCATCGAGCGGGCAATGAAAGGCATATGACCATGGAACGATGCAGAATGGTCTTTTCCGGTTCGGGCGGGCAGGGGGTAATCACGGCGGCGATCTTTCTGGCCGAGGCGGCCGTGCTGTATGAGAACCTCATCGCCGTCCAGTCCCAATCCTACGGCCCGGAGGCGCGGGGCGGCGCGACCCGCTCCGATGTCATCATCGCCGAATCCCCGATCCACTTCCCGAAGGTGCTCCAGCCCAACGTGCTGATTTGTCTGACTCAGCAGGCCTATGCAAATTATTTTTCCATTCTGCGCCCGGGCGGGTTGCTGCTGACCGACACCCATTACGTCAAACTGGGCAAGAAGGTGGATGCGCGGCAGGTGGAATTGCCGATGTACGAAACCGTGATGGAAAAAATCGGCCGTCCGATCGTCTTCAACATCTGCATGCTCGGCGCCATCCTCGGATTGACAAAACTGGTCCGGCCCGAATCGATCATGAAGGTCCTGGAAACGCAGATTCCCGCAAGTTTTCTCGACATGAACCGCCAGGCACTCGATCTCGGGCTGAAACTGGGCGAAGGACTGGGGAATTGATATCGCCTTGCGATTCGCGAGGGGACGGATTTGAAATCCGTCCCCTCGGTCTTCAAATCCGTTTCCATAATGAAGCCTTCTCCCCTGTCCTTACGGAACCACCCGCTACGACGGAAACCCCGGAGGTCAAAGATGAAGATCCATGAGTTTCAGGCAAAGGAACTGCTGAGATGCTACGGGATTCCCGTTCCACGAGGCAAAGCGGCATCAACCCCGGAAGAGGCGCGCGCCGCGGCGGAAAAACTGACGGGAAGAACCGTCATCAAGGCGCAGATTCACGCGGGAGGCCGGGGAAAAGGGGGCGGCGTCAGGACGGCCGCCTCGCCGGAAGAGGCGCTGCATGCCGCCCGGGCGATCCTCGGGATGCAACTGGTAACCCACCAGACCGGCCCCAAGGGGAAAAAGGTGCGCCGGATCCTGGTGGAGGAGGCCTCCGCCGTTCGGAAGGAACTGTACCTGGGATTGGTCGTGGACCGGTCGCGGGGAAAAGAATGTGTTGTGTTCATGGCCTCGGCGGAAGGCGGCATGGACATCGAACAGGTGGCGGCCGCTACCCCGGAAAAGATCGTCCGGTGCGCAGTCCACCCCGTCGTGGGAATCAGCCCGTTCCAGGCCCGCAAGCTTTCCGCCCCGCTGGGGCTGGAAGGGGAACAGCGCAAGGTATTTGCTGAAATCGTCCGGAACCTGTACCGGCTCTTCCTCGAGAAGGACTGCTCGCTCATCGAGATCAACCCGCTGGCGGTCACCGACGAGGGACGGCTGCTCGCCCTCGACACGAAGATCAATTTCGACGACGACGGCCTCTACCGCCACGCGGAGATCCGTGAGCTCAGGGACCCGGACGAGGAGGAGCCGCTCGAAGTCGTGGCGAAGAACGCGGCCGTGAACTACATCAAGCTCGACGGCAACGTCGGCTGCATGGTCAACGGGGCGGGCCTCGCGATGACGACGATGGACCTGATCCAGATGGCGGGGGGTGAACCGGCGAATTTTCTCGACGTAGGCGGCGGCGCTTCGGCGGAACAGATCGAAAAGGCGTTTCGCATCCTCACCTCCGACCCGAACGTGAAATGTATCCTGATCAACATCTTCGGCGGCATCCTGCGCTGCGACCGCGTCTCCGCCGGACTGATCCAGGCGGCCAAAAACATCGACCTCAAGCTGCCGATGGTGGTCCGGCTGCAGGGAACCAATGTGGAGGAGGGGCGACGGATGCTGCGAGACTCCGGCCTCCATTTCACGGTGGCCGACGGACTGTACGAAGCGGCCGAAAAGACCGTGGCTCTTCTCGGATGAAGGCGGACCGGCGCCCCGAGGATTTTTCGCGCCGCTGGACATTTTCCGACACCGTTCGTCCCCGCCTGGCCGGCGGAAAACAAACTCGCGGCTAAAGGAGAAACAACGGATGGCCATTTTGCTGGATAAGGATGCGCGCATCGTCATTCAGGGGATTACCGGCTCGGAGGGGAGCTTTCACGCCCGCGAGTCGGTGAAGATGGGAACACGGGTCATAGCCGGGGTCACACCCGGCAAGGGTGGAACGGATCTGGACGGAATTCCCGTCTTCGACCGCGTCGGCGAAGCCGTCGAAAAACATCAGGCCAACGTCTCGGGCATCTATACACCGGCGGCGTTTACCCCCGATGCGATCTTCGAGGCCATCGAAGCGGGAATCGGACTGATCGTCTGCATGACCGAGGGGATTCCCGTCGCGGAGATGGTTCGCGTAAAGCAGGCGTTGAAGGGATCGGGCGCGCGGATGATCGGGCCGAACTGTCCGGGAATCACGACTCCCGGTGTGGGAAAGGTCGGCTTCATGCCCAACTTCATCCACAAAAAGGGGAACGTGGGCGTCATCTCCCGCAGCGGGACCCTGACCTACGAGATGATCTGGCAATTGACCGAACTCGGGATCGGCCAGTCCACCTCGATCGGCATCGGCGGGGATCCGATCGTCGGCGTCGGCTTCATCGATCTGCTGGAGCTATACGAGAAGGATCCCGAAACCGAGGCGATTGTGATGATCGGCGAGATCGGCGGGACGGCGGAAGAGGAGGCGGCCGAGTTCATCCGGGGAAATGTGACGAAACCCGTGGTCTCCTTCATCGCCGGCCGAACCGCGCCTCCGGGGCGGCGGATGGGTCACGCCGGCGCGATCATCTCCGGCGGAAAGGGCACGGCCGCCGAGAAATTCCAGGCTCTCGAACGGGCGGGTGTTGTGGTGGAAAGGAATCCCGCCGAGATCGGCCGGCGCGTGCGGGAGGTTTTAAACGCAAGCGCCAAAAAATAAATCCGGGCCGGGGATTCCCGCTTGACAGGCCGGAAATTCCCTGTTAGAAACCCTTTGAAAGTGCCATGATCCGTCCGGGTCGGAAGCGGCGCGCACGTTGTGCCGTACGAAGCCGTTATGATCCTGAAATCAGACAGGGGGGCGTATGTTCATCTGGCTTTTTCACCGCATCAGCGGCGTGACCCTGATCATTCTGTTCGGCATCAAGATCCTCACCAGCTACTTTCTCTTTACCAAAGACCAGAAGCCCGACTGGGCGCTCAGCCTGCACCGGCACCCCGTGCTGGATATTCTCATTCTGGTCTTATTCACCTTTCACAGCATCTACGGTCTTAGAACCGTGGCCATCGACCTGGGCTACCGCAAGGAGAAGCAGTTGTTCTGGGTGGCGAACATCGCCGCGGGCATCATATCCGTCGCGCTGATCATTCTCTATTTCCGCTTTTCATAGGACGCGGGCATGCTGAATCACGATATCCTCATTGTCGGCGGCGGTCTTACGGGGCTTCGGGCGGCCGTCGGCCTGTGCGACCGTTTCAACGTGGGGCTGATCTCCAAGGTCTATCCGACGCGCTCCCATTCGATCGCCGCACAGGGGGGAATCAACGCGGCCCTGACCAACAACCCCGACAGCCGGGACGATTCCTGGGAAAAACACACCTACGACACGATTAAGGGAAGCGATTTTCTGGCCGACCAGGACGCCGTCGAGATCATGTGCAAGGAGGCCATCAAGATCGTTTACGAGATGGAGCACTGGGGATGCCCCTTCAGCCGCTTCCCCGACGGCACCATCGCCCAGCGCCCCTTCGGCGGCGCCGGCTATCCGCGGACCTGCTATTCCGCCGACATTACCGGCCATGTGCTGCTCAACACGCTGTATGAACGGGCCGTCGCCAAGGGGGTCAAGATCTATTCCGAATGGTTCGTGGCCGCGCTGTGCATCGAAGAAGGCCGCTGTCACGGCGTTGTCGCGCTGGATCTGACCCGGGGCGAGCTCATCCCGGTCGCCGCCGATGCCACCTTCTTCGGAACCGGCGGATACGGGCGTGTCTATCAACACTCCACCAACGCGCTGATCAACACGGGCGGCGGCATCGGGATGGCCTATGCGGCGGGCGCCCCGCTGAAGGACATGGAGTTCGTCCAGTTTCATCCCACATCGCTGATCGGCACCAACATCCTGATGACGGAGGGTTGCCGGGGCGAGGGCGGATTCCTGTTCAACAACCAGCATGAACGCTTCATGCAGCGCTATGTTCCCTCGGCCATGGAGCTGGCGCCCCGCGACATCGTATCGCGCTGCATCCAGACGGAGATCAACGAGGGACGCGGCTTCGATCACCCGCTGGGGAAATACATCGAGCTCGACATCCGCCATCTGGGGGAAAAGAAGATTCTGGAGCGGCTTCCCGGCATCCGGAACATCTGCATCGACTTCATCGGCATCGACCCCGTTCTGGAACCGATCCCGATCATGCCTTGCCAGCACTACTCGATGGGGGGAATCGACGTCAACGAGCGGTGCGCTTCCGACATTCGCGGCTTCTATGCCGGCGGCGAATGCGCCTGCGTCAGCGTACACGGCGCCAACCGCCTTGGCGGCAACTCGCTGCTGGACACGATCGTCTTCGGCAAGGTGGCGTCGCGAACGATCGCCGAGGATCTGCCCCACCTCGCCCCGCCGGATGAAAAACCCCTCATGCGGTTGAAAGAGGAGGTCGAAAAAAAGATCCGGCGTCTGACCGAAACCGGGCGGGAGAAACCCTACCGGATCCATGCGGACCTCGGCGCCGTCATGAACGAGAAGGTGGGCATTTTCCGGACCCGCGGGGAACTGGAGCAGGCCCTGGAAACCGTGATCGGGATCAAGAAACGTTATCGGGATGTCGGCGTCTCCTCGCCGGCCCGGCACATGAATTATGAGCTGACCGGCGCGCTGGAACTGGAATACATGCTGGAGGTTTCCCATACGATCATCCTCGGGGCGCTCCTGAGGGAGGAGAGCCGGGGCGCCCACTTCCGGACCGATTTTTCGACCCGGAACGACCGCGACTGGCTCAAACACACCATCGCCAGGCGGGGGGCGGACGGCGCGCCCGTGATCTCCTTCAAGGATGTGGTGATTACACGGTATCAGCCGGTCGAGAGAAAGTATTGACGACTGCGGAACACGGATTGCGGGGGAACGAACATTGATCAGGGAGAGCGCCTACACCTTTAAAATCCTCCGGTTTGACGCAAAGGAACCGGGAAGCGGTCCGCGCTTCTCCAGCTACCGGATCCGGGTCATTCCGGGACTCACGGTGCTGGCGGTGCTGCTTCGGATCCGGGACGAGATCGACGGGACCCTCTCCTTCCGCTCCTCCTGCCGTTCGGCCGTCTGCGGGTCCTGCGCGATGGTGATCAACGGCAAGATCGACCTCGCCTGCCGGACGCAGGTGGCCGCCTTCGACACCGACACGATCATCCTGGAACCCCTGCCCAATTTCGAGGTGATCCGCGATCTGGTCGTCGACATGACCCCGTTCTGGCGAATGTACGACAAGATCAGCCCCTATCTGATCCGACAATCGCCGGACCCGGAGAAGGAGATTCCGCAGAGCGAGGCGGAACGCGCGAGGATCGACCAGTACGTCAACTGCATCCTCTGCGCCTGCTGTTACGGGGCCTGCCCGGTCCCCTCAAGGGAGGCGGATTATATCGGCCCGGCGGCGGCGGCCAAGCTGGAGAGGTTCGTGCTGGATTCCCGGGATGAGCGGCCCGCCGGCGCGCTCGAGATCGTCAACGACGAGAAGGGGGTCTGGGCCTGCGACACGGTGTTCCGCTGCATCGACGCCTGTCCCAAGGATGTTCGGCCCACCGACGCCGTCGTCGGCCTGCGCAAGACCCTGGTAAAAGGACGGTTCAAAAGGATGTTTCCGGGAGGGGAAAAATGAAACTCAAATATTCCCTCATCACGCGAAGAACGTTTCTCAATACACTGCTGTTCGGTTGGGTCGCCGCTTTCTTTTCCGGAACTTTCTACGCCCTGATGAAATTTGCTTTTCCCACGCTGGGCAAGGAACCGGACTTTGTCGTTTTCGATAAAAAGGATTTTACGAACCTGCCTAAAAATTCGATCAAGCGCTTCCCGTGGGGCGGCACGGTGGGACTCTATTTCACCAAGGCCGACGGCAGCATTCTGGCTTTGAAGGGCGTCTGCACCCATATGGAATGCAACGTGGACTACAAGCCGGCCGAAAAACGCTTCTACTGCGCCTGCCACCAGGGATGGTTCGACGAAAACGGCAAGAACATTTCCGGACCGCCGCCCAAACCGCTGGAGACCTTCGTCGTCACCCGGGAGGGTGAAAAGCTGATCATCGCCAAGAAGGGGGTCAAGGTTGAACTGCCCAAGGCTTAAAGACTGGTTCGAAGAGCGCTACGACTGGAAGGGGATCAAACGGCTTGCCAAAGAGAAGTTCGTCCCCGAACATCGTTACGACCTCTGGTACTATACCGGCGGGATCACGCTCTTTCTGTTCATTCTCCAGTTCCTGACCGGGATGCTGATGGCCCTCTATTACGTCCCCCATATCCATTTCGCCTACGAAAGCATCATCGAGATCGTCACGAAGCTGAACATGGGCTGGTTCTTTCGCTCGCTGCACCACTGGGGAGCGCAGTTGGCCATTGTCTTTCTGTTCATCCACCTCTTCGGCACATTGCTGCTGAAGTCCTACCGCAAGCCGCGGGAAATGGTCTGGGTCACCGGATTCGTCCTTCTGGGCATCTCGATCTTTTTCGGTCTGAGCGGCTATCTGCTGCTCTGGGACGAACGCGCCTTCGCCGCCGTCCGCGTGGCGACGGGGGGCGCCGGCGCCTTTCCGGTGATCGGCGGCTTCCTCAAGGCCTTTCTGCGCGGCAGCATCGACGTCACCGGCGACACGCTGCTGCGCTTCTACGCCTTCCACGTGGCGATTCTGCCGATCATCACGCTTGCGCTGATCGGCCTGCACATCCTGCTCGTCCAGTTTCACGGGATGAGCGTTCCGCTGTCGCTGGAAGGCAAAAAGCGGCGGGACATCCCTTTCTTCCCCAATGTTTTCCTGAAAGATTTGATGATCTGGCTGGTCGTTTTCGGGGTGGTTGTGACCTTCGCGGTGCTGCTGCCGCCGGAGATCGGCGTGAAGGCCGACCCGTTGGCCCCGCCGCCGGAGAACATCAAGCCCGAATGGTATTTCCTGTTCATGCTGGAAACCCTGAAGCTCTTCCCCGGGACGATTCTGGGGTTCAATGGGGAAACGATCGCGATCCTTTGCGTTACGGTGGGAATTCTCTTCTTCTTTCTGATCCCGTTTCTGGACCGAAAATCGAGCCGGGGAGAGAAGAGCCCGCTGTTCACCTGGATCGGCGTCATGTATATCATCTACTTCATTGTCATGACGGCGGTTGGTTTTTTAAGTTAGGAGTTCCTATGCAAGCATTTGGAACCTTTGATAATATCAAAAAATTATCCCTGTCGCGTCTTGTAAGACCGATCGTCATGGCCCTGTTCGCGCTGGGTTACGCCCTCCCTTCCCGCGCGGCGGAGCCGATCGCCGTCTTTCCCGCAACGCCTTTCGACGGCTATATTGTCTACGAGAGCCTGGCCGTCTTCTGGATCGCCATTGTCGCGCTGATCGTCGTCATCCGTATGAAGCTTCGCGAAATCGAGCGGACTCAGCGACTGGGCGCGGATGAAGAGGATCCGAACACCCCCCTCCTTCAATAGCGTCGCAGGCGGTTCTCGCCCCATTCCACCCATGCGGGCGCAGCCCCCTGAAAAGACAAAAACCGTTCCGGCGCGGGTTCCAAGATCAGACTGCTTTACTTTTCTATTGGAATATCAAAAAGGGACGATGCCTTCCCGGATCGGCGGGATGATCGGGGGCTGCCCGGTCTTCTCTAAGATCCGCCGCCCCTCCGCGGAGAGCATGAACCGGATGAAGCTTTCCGCCGCGGCTGCATTCCTGGCCGTGGCCGGAATGGTCGCCACGTTGCGGATATTTTCGCTTAGGTTGACCTTTGCCGGGAAATAGAGGATATCGGCGTCACCGGCGACGGTCACCGCAGCCGACAGGTATGCGATGCCCGCATTGGCCTTGCCGCTTTTGACCGCCTTCAAAACGTCGGGGATGGTGTTTTCCTTGACGGCCCCGTCGATGATCTTCTGCGCAACCTCCGGCTTTCCTTCTGCGGCAGTCGCCTTTTTGATGAATTCAATCGTCCGGTTGGTGGCCATGTCCTTTTCGCCGGCGACCCGTGCCGATCGGACCCCGCTCTTGGCCAGATCGACCATCTGTTTGATCCCGAGAGGATTGCCCTTGCCGGTGATGACCACCATTTCATTGGCGGAAAAAACAACATGCCAGGATGCGGCTGCCTTGCCGTCGACCTGTTTGCCGAACATCTCTTTCGCCACCGCCGGGTCGGAGGGGGTGAAGACGTCGCAAGCCTCCCCCTGGAGGATCCGTTCGGCCAATTCCTTGGAGCGGCCGGAGGTGAGATTCACCGTTACGGCCTTGTTCTTGGCCTCGAAAGCCTTTTTCATTTCCTTCATCGGGCCGGCCAATGAATCGGCGTGCCATGCGTCAATGATCATTTTTGCCGCCCCTTGAGCCTGTAGGCCTTGGCAATCAGCGAAACCGGCGTAACCGCCTTTCTCTGCGTTCCCTGGAAGATCTGCATCGCGCAGGCCCCGCAGCCGGTGACGAGCTGCCCAGCGTCGGATGCCTCGATCTCCTTGAACAACCTCTCCCCGATCTTCATGGAGAGGTCGTAGTTCTTTTGCTTCATGCCGAAGGTTCCCGAGATGCCGCAGCACTGATCCGAGTAGGCCTGAACCGAAACGCCGGGGATCAGGGAGAGCAAATCGACGGGCTCCTTGGTGATGCCCAGCGCTCGGAGGTGGCAGGGGTTGTGGTATCCGAGCTTGAGGTCCATCCGGCCGAAATCCAGATTCAGATCCCCTTTCTTGTGGAGCTTCATGAGGAATTCGTGGATATCCACGCAGCTCTTCGCCACTTTCGCCGCCTCTTCGGTGTGGTCGATTTTCGGGTATTCCATCTTGACGGCCAAGGCGCAGCTCGACTCGGAAAAGACGATGGGAATCCCATTGTCCGCGAATTCAGAGAGCTTTCGAAGATTGTACCGGATGTCCTCGCCGACCTGATCGATGGCCCCGGTGCTCAAGCGGGCAATGCCGCAGCAGCGCAGCTCGGGCAGGATAACCTCGTAGCCGTTCTTCTCCAGGATCTCGATGGTGGCCAGGCCGTCATCCTCGGGCTCGTTGAAATTCGTGAAGCAACCCACGAAAAAGGCGACCTTCTTGTCGCTCTTTAGGCCCGGCCGTCCCTCCACCATCTTGAGCAGGGTGCGGTTCGGGAATTTGGGCAGCCTGCGGCGGGCATCGAGGCCAACGAAGGCTTCCAGCCCTTTCCGGAAGGGCCCGACAGAGTTGGCGAGATTCGCCAGCGGGGCCAAGAGGCTCGAGGCCTGGCAGAGCCGGCGGGTGCTCGCCAGGACCCTCTGGCCGAAGGGCTCGCCTTCCCGTTCGACGACGTAGGACCGGCCCATAATCGCCAGCCACGGGATGTCGGCGCCGGAGGGACATTCCGTCAGGCAGCGCTTGCAGTTCACGCAGGCATCGAGCACCTCCTTGAACTTGGGAGACTCCAGGACCTTCGCATCCACGGTCCCGTTCAGGACGCCGCGGATCAGCGTTGCCTTGGCCCTTCCCAGGGCCTGCTCATCCAGGACTTTCATGGCAATGGGGCAGTAGGAGCGGCATTTCCCGCAGCCCGAACAGACGCTGCTGGCCTCCTGCACCGCCTCCCGCGTCAGAATGGCGGAGAGGGCCGCTTTTTCGTCCCGGTATTTGAATTTGAGATCGTGGGCCAAGGGGTTGTCCTCCCCGCCGACAATCGTTCCGGGGTTGAAGATGTTGTCCGGATCGAAGATCCTCTTGATCTCCTCAAAGGCGGCGTAAAGCTTCGGATACTGCCGCTTCGTGTAGTGGGTCCGGAGCCGTCCGTCCCCGTGCTCGCCGCTGATGGTCCCCTTGAGCGACAGGACGAGATCGTAGACTTCATCGGTGATGGCGAGCATCTTCCTGACCTCCTCTTCCCGGCGCAGATCCAGAAAGACCATCAGGTGCATGTTTCCGTCGCCGGCGTGTCCGTAGATCCCGGCCTCGACCCCGTATTTGGCGAAGATCTCCCGGAGCCCCTGGATATACTGGGGCAGCCGGGTCGGGTGGACGGCGGCGTCCTCGATGAACGCGACGGGCCGCTTCGGTCCTTTCGCCTTGTTCAGGATCGGTCCGGAAATCTGCCGGACCTTCCCCAGCATCACCATGTCCTTCTTGTCTTTGGCCACTTTCATATCGAGGGCGAGGTTTTCGGCCTTCATCGCCTCCTCGACCATGGCAAACTTTCCGCGCAGGTCCTCCTCGTCTTTTTCCTCGAATTCGATGAAGAGCATCGCCTCGACGCCCTCGGGCAGGTAGGGCCGCAGCTCGGCCTTCTGCTGCCTGGCGAGATCGAGAATCCGTCGCTCGATGATCTCGAGCATGGTGGGTTTCAGTTCGAGGATCTTCTGGACGGCCCTGCCGACCTTCTCCAGGGAGTCGAAGTAGACCAGCCCCCCCAGGGTCTTCTCGGGCAGAGGCCAAAGCTTGACTTTCGCCTCGGTGATGATCCCGAGGGTCCCCTCGGAACCGACCAGGAGGGGCGTCAGGTCCATGCCGCCTTGGCCCAGGATGCGCCAGAGGCCGTACCCCGAGGAATTCTTGATGGTGAAGGGCTTCTCGTCCTCCAGCGGCTGCCGATAGCGCGCAAGCACGTCGGCCACGCCCCGGTGAATCGCGCCGGTCCTTCCTGGGATTTTTCCGCGGCCGGAAGGTCCGGTCGTGATGACCTCGCCGTCGGGCAGAACGATCTCCAACGAGAGCACGTTGTCCCGGGTATCCCCGTATTTGATGGCGTGGGGGCCGCTGGAGTTGTTCGCGATCATCCCCCCGAAGGTGCAGTGTTCTTTCGTCGAGGGGTCGATCGCGAAATGGAGCCTGCGGCGTTTGAGCAGATCGTTGAGCCCCCCCTGGGTCATTCCCGGCTGGACCCTGGCCCATTTTTCTCCGGCGTTCTCCTCCACCAGGGCGTTCATGTAGCGGGAGAAATCCAGGATGATCCCCTCGCCCAATTCATTGCCCACACGACTCGTGCCGCCGCCCCGGGGGATCAGCGGGATTTTGTTTTTGGCCGCGTACTTCACCACCTTAACCACATCGTCCCTGTCCCGGGGCAGGACGATTCCCAGAGGCTTCACCTGAAAAAGGCAGGCTGCGCTGCTGTAAATCGTCCGGCTGAGCTCATCTGAGAGCACATCCCCCTTGATCATTTCCTTGATCTCCCGGAAGATTTTTTCCGGATTGAATGAGCTGTTCATCTCTTTCTCCAGTTTCTCACGCACCGATAAAAAAAGCCGTACCCTTTGTGCGGATACGGCTCTCTATGCCATAACACGCCTGTTCCTGCCCGAACTACCGGGCCAGGGCCCGGCGAAACTTACCCCATCCCGTCGATATCGCCGGCCAGAACGCCAGGAGGAGCCCGGCGATCATCATCGCGCTGACCAGCCAGTTTGAAAAGAAGATGCTCATCGCGCCCTGGGATCCCAATATGGCTTGGCGGAACGAGACCTCGGTCGCGTCTCCAAGCACCAGGGCCAGGATCAGCGGCGCCAATGGATAATCCAGCTTTTTAAAGACATAACCGATGACGCCGAAGAACAGCATGGTCCAAATGTTGAACATGGCATTGTTCACGGTAAACGCGCCGACGGAACACACCACGACAATGACCGGGGCGATGATCGAAAACGGGATGCGAAGGATCGCCGCGAAGAGCGGCACGGTGGACAGAACGATGACCAGGCCGACGACGTTCGACAGATACATGCTGGCGATCAGGCCCCAGACGAAATCCTTCTGCTCGACGAAGAGCAGCGGCCCCGGCTGCAGCCCCCAGATCATCAGGCCGCCCAGCAGCACCGCCGCCGTGGCCGAACCGGGGATGCCCAGCGCCATCATCGGCAAGAGCGCCGCGCATCCGGATCCATGGGCGGCGGTCTCAGGGGCAAGAACGCCTTCCAGTTCCCCGGTGCCAAACTTATCGCCATTCTTCGAGAAGCGCTTGGCCAGGCCGTAGCTCATGAAGGATGCGGCCGTTGCACCACCCGGTTTGAAGCCCATCCAGGCGCCAATGACCGCGCCGAAGAGCAGCGTCAGCCAGTACTTGGGCAGCTTTTTCCATGTTTGCCACACGACCGTCACGTTCATCTTGGCCCGCACGCCTTCGAATTTGAGACCCTCTTCCATGCTGACCAGGATTTCCGCGACGCCGAACAAGCCGATCACCACCACCAGGAAATCGACGCCCCTGAGCAGTTCGGACCAGCCAAAGGTGAGGCGGAGCGTGCCGCTGACGTTATCCATGCCGATTTGTGCCAGGCCAAACCCCAGCATCAGGGCGATGATGGTCTTGAAGGGGTCCTTGCCCGTACCGATGAAACTGGCAAAGGTCAGAAAATAGACGGCAAAAAATTCAGGCGGACCGAAGTGCAACGCAAAATTCGCCACCAGCGGGGCCAGAAAGGTGATCATCAAAACGGAAAAAAGGGCGCCGAAGAACGATCCGGTGAAAGAGGCCGTGAGCGCTTCGCCGGCCCTGCCCTGCTGGGCCATGGGGTAGCCGTCGAACGTGGTGGCCACCGAATGCGATTCGCCGGGGATATTGAACAGGATCGAGGTAATGGCCCCCGCAAACAGCGAGCCCCAATAGATACACGACAGCATGACGATCGCCGAGGTAGGAGACATGGTAAACGTGAGCGGCAGCAGGATCGCAACGCCGTTCGGCCCTCCCAGGCCCGGCAGCACGCCGACGAGCACTCCCAGAATCAGGCCGACTGCCATCATGCCGAGGTTATACCAGCTCAGTATAACCGAAAACCCCTGGAATAGATTGACCACGTTCTCCACTTGACAATCCTCCTAATCGGTCGTGCTTCCGCTGAAACAGCTCAGTAGCCGAACAGAGACTCCAGCGGCCCCTTGGGCAGCGGAACCATGAACTGCACTTCAAACATATAGAAAAGCACGGCAGTGATGACGATGCTGACCAGGATGATCTTCAGCCAGCCGAAATTGGCCATCATCCGCATGAAACCGCCGATGAACAGGGCGGAGGCCACATAGATGCCGATGAACTGGGTAACCAATACATAGAGAAAAGCGGGGATCAGAACGCAAAGCACCTGCTTGAAGCTGCCCCAGGAAACGAAGAGCTCATGATTGCCGTGTTTACCGAAAAGCGCCCTGAGAAAAACAACCACACTGGAAATACTGATGATGGCCCCGGTGCGAAACGGAAAGTATCCCGCCTGAGGCCCTTCAGGGGCCCAACCCATCCCGACTCGATGACCGTCCATCATCATCACAACGCCGATGAGGAAGATGGCAACGGCCACGATCGCCTCCATTGCCTGATGCGTCAACCGGGCCGAACGAGGTCGTTCCTGCGTTTGTTTCTGTTCCATGAACACCCTCCCATGACGAACAGAGAAACCACAACGTCGGTCCGGCGGATCGGGCTACGATACCCGGACCCGCCGGAACCGGCGTGATTCCAAGCTATTTCTTCGCTGCAAACCCGGCTTCGGTCATCAGCTCTACGTGTTTTGCCATATCCTTTTTCAGGAAGTCGACAAACTCGTCTCCGGTGGCATAGTGCCTGGTGAGCGCCATGTTCTCGGTGTAGTCTTTCCACTCCTGCTTGGAAACGACCTCCTTCAGCAGATTGGCGTAGAACAGAGACTGTTCTTTGGTGGTTTCGGGCGGCAGGAAGAAGGCGCGCAGCATCTGGTAGTGCACGTCGATTCCCTGCGACTTGCAGGTGGGGATATCGGACCAGGCGATGTCCGTAACCTTTTTCTTATAGTCGATGGGAGCCTCGGAGAAGACGCACAGGGGGCGCGCCTTGCCGGCCCGCCACTGGGCAACGTTCTCGCTGGGGTTGTTGACATTGGAAACGATATGGTTGCCGGCCAGCTGGGTGGAAGCCTCGCCGCCGCTCTTATAGGGAATATAGGTTATTTTTTTTCCGGCCACTTTTTCGAATGCAACCGTGATGATCTGGTCTTCCCGCTTCGAGCCGGTGCCGCCCATCTTGAAGGAACCCTCCGGCGCCGCTTTCAGGGCAGCAAGATAGTCTTTCGCTGTCTTGTAGGGCGAATCGGAATTGACCCACAGGAGAAAATCATCCTTGGCGATCATGGCCACGGGGTTGAAGTTTTCCCAGCCGAGCGGCAGATTCTGTGCGATCGGCAGGGTATAGATGAGGGAGAATGCAACCAGGAGTTTATGGGGATCGGCCTTGGCCTCTCTGACCTCCATGGCGCCCTCGGCGCCGCTCGCGCCGCCCTTGTTAAAGATCATCACGGGCTGTTTCATCAATTTGTACTTCATGATGATGCCCTGGATGGTGCGCGCCATCTGGTCCGACGCACCACCCGCGCCAGCGGGGACGATAAACTCCACCGGCTTGGTGGGTTCCCAGGCGGCGCCTGCCGGTGCGGCCATGGCACCGAAGAGGACCACCGCGGCAATCAGCAGCATGCTAAACGACAATGTTCTGGTTTGTTTCATGATCTTTTCCTCCGTAAAAAGTTGTTGAGTTATGTGTGGATCGTCATCGCTCCCCTTCAGCGGACGGCAAGGTACTCCATTGCCGCCATGACGCCCCCCTGTTTATACGGCACGCCCGCCAGGGCGAACCCCATCTCCACGCCGCCAAGCGTACCGATCAGCGACAGGTCGTTGAAGTCCCCCAGGTGGCCGATCCGGAAGACACGGTCCTTCAGGATCCCCAAGCCGCTCCCGAGGGACATGTTGAACTTGTCGAGAACCGCCGCTCGGTACGCATCGGCGCCCTTCTCCCCCGGCATGACAACGGCCGTCAGGACCGGGCTGTACTCCTCCGGGTTGAGACAGAGGATCTCAAGGCCCCAGGTGCGGACCGCCCGCCGGGTGGCTTCGCCACACCGGATATGGCGCGCAAAGACGTTTTCGAGGCCCTCCGCCGCAAGCATCCGGAGAGATTCCCGGAGACCGTAGAGCAGGTTGGTCGCCGGAGACGCGGGGAAGAAACCCTCCCGGTTGTTGGCTATCATCTCATCCCATGCCCAGTAAGACCTGGGAAGCTTCGCGGTTTTCGACGCGGCAAGGGCCTTGGCGCTGATGGCGTTGAAACCCAGGCCCGGCGGCAGCATGAGCCCCTTCTGGGAACAGGCGACGGTAACATCCACCCCCCATTCGTCATGGCGGTAATCGATGGAACCCAGAGAGGAGATGGTATCGACCATGAAGAGGGCCGGGTGGCCCGTTTTATCGATGGCTTTGCGGATCTCGACGATGCGGCTGGTCGCGCCGGTGGAGGTCTCGTTGTGGACCACGTTCACCGATTTGATGCGGTGGTTCTTGTCCTCGGCCAGTTTCGCCTCGACGACGGCCGGATCGACGCCGTGACGCCAATCCCCGGGGACAAAATCGACCTCCAGTCCCAGACGAACCGCCATATTCTTCCAGAGGGTCGCAAAATGGCCCGTCTCGAACATCAGCACCTTGTCGCCGGGAGAGAGGGTGTTCATCAGTCCCGCCTCCCAGGCCCCCGTACCCGAAGAGGCAAAGATGACGACGGGGCCTTCCGTCTTGAAAATCGGTTTGATGCCGGCGAGCACCTCGAGTCCCAGAGCCTTGAATTCAGGCCCCCGGTGATCGATCGTCGGCTTGGCCATGGCCCGGAGCACGCTTTCAGGTACATTCGTCGGTCCGGGAATCTGTAAAAAATGACGCCCGCTTGGATAAGACATACTGTTTATTCCCTTCTTTTTCGAGAGAATCCGCCCGAACTTCGCCCGGCGGGAAGATGATGCCGTCGGTTTTTCTCCCGAATTTGGCGATGCTATATTACAACATCACAGGTGGAGGCGCAATACAAACATCCTCCGCTTGTCTTTGCCGCTACCCGCCTTTTCCCCAACCCATTCCGGCGCAACCCCTGAGACACGAATCCCCTAATGTGCCAACTTTCTTAGCATCTTCTCGGCCCGATTCGTGTTGAAGATGCCGCAACTGCAGACCTTGCCGATCTCGATCGAGCCCTCCTTGACGGTGGTTGCCCCGGCCCGGATGCGCTTGACGATATCCTCCACCAGATTTGCGGAAATCATGGCATGGCCGCACATGGTCGTAAATTCCAGAATCTCCGGACGCGCCAATTTTTCCGTCTTTCCCCAGATCCCCGCTGAATAGTCGACGGAATGCGGGGTAAGTCCCGCCTTGCCGCACGCTTCCTCAATGGAGGAAAAGGGTCCGCTCACAACCACCGACATTCCCAGATTCGCTTTCTTGACGACCTTCATCACCCGGGTGACCGTTTCCAGATCGGCGAATACCCCATGCACGATACTGGTGCTGGTGACCTTCCCGATGATTTCCTCGGGACTGCGCTCCAAACTGTTGCCGGTCTTCATATCGCCGATATTGATCGCTTGATGTTTCAAGACGATTCGCAGGAATTCCCGCATCTTCTCGTCTGCGCCCTCCTCATTGAAGCCCTTGGCCGCCATACAGAAGAGAACATAGTCTTTGCTCAGACTTTCTTTGGTTCCTCTACGATGCAAGGTGTGTGTCATTTCGGTTCCTCCTTGAATAACGGCCGTCCCAAGCCCACATTCATCTTTCCATTGATATACAGCGGAATATCGAGTTCATCCAGTATCTTCCGGCAAGGAGCCGTCCCGTCTTCATCCAGTCTGGTTGAAATCGTCAGGCTGAAGACGGAATCGATTTGCCGGGCCACTTTTCGGGTTTCCTTAATCACCAGCGGGAGGTTGCCGAGCGGGGACGTGGTCTCGATCATGGCAGAGCACACTTTCTCATTGAGGATGTCTTTGTTCAATTGACCTGTGGCACTGTCCGTCATTAGACGGGTCACGGGGTTGTTGGGGGCAAAAACCACTTTGGCCCTGGCCAGCGCCTGGGCCACTTTCTGAACATCCCGGAATCGGACGCCGACGCCGGGTCGTCCCATCTCCGCGGTTACGCCCACATAACCTTTCCTGAACTGGCCCGTGACCTCGTTCGTCTTGACTTCCTCGGTTCCCCGGCCCGGCACCCTGGTTTCCTTGTGTTCGACCAACGGATTGGAGAACGCGGCCCTCACCGAACGAGGCCAGGCGGAAGCTTCATCGATCAGGGCATCCACGGGGCAGACTTTCGCCCGGAAGCAAACCCCGCAATCGGTGCATTCATCCAGGTCAATTTTGACGGTCCTCGCCTTGCCGTCGGTGTCGATCGCGTTCATCGGACAGTAGGGCACGCACATGGCGCATCCCGTACAGGCTTCCTCGCAGGGGGCCGTGCAAATGCGTCCCAGCACTCCCGGGAAAGGAACTTTTTCCCGGATGACGGCGAGGGCATCGTCATACTTGCCTTTTTTGATCAAGTGAACATACAGGGGGACATTGATGCCTGCCGGGCAGGCATAGCGACACCGGGCCGTGATGCCGTCCCCGCAATGCAGGCACCGATTGCTCTCTTCAACGGCCGACGGTTCCGTCAGGCCAAGCTCCGTCTCATTGAAATTGCCCATCCGCTGCTCCAGGGCAAGGCTGGGGATTTCAATACGGATTTTATCGGAGGGATCCTCCTCGGCCGGGGCTGCGCTCCTCCGCGCCCTTGTCAATTTCTCGTCAATGATCCCTTTCCCACCCAGATACCTGTCGATGGCCGCAGCCGCCTTTCGACCGGCGGCAATGGCTTCGATCACCGTAGCCGGTCCCGTTACCGCATCGCCGCCGGCCCAGATGCCCTGCCGGTCGGCGGCCAAGGTGTCGCGATCGACCTGGAGGGTGTTGTCCGCATTGGTCTCGATGCCGAAAGCGCCCGGAACATCCGGCGTTTGCCCAATGGCCACGATGATTTTGTCATAACTCGTCGAAAATTCGCTGCCCTCGACAGGCACCGGGCGTCTCCTCCCGCTGTCATCCATTTTGCCGAGCTTCATGCGGATACAGGTCAGATTGATTTTATTATTGCGTTTGCCGATACGAACGGGAGTTGCCAAGAAGGTCATGGCTACACCTTCCTGAATTGCGGCATGAATCTCATCGTCGCTTGCCGGCATCTCCGTTCGGCCGCGACGATAGACGATTTGGACTTTTTTGGCGCCCAGCCGTATGGCCGTGCGGGCACTGTCGATGGCGGTATTGCCGCCGCCGATGACGGCCACGCTCTCCCCCGGATCGACCCTGATGCCCGAATTTACATTTTTCAGAAAAGCGGCGCCATCCATCACATCGGGATGGTCCTCTCCCTTGATGCCGAGCGTCATCCCCCGGTGGGCGCCCAAAGCCAGGAAGACGGCGTCATGTCCCCGCTTGAACAACCGCTCCACGGATTCGATTCTGGTATTCAGTTTGATATGGACCCCGGCGCTCCGAATCACATTAATTTCGGAATCCAGCACCTCTTTCGGCAAACGATAATCCGGAATGCCCCACCTCATCATCCCGCCGGCCTTGCCGAGGGCTTCAAATATCGTGACCGCGTGGCCCAATTTCGCCAGATAGTAACCGGCCGTCAATCCAGCCGGTCCCGAACCGACGATGGCAACCCTTTTCCCGGTTGGCGGCAATTTTTTGGAAAACCGCTTCCATGTTCCGGTATCACGGTCGGCGACGAAACGCTTCAGGGCCCTGATCGATATGGCGCCATTCAGTTTTCTGCTGAGACAGGTTGACTCGTTGATTCTCATTCATGCTCCCCTTTCGTTCAGACGCTCGAATCGCGTGGATCGCCGGCGATTTTATCCTCTCTTGAATCGTTATAGAGGGATGTTGTTATGCTTCTTGACCAACCGTGTCTGCGCCTTGTCCCGGAGCGCCTCCAACAGCGCAATCACCTTTTTCCGCGTCTCCCTCGGCAGGATGATCTCATCGATGATGCCCAGCGTGGCGGCGAAATAAGGGTTGTTGAACTGTTCCTCGTAGGCCGCCGCCAGCTCCGCCCTCTTAACCCTGGGATCTTCGGCCCCCGCAATCTCGCGACGGTAGATGATGTTGCAGGCCCCCTCGGCGCCCATCACGGCGATCTCGGCGGAGGGCCAGGCCATCACGTAGTCCGCGCCGACATCCTTGGAGCACATGGCGTTGTACCCGCCGCCGTAGGATTTGCGCGTGACCACATTGATCAGCGGCACCGTGGCTTCGGAGTAGGCGTGGAGCAGTTTGGCGCCGTGCCGGATCACGCCGGACCACTCCTGCTGCGTGCCCGGCATGAAACCGGGGACGTCGGTAAAGGTCAGGATCGGGATATTGAAGGCGTCGCAGAAACGGACGAAGCGGGCCGATTTGTCGGCCGAGTTCACGTCGAGAACGCCGGCGAAAAAGCGGGGGTTGTTGGCGATGATGCCGACGGGCCGTCCCATGATCCGGATGAAGCCCACGACCATGTTTTTGGCCCAGTGTTCATGGATCTCGAAGAATTCGTGGTTGTCGGCCACGGCGGCGATCACCTTCTTCATGTCGTAACTTCGATTCGCCTGGTCGGGCATGATCGTGTCCAGCTCCGGACATTCCCGGTCCGCGCCGTCCGTACAGGGAACGACGGGCAGGGGGCTGTGGCAGCTGTCCGGAAGGTAGGAGAGCAGGACCTTGACCTGATGAATGCATTCCTCGTCGTTTTCGGCAACATAGTGGCAGACCCCGCTTTTGGCGGCGTGGGCCATGGCGCCGCCGAGCTCCTCGTGGCTCACCTCCTCGGCGATGACCGCCTTGACGACGTCGGGACCGGTCAGGTACATATAGCTTTTGTTCTTCACCATGAAGACGAAGTCGTTGAGCGCCGGAGAGTAGACGGCGCCACCCGCCGTGGGTCCCATGATGGCGGCGATCTGGGGGATGTAGCCGGAGGCGATGGTATTGCGGAAGAAGATCCCCGAGTAGCCCTGCAGCGAGGTGATCCCCTCCTGGATGCGGGCTCCCCCGGAATCGTTCAGGGCAATGAAGGGCTTGCGCGCGTCGGCGGCCATCTCCATCACCTTCCAGATCTTCTTGGCATGCATCTCCCCGAGGCTCCCGCCGGCGCTGGTGAAATCCTGGGCGGCGGCGAAGACGGTCCGGCCGGTCACGCGGCCGTAGCCGGTCACGACGCCGTCGGCGTTGATCTCCTTGTCGCCGAGACCGAAGAGGGTGGAGCGGTGTTTGACGAAGATCTGGGTTTCCTGGAAGGTTCCCTCATCGAAGAGAAGGGCGATCCGCTCCCGGGCGGTAAGCTTGCCCTGGGCATGCTGCTTTTCAATCATCTTGTCGCCTCCCATGGTCGCAAGGCGGTTGTTTCGCTTGATCAATTCATCGATCTTGCCGGATGTCGTCTTTTCCATAACTCTCACTTTCCTCCTGGTTGATTCGACCGATACCGCCCGAAGCGGGGGAAATTCGCCTGTCCGAAGGCGGCCCCTCCGTCCTTCCCTATTCGGGACGATTCATCGCCCGGTGACACCGCTCCATGATCGAGAGGACCGCAAAAGGCTCCTCGATCATCGGAAAGGTCGGAATACCGCGGGGTTCCAGGGCTGCCTTGTATTCATCCATGGCTCCCTTGTCGCCGCTGAAGGTAACCAGGATCGGCTTGTGGGGATATTTTTTGGCCAGATCGACAATGAAGCCCGGATCGGGCACCCCGGTCTCCGGCGTCAGCATCATCACCGGCACCACGGCGTTCACCGCGGGATCCTGGAGGACGATCTCCATCCCGTCCCGGTACGCGGCTTCCACCCCCACCGAAAGGGCCGCCGGCCAGATGTCCACGGGATTGCGCATGCGGATGTAGGAGGGGCTGATGTCCTGGAGCCTTTTCACGTTTTCCGGCTCCATCGGCGGAATGTGCAGTCCCAGCCGCTCGCAGTAATCGGAGAGCACGGCCAGCATGGCCCCGGAGGGGGCGAGGAAGCTGACGCCGTTTCCGGCGGGCAGCGGCATCATGGAAAGGGCCTTGCCAGCCCGAACGAGGTTGCTGTAATCGGAGATCCGGACCACCCCGGCCTGGCGAAGCATGCCGTCGACGATCCGGTCGGGCGAAGCCATCGCGGCCGTATGGGCGATCGCCGCCTGCCGGCCCGATTCCGTGGCCCCGCTCTTCAGCAGGACGACGGGCTTCCTGCGGGTAACCTCCCGGGCCACCTCCAGAAAACGGTGCGGCCGCTTGAAGCTCTCGATGTAGATCAGGATGGCGGCCGTTTCCGGGTCCTGGCCCAGGTATTCCAGCGCGTCCGTCTCATCGATGTCGACCTTGTTCCCCAATCCCACGACCCGGGCAACGCCGAAATGCTCGCCGGTCAGGATGTACTTCAGGGTATGGGTGCCGAAATTCCCGGTCTGGGCCACGTAGGAGACCCGGCCGCCGCGGATCTTCCCCTGGGGGAAGAAGGTGGAGGTAAAGCCCACGGGCGTCGAGGTATGGCCCGAGGTGTTGGGACCCAGGGCATTGAGCCCCCTCTCCTGGATGAGTGTTTCGATCTCCCGCTGGATCTGGGCGCCAGCCGCGTCGACCTCGGCAAAGCCGCCGGAGGAGAGGACGAATCGGCGGATCCCCTGATCGGCGCATTCACGCATGGCCTTGACCGTGGCCGCCGCCGGCAGGATGATCACCGCCACGTCGATGTCCCGCGGCAGGCCCGCGATGGTGGAGTAGACATCGATTCCCAGGATCTTTCCCCCCTTGGGGTTGACCGGATACAGTTTTCCAGCATAACCGTTTGCCAGGATGTTCACAAGCACGTCATTGCCGGCCTTGCCCGGGGCCGCGGAGGCGCCGATGATGGCCACGCTTTTGGGCTCAAAAAAAGGTACCAGTTTGTTTGTCATCACTTCTCTCCCAGTATAGTCTTTTCGGGACGCATCCCGGAATCATGAATGGACGGCCGCCGTCTTCCGGAGCGCCACGAGGGCGTCGACCGCGACCGGAGAACCGTCGGGACGGATCTTGATCGGATTCATGTCGATCTCCCGGACGTTGCCGCACTCGCTGCCGATCTTGCCCAGGGCCACGATGATCCGGGCCAGGGCCTCCCGGTCGACGGCCGGCTGCCCGCGAAAAGGCTTCAGAACCTTGGCCATCCGGATGTCGTCCATCATCACCAGGGCCTCCGCTTTCGTGACCGGGGCCACGCGGAAGACCACATCGTCAATCAGCTCGGTGAAGATTCCGCCCAGGCCGAACATCACGCAGGGGCCGAACTGGACGTCCCGGGTGAGGCCGCAGACCAGTTCCCGGTCCCCCTTGACCATCTCCTGGACCAGGAGGGCCTCGCAGCCGGGAATGGCCAGAAGCCTTTTGGCCTGCTCCCGGACTTCTCCCTCCGATTTCAGGTTCAGGGCAATGCCCCCCACCTCCGTCTTGTGCTGCAGCTTCTCCCCGGCCGCCTTGAGAACCACGGGATAACCGATTTCCAGAGCCGCCTTCACGGCTCCATCCGCATCCGCAACCAGGGTCTCCCGACTCACCGGCACCCCGAAACCCGCCAGAAAACGTTTGGCCTCGTTCTCGTTCAGCGCCGATTTCCCGGCTTCGACCGCCTCTTCAATCAAATTCATCGGAGATATCTCCCCTTTCTTCAAGTTTTCGTTTTCGAATTCGCCCGGAAGCGCCGTCCCTGTCGGTCACGGTTCCCGGCACTCCCCGTTCTCATCATGGTTCAGATTGCGCCCTTTTCCCTCATCCGGGCGATATCGTCGGCGCTGAACCCCAGGCCGGCGAGTATTTCCTCGTTGTCGGCGCCCAAGAGCGGCGCCGGTCGGTATTCCTGCGTCGTCTCGGACATCATGAGCGGATTCCCCAGGACCTTGATCCTTCCGGCCTTGGGATGATCCACCTCGACCACCATGCGGTTCGCGATCAGTTTCGGGTCATTGAAGATCTCCGCGATGGTGCGGATCTTGCCGGTGGGGATGCCGACCTTCAAGAGCTGCTCGCACCACTCGACCGTGGTCTTGGTCTTAAAGACGGGATCGAGGATCGCGTTGAGCTGATCGCGGTTGGCCACGCGGTCCTTGTTCGTCAGGAAGCGGGGGTCCTCCTTCAGGTGGGCCAGCCCCAGCTGGTCGCAGAGCGTGAGCCAGAGGCCGTTGTTCCCGCAGGCGATGTTGACGTAGCCGTCGGCCGACTTGAAGAGCCGGTAAGGGGCCCAGCTCGGGTGCTTGTTCCCCAGACGCCGCGAGTCCTCGCCGATACCCACATATTTGCTCCCCGGCAGTTGGAGCAGCGACACCATGGAATGGAGCATGGCGATGTCGACATACTGGCCTCGGCCGGTCTTTCCCCTGTGGATCAGCGCGTAGAGAATCCCCTGCACGCCGTAGAGGGCGCTGATCAGATCCGAGATGGGGATCGCCACCTTCATGGGCTCGCCCTTGGGCTCGCCGGTGATGGACATCAAGCCGCACTCGCCCTGGACGATCGGGTCGTAGGAACCGGTCTTGTCGGCGCTGCCGTACCCGGAAATGGAGCAGTAGATCAGGCGGGGATTCCGGGCCGCCGCAGCCTTGTAGCTGAACCCCAGCTTGTCGCATACACCCGGCCGAAAGTTTTCGATGAAGACATCGGCCTGGTCGATGAGCCGCCAGAGGGCCTCCTTGCCTTCCAGGCTTTTCAGATCCAGGGTGATGCTCTTCTTGTTGCAGTTCATCTCGATGAACCAAACGCTTTCACCGTTAATGAACGGCGGCGCCGTCCGGGTATCGTCCCCTTTGCCCGGGGCTTCGACCTTGATGACCTCGGCGCCCATCTGACCCAGCTGAAGGGTGCAAGTGGGTCCCGCAACCACCCGGGTCAGGTCGATCACTTTAATTCCAGTTAATGGCAACATCTGCTTACATCCTCTCCCATTTCATTTTTCCTCATATTCCCCCGCGCTTGGCCTGGAGGGCGTCATCCATGGACTGACGGATATGGATCCGCATAACCCGTTCACACAACTCCGGGTCTTTGATTTTCAGGGCCAGCATGATCTGACGATGGCCGTCGCCAGCCCTCTTCGCCGCAGCAAGGGACTGAAGGGTATCCTTGCGATACCTCAGCACGTATTTCCTCATATTAACGATAAGACTGTGGAATCGGCGGTTGTCCGCAACCATGGCATGCAGGGTGTCGTGAAACTGGGTATTCCAATGAAAGACCTCGTTGAGCCTTTCCCTGCGCAGGGCATCGTCCGATTTATCCATGATCTCCTCGAGCAACTTCATCTGTTCATCGGTGATCCGTCCGCAGATGATCCTCAAGGTGTACCCTTCCAGGGCCGTCCGCAGGTTGAACAGGTCCGCGACCTCCTCCGGAGAATCATGGGGAATACAGAACCCCCGCGACTCCAGGGGCTCAATCAGGCCGTCCTGCTCGAGTTTGTGGAGCGCTTCCCTGACCGGGGTCCGGCTTACACCCAACTCCTCGGCGAGATGCTCTTCGGCAAGGCGTTCACCGGGGAGGAACCGACCGGAAAAGATGTCGTTCTTCAGTTGCTCGTAGGTTTTCTCCCGGACGGACATACCGTTTTTCGGTTGCTTTTGGGATCGCTTTTCGATCATTATTGTATCCAAATAATGCCGTTTTTGCAGAATTTAAAAACTGTCTATTACAGTAGAAATGACTTGTCAAGCAATTTTTTTATAAAAATATCATAATGATTATTAATGTATATGCATATTCATCTTCAATAGTCCGTCTTCCCTGCGGACTGCGATGATTCTTACGGACAAGTGATTATTGGATACAATTATTGGCTTGAATCCCCGCATGGCCTGTGTTAAGGAATTCATGAGCTGTGAAGGAAATGGATCAACCTTGTCGATTTTTCAGGAAAAGACGAATACCCAAACAAAACCAGGAGGAACGATCATGCGTTCGGATGGGATGAAAAAAGGGCTGGAGAGGGCGCCGCATCGCTCGCTGTTCAAGGCGTTGGGGCTGACGGACCGGGAAATCGAACAGCCGATGATCGGCATTGCGAACTCGGCCAATGAGGTGATTCCGGGCCATCTGCATCTGCACCAGATTTCGGAAGCGGTCAAGGCCGGCGTCCGGATGGCCGGCGGAACGCCGCTGGAGTTCTTCACGATCGGGATCTGCGACGGGATCGTCATGGGCCACGAGGGGATGAAGTACTCGCTGAGCTCGCGCGAACTGATCGCCGACTCCGTCGAATCGATGGCGATGGCCTACCCCTTCGACGGCCTCGTCCTGATTCCCAACTGCGATAAGATCGTCCCGGGGATGCTGATGGCCGCGGCGCGCCTGAATATCCCGACGATCGTCATCAGCGGCGGACCGATGCTCTCCGGCGATTTCCAGGGCAAGAAGACCGACCTGATCAAGCTCTTCGAATACGTCGGCCGGGCCAAGGTCGGGACGATGACGATGGAAGAGCTGCGCGAGGCGGAGGGTTGCGCCTGTCCGGGCGTCGGTTCCTGCGCGGGGATGTTCACGGCCAATTCGATGAACTGCCTCACCGAGGCGCTGGGGATGGGGCTTCCCGGAAACGGGACCATCCCCGCCGTCTGGGCGGAGAGGATCCGGCTGGCGAAGGAAGCGGGCATGCAGGTCATGGAACTGGTCGAGAGAGACGTCAAGCCCTCCGACATCCTGACGGCCGCGGCCTTCGAAAACGCGCTCCGCGTCGACCTGGCCTTCGGCGGTTCGACCAACACCTCGCTTCATTTGCCGGCGATCGCCAAGGAGGCGGGGATCCCGCTCACCCTCGAAACCTTCAACGCCTTCAGCAACAAGACCCCACACCTCTGCTCCATGGCGCCGGGCGGCCCCCACGATCTCCAGCAGCTCCACCTGGCGGGCGGGATTCAATCGCTGATGCAGGAGCTCTCCCGGGGCGGCATGATCCATCAGGAGGCGATGACCGTCACCGGAAAGAAGGTCGGAGAAAACCTGGCGGGCCGAAAGGTCCGCGATCCCGAAATCATCCGTCCGTTGGAGAAGCCCTACCACGCGACCGGCGGCCTGAGCATCCTGTTCGGAAACCTCGCCCCGGAAGGGGCCGTCGTCAAGAGCTCCGCGGTGGACGACACGATGCTCCGACACACCGGCCCGGCCCGCGTCTTTGATTCCGAGGAACCGGCCATGCAGGCGATCCTGGACG
>DIKL01000015.1 GCA_002424545.1 Syntrophaceae bacterium UBA5619
TGATCGAGATCGATTTCAGGGAAAGTCGGAACAGGCGCTCGTTCTCCACGCCGAACCTTTTGTCCTCGTACTCTTCCATGCTGAATGCCTTGACGATTCTTGTTCCGGAGATCGTTTCCTGAAGGAGCGAGGTGAGGCTTCCCAGCGTGACCTGCGTCCGGGTCGCGATCTGTCGCATCTTCTGGCCGAATTTGGCGATGGGGTAGACGGCCAGCGGAAAAACGAACATCGCCACAATGGCCAATTGCCAATCGCGGTAGAAGATGACAAAAACGAGGCACAGCAGCGTGAAGGAGTCCTTCAACAGCGCGGTGACCGCTTCCGAAACGGCGCCTTGGATGAATCCGACATCGTTGGTGATTCGGGACATGAGGGTTCCGGTCGGATTCTTGGTGAAGAAGGCGAGGGACTGGAGCTGGATTTTTCGGTAGAGCTCCGCCCGCAGGTCGGCAACGATTCGCTGTCCGATGAAGTTCATCAGGATGGTTTGGAAGTAGCTGCACGCACCCTTGAGCAGATAAATCCCGATCACGGCGAGCGGGATCAGTTTCAGCATGTCGGCGTTCCGCTTCAGAAAAATCTCGTCGAGGGTCGGCTTGACCAGAAAGGCGAGCGCCGAGGTCGTTGCGCCGACAACGAGCATGCAGACCATGGCGGCCAAAAATCTGGGCGTGTGCGGTTTTGCCAAATGGAGCAGTCTTTTAAAAATGTCCACCGGATTCTCCGTTACAACATGTCGCAGGCGATCCGCGCCGTCCGCTGCGACGCTCCGGACGTTCCCAATTTTCCCCGGATTTCGGCGAGGGCGGCCCTCATCTCCCGCGCCTTTCCTCTTCGGGTGACGATTTCTCTCACCTCTGCCGCGATCCGCTCCGGGTTGGCCTCTGCCTGGATCAGTTCGGGGACGAGGGTCCGGCCGGCGATAAGGTTCACCAGGCTGATGTGGTCCACAGAGATGAACCTCCGGCCGATGGCATAAGAAATACCGGAGACCTTATAGATCACGACCATCGGGGTCTCCAGAAGCGCCGTCTCCAGCGTGGCGGTTCCCGAGGCGACCATCGCCGCGTCGGCGACGGCGATGACGTCGTAGATCTCATCCGGAATGATGTTCACCCGGATGCGAAACGGCCGGAGGATGTCCCGGACGAAGGCGGGATCGAGCGTTCCGGCAATCGGCAAGACGAACTGGAGCGGAGAGATCTTCTCCGTCAGGATCCGGCAGGCCCGGAGCATTTCCGGCAGCAGCGCGGCCACCTCGTTCCGGCGGCTGCCGGGGAGAATGGCAATCGTGATTGCCTCTTCCCGCAGGCCGAAGCGCTTCAGCGCAGCCGGTCGCTCGTATTTTTTCCGCACCTCATCCAGAAGCGGATGGCCGACGAAGCTGACATCGACCCCGGCATCCCGGTAGAATTTTTCCTCGAACGGGAGGATGACCACCATCCGGTCCACGTTTTTCCGAATCGTTTCAATCCGGCCCTTTCGCCAGGCCCACACCTGGGGACTGATGTAGTAGAGGACCTTGACGCCGCATTTCCTGGCGGTGCGGGCCAGCGGAAGGTTGAAATCCGGGTAGTCGATCAGGATGACGAGATCGGGCGGGTCCTTTTTCAAAGAGATCTTCAGGCGACGCATGACCCTGAGAATCATCCCGAGCTTGAAGCCCACTTCCGTGAGTCCCACCACGGCCATGTCCGCGGCGTCGGCGAGGAGTTCAACCCCCGCTTCCTGCATCTGTTTGCCTCCCACGCCGGAGAAGCGGATGTCCGGATCGATTCGACGCATCTCCCGGACGAGATTTCCGCCGTGAAGGTCGCCGGAAGCCTCTCCGGCCACGATCATGACCCTTCGCGCGCTCACGGCTGACTCCGAGCTTTTCCGGTCGTCCCGTGCAAAGACGTGGTGGTGAGGAAAGGCGCCCGTTCCCGGTTTCGAACGATCGCTTCGTTGATCCGCAGGGCCAGTTCCAGCGCATCCCGCCCGTCCCGCCCAGGAACCGGCGGGGGCGTCCGGTCGGCCACGGCCCGGACAAAGGAGCGGATCTCCTCCTCGAGCGGATCCACCGCTTTGACCTCGACGGGATTCTCCGCAATCTCGATCTGCCCGCCGGCGCCGTTTCGCCGGTTCAGTGATACGAGTTTCCGTTTGTTGAAATCCACCGCGTGATACCCGTCGACGCCGAAGAATCGGATCTTCTGCATGATCTTTCCCGTGACCCGGCTCGCGGTGATGTTCGCCACACAGCCGCCGGTAAAGGTCAGGCGGGCATTGGCGATGTCCACTTTGTCCGAGAGAACCGAAACCCCGACGGCGTCCACGGTCTCCACCGGAGATTTGACAAAATGGAGAATGATGTCCAGGTCATGGACCATCAGATCGAGAATGACGTCCACGTCCGTCCCGCGTTCGAAAAAGGGGTGGAGGCGGTGCGACTCGATGAAAAGGGGCCTCCCCATCACCGACCGGAGGGCCGTGACGGCCGGGTTGAATCGTTCGACAAAGCCGATCTGGAAGACCAGACTTTTGGCTTCGGCCAATGCGATCAGTTCATTCGCCTCGGCAAGCGTCGTGGCGATCGGTTTTTCCAGCAGGACATCAATCCCCGCTCCCAGAAAGATCGCGGCAACCTCATGGTGAGCGCCGGTCGGCACGGCGATCGAGACGGCGTCGACCTTTCCCAGAAGCGCGCGGCAGTCCGTCAGGACCTCACAGTGACAACCGGCGGCGGCCTTCCGGGCGTTCTCTTCCACGAGGTCGGCGACGCCGACCAGCACGCATCCCGGTATTTTCAGGTATTTCTGGATGTGGTAGCTGCCCAGATGGCCGGTTCCCACCACCCCGATTCTGATCTTGTCCATCATTGCTCAATGTCTTATCGACAGATTCCCCTTTCCGATTTTCGGATGAAATCGAGGAACTGCCGGACCTCGGGCAGATCTTCCACATCCTCTTCGACCTTTCGCACGGCGGCGGCGAGCAGCAACGAGGAACGAAAAATGATCCGGTAGGCCTCTTTGAGAGACGCGATCGTTTCCTCGGCAAATCCCCGGCGCGTCAGGCCGATGATGTTCAGACCGAAGAGCTTGGCGAAGTTGCCGGAGGCCATCACGAAAGGTGGGATGTCCTTGGTCACCGCCGAGCAGCCGCCGATGATGCAGTGGGCGCCGATCCTGGTGAATTGGTGGATCCCCGTCAGCCCGCCGATGATCGCGTGGTCTTCCACATGGATGTGGCCGGCGAGATTCGCCGCATTCGCCATGACGATATGGTTTCCCAGTTTACAGTTGTGGGCGACATGACAGTAGGCCATCAGCAGGTTGTGGTCGCCGATCATCGTAACGCCGATGTCATGGATCGTGGCCCGGCTGATCGTGACGTATTCCCGAATCGTGTTGCCGTTGCCGATGACGACTCGCGTCGGCTCTCCACGATATTTCAGATCCTGGGGATCGCCGCCGATGGAGGCGAACTGGGCGATTCGGTTTTCTTCGCCGATATCCGCACGGTTCTCGATGACCACATGGGGGCCGATATGGGTGTTCTTGCCGATATGTACGTCGGGGCCGATGATACTGTACGGTCCGACCTCAACCCCTTCCGCAAGCGCAGCGTCGGGGGAGATGATCGCCGTGGGGTGAATCTTCATGGATGTTCCTTTTCTATGATTTTCTCTAGGGCCGCAACCCGCCGTTGCAAATCGGCAAGGTTTCCGCGCATCTCCGGGAGTTTCGGCAGGCACGCCTCCATCTTCAGCCACTCCCGGTGCGGCATATGGGGAGATCCGGCGACGATTTGGCCCGCAGGCACATCCTTGTGAACGCCGGCCTGGGCGGCCGCCATGGCGCCGTTCCCGATCCGGATGTGGCCGACGATCCCGACCTGGCCGCCGACAACAACCCCTTGGCCCAGTTGCGCGCTGCCGGAAATTCCGACCTGGGCGACGATCACGGAATACTCCCCGATTTCCACATTGTGGGCGATCTGAACGAGGTTGTCGATCTTCACCCCTTTTCGGATCCAGGTCCGTCCGAGGGTGCCGCGATCGATGGTGGTATTCGCGCCGATTTCGACGTCGTCATCGATCTGGACGTAGCCGACCTGGGGAATCTTCTCATTTTCCCGTCCCGGCAGCGCAAACCCGAAACCATCGCTGCCGACGACGACGCCGGCATGCAGAACAACCCGCCGGCCGATCAGACACCTCCGGTAAACGGTGACGGCCGGGTAGAGGATCGAGGAGTCGCCGACCACGGCATTCCTGCCGATAAAAACCCCCGGATAGAGTACGACTTTTTTCCCGACCCGCGCGCCGCGGCATACATGGACGCCGGGATAGACAACCGCCTCCGGTGAAACGTCGGCGCCCGCTTCGATGGTTGCCTCCGGACTGATTCCCGCGGTTTCCTCCTCCTCGGGATGAAACAAGACAAGCAATCGACCCAGCGCAAGGTAGGGATCGTCGACGAACAGCAGGTTTTTCCCCGCACAGACGGTCCCCGGGGCGACGAGGATGGCGCTCGCGCCCGTGGAGTCCAGCCTTTTTCGGTATTTCGGGTTGCTCACGAAAGTGAGGTCCCCGGGGCCGGCCTCGTCGATCGACCGAATCCGTTCGATGATGACCCCGTCGTCGCCGCTGACGCTGCCTTTGAGAAATGAAGCGATCTCGTGTAATGTTTTCTTCAATGCCGTTTTTCCGTTGCGACTACTTTTTGGGCTTGTATGTCTTGTTGAATTCTTCGATCACCCGTTTTGTCAGATCGTTCTCCTTCGCGAAATAGGCGATGGGGAAGACATTGATGTCCACGATCATCGTGTATTTCTCTTTATCGCCGATCGCCTGGATGATTTTCAGAATTTCGGGGATCATCTTCTTCTGGAGATCCTGCTCCTTGATCTGGAGCTCCTCGTTGGAATCCTTGAGCAGGGTTTGAAAGTCCCGCACTTTCTTCTGAAAGGCGAGTTCCTTTTCCTTAAACACGTCTTCCTTGAGGAGTGGTTTCTGCTTTTTGAGCTCATCCTCGAGTTTCTTGAGCTCGGCTTGCTTTTCATCCAGGACCGCCTTATCCTTCTCAAAGGCTTTTTTGAAATCCTCGGCCGCTTTTTTGCCGGCGTTGGAGGTGAGCATGACCTCTCGAACATCCACGAACCCCGTCTTCTCGGCCGCAACGGCGGGAGAGACCGCGAATGCGAGCGCCAATAGCGCAATGCCTGTAATGATCCATCCCAATCTTTTCATGAAACATTTCCCCTTTCCTGGTTCAAATATGGTTCGGAAGACAACCTCGGTGCTCCGGTTTTTCTACATGAACATTCCGATTGTGAATTCCCACCGGCTGGGGGATTCATCCTCCTTTTTGTCAAGAACATAGCCCCACTCCAGGCGCAGCGGACCGATCGGCGAATACCAGCGGATGCCGACGCCCGCCGTTCTCCGCATATCCCCGAGGTGGTAGCCGCTTTCCCATGAATTTCCGGTATCGAAGAAGACAACCCCTTTCATTCCCGCGTTTTTGATCAGCGGGAAGATAAAATCGATATTGAAATTCAACATCGTCAACCCCCCGATCACGTCCCCCGTCGCGGGATCCTTCGGCCCCACCTCCCGGAGACCTCGCAGGGAGTTGATTCCTCCAAGATAGTACCTTTCAAAGATCGGCACCTCTTTTCCCTCATTGGGTTGTATGTAGCCTATCCGTCCCCGGGCGCCGATGACCGTGTCCAACGGAAGCGGGAAAAACCA
Source organism: Syntrophaceae bacterium UBA5619 (assembly GCA_002424545.1). Lineage (GTDB taxonomy): Bacteria > Desulfobacterota > Syntrophia > Syntrophales > UBA5619 > UBA5619. The sequence goes on from DIKL01000015.1 coordinate 5,741, forward strand.
GGAGGTGCTGGCGCCGTAACGGGTGTAACTGGCATCGCCCATGAGGGGGCCGCCGGTGTATTCCACGGAGGCGCTGTTCTTCGACCCGCCGGACGGGAATATCGGATCGTCCGTCGAATCTCGTGTCACGGTCAGGGTGACACCGCTGCTCGTCATCTCTCCCGCCTGTTTTTTGATGTAATAAGAGGCCGTATCCAGAATGTCCCTGACATCGTTGAGCGCCAGACGGTATCCGACATATCCGGTCACATACGGTCGCCATAGGGGATAACCCAGGGTGGCGCTGAATCCCTTGGTATCGAGGTTGTAAGAATCGTATTCCCGGTAGAAGTTCCAGAGGTCGAATTTGCTCCAGAGCGGAATGTCGAACAGCCAGGGTTCGACGAAGGACAAGTCGTAGAGCGTTGAGCTACCTCCGACGCTTGCCTTGAGGCTCAGGATCTGGCCCCGTCCGAAGAGGTTCTGTTCGGCGACCTGGGCCGTAACAATCGCATGGTCGAGGGCGCTGTATCCTGCGCCGACGCTGAACATCCCGGTCGGTTTCTCCTTGACGCGGATGTTGATGTCCGTCAGGTTCTCGACGGGACCCTTCTCGCTCTGGAAATCGATTTCCTCGAAATAGCGCAGTTGGTTCAGGGCCATGTAGCTGTTCTTCAGCTTGGTCCGGCTGTAGAGATCCCCCTCGACCACGGAGAGTTTCCGACGGATGACCTTGTCTCTCGTCTTGGTGTTGCCGGTGATGTTGATCCGGTTGAAATAGACGAGATTCGCCTTGTTGATGACGTAGGTCACATCGACGGTTTGTGTTTTCTCCTGCGGTTCGGTGCGCGGGACAACGTCGGCGCCGGCATAACCCTCGTCGTTGCACGCCTGCGTCAGGGCATCGATGTCCTTCATGATGGCTTCCCGGTCGTAGAAATCCCTCTTCCTGATCTGAAGCTTTGCCAGGAGCTCCGCACGCGGGGTTTTGATCTCATCCCCGGTGATCTCGACCTTGCCGACGCGAAACTGTCTTCCCTCCGAGACGGGGATTTTAACGCGTATTCCGTCGCGGTCGTACGTGATGATCGGCTCGCCGATCTGCGCGTTGATGAAACCGTTGTTCATGTAGAAGGCGTTGAGTTTTCCCACATCCTGCTTCAACTGTTCCTTCTTAAGAAGGCCGGAATCCGTGAAGAAGTGGAAGATGCCCCATTCATTCGTGGTCATCATGTTCTTCAGCTCCCTCGTGGTGAAGGTCCGGTTGCCCTCGAAGCTGATGTCCCGGATAAAGAGCTTCTCGTTTTCGACGATGACCACGACGATTTGAACGTCCCGTTCGCCGGGCTTCTCGATCGCATAGCGGATCTCGGCGTTGTAGTAGCCTTTGCCGTCATAGAGGGCCTTGATCTTTTCCATGTCGGCTTTTAGCTTTTCGGGGTTCACGGTCTGCCGGTTACGGACGCTCATGACGCCTTCGATGTCGTCCTTTTTTAACGCCTTGTTTCCCTGAATGCGGATCTCCGTGATCATCGGTTTCTCTACGACGACAAAAACGATCGCCTTCCCTTCCGGAACGTCCGCCACTTCCGCGGTGACATCATCGAAATAGCCCATTTTATAGACGGCTTTGATGTCGTCGGAAAGATCCGCGTCGGAAAAGATTTTTCCGGAGGCGCTCTTGAGGACCTGCTGGATGGCGCTGGCCTCGATCTTCCGGTTGCCCTTGAACTCGACACGGGCAATCCGCTCATCGGAGGCGATGCGGGCCAGGATCTCCGTCCGGAGTTGGGCCAGAATGGCGCCCAGATTTTCCCGGCCGCGGCCCTGGACAAAAACCCCCGGCAGAGCCTTTCTTTCGCGGAGATCGATCAATCGGGCATCCACGCTGATCCGGTCCCCGAATTCGGAAACGCTTCCCGAAACGACATAGAGGGCGCCGGCTTTTTCCCCGACCGCGATCAGCAGGGCATCGTTGAGAGGTTTTCCCTTGATGCCGGCCGTGACCTCTTCCCGAGGAACCAATCGGATGGTTTTGGATTTCAGCAGTTCCGCAGTGACTCCCCGATAGATGGTTTCCTGAAGACCGGCGGCTTTTCCCGGGGAGGTGCTGTGGACATCAAATGGAAAGACGGCGACCTTCTTGATGTTATCCGCGGATGTTCCCGGCGTCGGTCCGAGGAAAATCATGATCCATAACGCCGTGACGAATGAAATAAGCCATTTTTTATTCACGGTCATAAATCCTTCCGTCGCGAAGACCGATGTGCTGGGACATCCGGTCGGCCAGTGATGGATTGTGCGTGACCACGATCAACGTGATCCCCTTGGTCCGGTTTAACGAAATTAACATGTCTTCTATCTTCTTTCCGGTTTCCGTGTCAAGGTTTCCCGTCGGTTCGTCCGCGAGAAGGATCTTCGGTTCGAGGATCAGCGCGCGGGCGAGGGCTACGCGTTGCTGTTCCCCGCCGGAGAGCTCCCCCGGCTTGTGGGTGATCCGGTCGCCCAGCCCCACATCCTCCAGAATGGCTTCCGCCTGCCGTTTCGCTTCGCCTTTCGTCATCCGCTGGATGAGGGCGGGCATCATCGCGTTTTCCAGCGCGGTGAATTCCGGCAGGAGATTATGAAACTGAAAAACAAAGCCGATCTGCCGGTTCCGAAAGGCGGCGAGTCTCTTTTCCGGCCAGCGGAAGACGTCCACGCCGTCGAAGAGCACGCTTCCCGAGGTCGGGTGATCGAGCGTGCCGATGATGTGCATCAGCGTGCTCTTGCCCGCACCGGAAACCCCGACGATGGCCAGGGACCCCCCTTTGGCGATTTCAAAATCAAGGCCCTTGATGGCTTCGATCCGCTGACCGTCTTTGACGAAGGTTTTCTGGAGATTATGAACCTGAATCATATCGATCTCTTGCTATTCTATCCTCATTCGTAGCGCAACGCCTCCACCGGGTCCAGTCGAGAGGCCCGCCAGGAGGGGTAAATGGTCGAAAGAAGGCTGATCAAAAGCGTTCCGAGGATGATGATTCCCACATCCCCATAATTGACCTGGGAGGGGAGTTCGCTCAGATAATAGACATCGCCCGGGAGGATTTTGAAGCCGAACAGGTTTTCCACAAAGCGGGAGAGGGTCTCCAGATTGAAGGCGACGGCGAGCCCGGCGATGCATCCGAGCAGGGTGCCGATTGCCCCCACGATCAGCCCCTGAAAGACGAAGATCTTCATGATTCCCGCCCGGGTGGCGCCCATCGTCTTTAATATCGCTATATCCTTGTTCTTTTCCATAACGATCATGATCAGTGCGCTGATGATGTTGAAGGCCGCGACGAGAACGATCAAGGACAGGATGATGAACATGACCCGTTTTTCCAGTTTCAGCGCCGCAAAAAGGTTCTTGTTCATTTCCATCCAGTTGCGGCCCCAGTAGGGGAATCCCAATTTCTGTTCGATCTGTTTCGCGATCCGGTCGGCCCGGTAGATGTCGTCGACGCGGATCTCGATCCCGGTCACCATCTCGCCCATGCCCAGGAACTCCTGGCAGTGTTTGAGAGAGATGAAGGCAAGCGTGGAGTCATATTCGAAAAATCCGGACTCGAAGATGCCGACCACCAAAAAAGGCTTCATCCGCGGAACCATTCCCATCGGCGTGGCGACGCCGGAAGGGGAGACGACATGAACCGTTTCGTGGAGAAAAACCCCGAGATTCTTCGCAAGCTCGCGCCCGATGAGGATCCCGGGCAGATCGGCGAATTCCGGCTTCAAACCGGGGAGTTTTCTGCCCTCGTTTCCGAGGTCTTCGAACTTGCCTTCCCGGATCTTGCCCAAATGGATCACCTTCAGGGCGTCCTCCGTCGAGAGACCCCGCAAGATGATCCCGGTGACGCTGCTGCCGTTTTTCAGCATCGCCTGACTGTAGATGAAGGGGGTCGCCGCGACGACGCCGGGGACCTGAACGGCCTCCCGCATGACGCGCGGATGGTCCCGCATCGCGCCGCTGTATTCCATGATGAGGATATGGGAATTGATTCCCAGGATTTTGTTGCGCAAATCGGTCTCGAAGCCGTTCATGACGGCCAGCACGATGATCAGCGCCGCGACGCCGAGAAAGATTCCGGCGATCGAGATAAACGTGATGATGGAAACGAACACCTGCTTCCGTCTCGCCCGCAGGTAGCGCAGGCTGATAAAAAATTCATAGGCCATGAATGCCGTTCTCGCAATATTCGTTTGGGTGAGGTCTCTATTCGTCTCTGGTCCGCAGAAGCGGGAAGAGGATCACATCCCGGATAGACGCGGAGTCCGTTAAGAGCATGACGAGCCTGTCGATGCCGATGCCCTCCCCTGCCGTCGGCGGCATCCCGCATTCGAGGGCGCCGATGTAATCCTCATCCATCTCATGGGCCTCCAGATCGCCGGCTTCCCTTTCCCGGAGTTGCATCTCAAACCTGCCGCGCTGGTCGACGGGGTCGTTCAACTCGGAGAAGGCATTCGCGATCTCCTTGCCGCAGACGTAGAGTTCGAAACGGTCGGTCAGAGTCGGGTCTTCCGCGTTTCTGCGGGAGAGGGGAGAGACGTCTACGGGGTAATGCGTAATAAAGGTCGGCTGAACGAGATTCTTCTCCACCGTTTCATCGAAGATCGCCATCAGCACCTTGCCGGGCGGATCGCTCTTCTTCACCTCGATCCCCAGTTTCCGGGCATGATCGGCCATCCGGACGCCGTCGTCGACGACGGTCCTTTCCACCCCTCCGATTTCCACGATCGCATCGCGGACGGTCAGACGCCTCCACGGCGGGGTCAGGTTGATCTCTTTTCCCTGATAGTTGAAACGGAGCGAATCGAAAAGGTTTTGGGCGACAAAAACGAACAGCTCTTCCGTCATCTTCATCAGGTCTTCGTAGGTCGCATAGGCTTGGTAGAACTCCATCATCGTAAATTCGGGGTTGTGGAAGGTGGAGATCCCTTCGTTCCGGAAGTTCCGGTTGATCTCGAAAACCCGCTCCAGGCCGCCGGTGATCAGTCGCTTGAGGTAAAGCTCGGGGGCGATTCGGAGAAAGAGGTTGATCCCGAGCGCGTTGTGAAAGGTCTTGAACGGTCGCGCGACGGCGCCGCCGGCCTTGGGCTGCATCATCGGGGTTTCCACCTCCAGGAAATCCCGCTCCTCCATGAACCGCCGGATCAGGCTGATGATCCGGCTTCGCTGATGGAAAACCTTGCGAACTTCGGGATTGACGATCAGGTCGAGGTGACGCTGACGGTAACGGATCTCGATGTCCGTGAGACCGTGCCACTTCTCCGGCAGGGAACGGAGCGATTTGGAGAGCAGCCGCAGGCCGTTCTCCTCGACGTCGATCGTCAATTCTCCGGTTCGGGTTTTGAAAACCCGCCCGGCAAGCCAGACGATGTCGCCGATATCGAGCCGCTTGAACAAAGCAAAGGCCCGCTCGCCCACCTGGTTTTTTCGGAGAAAGGCCTGGAGCCGTCCCTTGCGGTCCTGGATGCTGATGAAGGCGCCCTTGCCGAAATCGCGGACAGCCATCAGACGGCCCGCGAGGGTGAATCGTTCCGTAACCATTTCCAGCGCTTCAGGGGTCATTTGCCCGTATCGCTCGCTGATCGCCGCCGTGGTTTCTCCGACGCGGGCGTCGTTGGGATAGAGGTCGATTCCGTCGGCCTTCAGGGAATCGATCTTCTCTCTGCGTTTCTTTAGAAGTTCACTTATTTCATCCATGTTTCCTCGACCGTGTCCATTTGATATAAACTGGAATCGACTATATTTTTTTTCCGTAATAGTCAAGGATGAATTGAGATGCCGGCTGCGGACCGGGAAGGAAGACGGCGACTTTTTGAAGACCCTTTCGCAATCCGGTTGCCCGGCCGAGGGGGCAGATGATGATGGGCAGCCACTTTCGTGTTGCGGCCGGTGGGGGTTTTGTGTATGATCGGATCCACAGAATGGTTTTTCAAAGGGGGAGACGATGATCAACAAGGCGATCTTGGTGGGCAGGTTGGGTGCGGACCCGGAAGTGCGGTATACGCCGGATGGGGCGATGGTGACCAATTTCCGGATAGCGACGGACGAGCAGAGGAAGGACAAGAACGGAGAGAAGGTTCAGAAAACCGAGTGGCATCGAATCGTTGCCTTCGGGAAATTGGCCGAGATCTGCGGCAAGTACCTCGTCAAGGGGAAGCTGGTTTATCTCGAAGGGCGCTTGCAGACAAGGGGTTGGGAGGACAAGGAAGGAAACAAACGGTCCACGACGGAGATCGTCGCCACCAATATGCAAATGCTCGATTCGAAGGGTCAACGGAGCCAGGATACGTCACAGGAGGAGCCGCCGCTTTCTTCGCCCGGTGCGGACGCGCCCCTCTCCGAGGAGGACGTTCCGTTTTAGCGGGATTCAGGGCTTCTTCTCGTCCGCTTTCTTTTCGGTGTTCGGTGTGACGTCGATCTCGTTCGGCTCGCGGGTGGCCTTCTTGAAATTCTTGATCCCCCGTCCCAGTGCCCCGCCGATCTCAGGAAGCTTGCCGGCGCCGAAGATGATCAGGATGATCACCAGAATAATCAGCAGCTCGGGCATACCTATTCCAAACATATCTTCTCATCCTCATTGCTTTCGTTTCTTGCGGTCAATCTTAGACGATCGTTCGCGCATTGTCAAACTGGAACTTACTCAGGGTTTTTTCTGCGAATCCTTCTCGGGCAAACGGATATGGATGATCTGCCCCGGTTTTCCAAGGCTTCCCAGCGGCTTTCCCTGAAAGGTGAGATGGATCCCCCCTGCGTTCCCGATGTCGAGCAGGAAGAACTCGGAGGCCATTCGCTCGATTCTCTCGCCCGGTTTCAGGAGGACCTGATACGGGGGGTTTTGGTCTTCCGTGATTCGAATCCAGGTCAGTTCTCGGGCGTCGAAGACGAGATGGTACATCTTTCCCGCGGGGGAGACGGCGGGAATCGTCGTCTTTTCCAATGAGACCGGGGGGGCGGCCGAAACCGGGTTCATTTCCGGGGCCGGCGGGGTTGAGGTTGAGACGGTCGCGGTGTTTTCCGCAACGGGCGTCGCCGGTTCCGGTGACGATTCGACCGCTGCGGCAGGAGCGGATGAAGGCGGACTCCCGGCCTGGTCATACAGGAAGAGCGCCGAGACCAGAATTCCCGCGAGGATCACTGCCGCAAGGCTCATGAAAAGGAACGGGTAACGCCGATTGGCTTCCGGCCAAGGTTTCTGAACTTTTTTCTCCTCCGAAGGCGGATGGAGAGTGTCCAAGTGTCTTGCATAACGGTCGAGAATCGGTTTTTCGTCGATCCCGACCGCGCGGGCGTATTTTCGGATGAAATTTCGCGCATAAACGGGAGGCGGAAGACGGTCAAAATCGCCCTGTTCCAATGCCTCGAGATTGATGATGCTGACCCGTGTCCTATCGAAGACGTCAGGCAGAGAAAGACCGCGCTCCTCGCGCACGCTTTTCAAATCCTGAATGCCCTGCTGCGGAGACGGTGTCTCTCCCGTTGAAATGTCTTTCTCCTCGTTCATGCCACCTATCCTCTTGTAAACCATCGATACCATTAGCACCATTTCGGCGGACGCGCAACAGAAAGATGATGGACGCTACGATGTCGATCGCCGGAGCGCCAAAGTTCGGGCTGGTTTTTTGTCTTTTTTTGTGATGGGATGACCCGCAAAATTTGGATGGAAAGGCGGGAAACCATGGATCGGTATCGGGAATTCATCGAGGAGACCATCCGGGAGGCGGGAAGTTTCCTCCGGGAGAGGATCGGCGAATGTCACACGGTGGAGTACAAGGGAGATATCAACCTGGTCACCGAAGCGGATCGCCTTTCCGAGGCGCTGATCATCAAACGGATCCGAAGCCGTTATCCCGAACACGGCATCCTGGCGGAAGAGTCCGCGGAGACGGGAAACGGATCCCCTTTTCGCTGGATCATCGATCCGCTCGACGGAACGACGAACTACGCCCACGGCTATCCGGTCTTCTGCGTCTCCATCGCTCTGGAGTGCGAAGGGACGATCCGACTCGGCGCCGTCTACAACCCGATGATGAACGAACTGTTCATTGCGGAGAGGGGAAAGGGCGCCTTTCTGAACGGCCGGCGTCTGACCGTATCCCGAACGGCGGAGCTGTCCCGTAGTCTATTGGCGACCGGATTTCCCTATGATCTCAGGGAAGACCGGAACAACAACATCAATTACTTCGAGGCGATGGCCATGAACGCCCAGGCGGTCCGCCGGGCCGGATCGGCCGCCTTTGATCTGGCCTGTCTTGCGGCGGGCCGGTTCGACGGCTTCTGGGAGCTGAAATTGATGCCCTGGGACATGGCGGCCGGCCTCCTCCTCGTTCAGGAGGCGGGAGGCATCGTGACCGACCTGTGGGGCGGCCCCTTTTCGCTGACGTCGCCGAATATCCTTGCATCCAACGGCCTGATCCATGCGGAGATGTCCCGTCTGCTTCGCGGGACCGATCCGCTCTACAATCCTTGACGGACCGTTGACCCGGAAAGCATCCCGCGATCCAAAACATTCATCCTCGGCGTGCCCTGCGAACCGCTCCACCAGGCGGATTTCCAGGACTGTCCCGCTCTCCGGTTCTTGTACGCCCGGCGTCCGATCATTTTTGATCCGCCTCACATAGCCCCGAAACTGTTCGGCTGCCCCCGACTTGACAACCCAAAATCGATGGCTATATTAAACCCGAATTCGGTAAGATCACAGCATTATCATGGTGTTGGATTTACTCAGGTCGATACGCATGTTGTTGACGTTCGGCCGATCCGATCCTTAAAGAATAAACGATTGATGACCTCGTAAAAAGTCAAA
>DIKL01000086.1:0-11879 GCA_002424545.1 Syntrophaceae bacterium UBA5619
AATCTCCTAATGGAAAATCTGGGATTATACAACAAATACTGCACCGAAATTTCCACCGAAAAATCCCCTCAAATTTGGCCTGACTGTAATTACCTGCATAAATCAATCCTCCATTGCATGGGGCTGCATTCCTTCCTCCGGCAGAAATGAGACCAGATTGATCCCATCCATCATTACCGGGATACGGCGGTTGGCGCCCAGGGTCATGAAGTCAAAACCCGATTCTGTGTTGGTGCTCCAAGCCATGACGGCATTGCCTTCTCCGATCCCCTTTTCGACCTGCTCCCAAATCATCTCTCGCACCCGCTTGGTCACCTTGCCCACATACACACCGGCACGGACCTCCAACAGCCAGATGGCCAGCCTTCCTCTCAGGCGCGGCGGTGCGTTTTCAACCACGGTGACCAGCATCCCCCATGCCCTCCTTGTTCGGAATCGCGACGTCAACCGCCTCTTCGTGAGGTTTGGGAATGGATACCTCTCCTGCGGCCAGGATCTCTTCGATGGTTGGGATGATTCGGTTAAGGATTCGGGCCTGGCGGAAAGAATCCCGACAGGCCAGTCGAACCTCCCGTTCTGGTTCTCGGGGTTTCCTGGCTGCGGTGCGGAAGGCCATCGGCACGACGGTTTCAAACTTGAAGATATCAGCGATGTCGTACACGAAGGACTGGGGTTTTCCTGTGTGGATGAACCCGATCGCCGGAGCATAGCCCGCCGCCAGGATGGCCGCTTCGCAGATGCCGTAAAGACAGGCTGTCGCTGAACTTAGGCATCGGTTGGGGATGTCGCCGCTTTCCCATTCGGTATGGTCGTAATTGCGACTTCTCCATTCCACGCGGTACTGCCGTGCCAAGAGTTCATACATCTTGCGCACCCGGACCCCTTCGATCCCCCGCAACTGTTCGACGCTTCGCCTCTCCGGCGGTTCTTCCTTAAAGCGCATCGCGTACATCTTGCGGACAACCTTCAGCCGGGCCGCATCGTCCAGAGCCAGCTTCGCCTGGTAAAGGAGCCGATCCGCCCGCGCCCCGCCGGGTTGACCGGCCGCGTAGAGGCGGACCCCGCCGTCGCCGACCCACACAAGGAGACACCCCACCCGGGAAGCAAGGGTCACGGCCGCATGAGAGACGCGCGAACCCGGTTCCAGCATGAGACAGGCCACACCGCCGACGGGGATGTGGGTACGGACGCCATTCTTATCGACGACGACAAAAGCGCCATCGAGCACGTCGAGGTTGCCTTTCTCAACAAACAGGATGGAGATGCGGTCCTTGATAGGGATCGGCTTTAGCGGTGGCAGAATGGGTTCGGTCATTTTTTCAGCAAAATATTCCTGCTCTCCGGTTCGCTAAGGTAATTCTCCGGCGAGACAAGCTGCTTGCCCTCCCTCTCTTCAATTTCTTTCCGAATAAATTCGCTTATCTACGGCAAGTATTCGCAGACAAGGGAACGGTGCCCAGACCGTTTGTTACCTAATATATTACCTATTAACTACAGTTATTACCTAATTCCCGATTTTGTTCCACTTTGCGTTTTTGCCGCGTCCCAGACATCCAACGACTCCCTGACCCTGGAGATCCTTAAGCACCCTGCGGATCATATCAATCCCGACGCCGGGACATTCCCGTTGGATGTCGCCGACGCTGAAATCGCCGGCAAAGCCTTTGATTGCGTCCCGTATCAACGATGTCTTCTCTCCTCTTGGCCTCGGCAGACTGCCCAACCTTTCTTCGAATTCCCTGTACGCGCTCTTGAGGATGAAACTGATGAAGTTGATGTAATGCCAAGGGTTGTGCCTGCCTTCATGCCAACCTTCGGAACTCATATTCAAGGTTTCGTAATACCTTTGTTTGTTCTGCTCGATCAGACGTTCGAGGCTGATGAACCTTCCGACCTCGATCCCCAGTTGATAACACTGTAGAAGCATCAGCAGCCTCGATACTCTGCCGTTTCCGTCCCGGAATGGGTGGATGCATAAAAAATCCAGGTTGAACGCCGCCATCGCTATGATCGGAGGCACCTTTGCTTCACCGATGCAGTCGCGCCATGAATCTATCAGCGCTTTCATACAGACAGGGGTTTTATCCGCTGCAACGGTTCGAAATCTGATGAGGGATGTGCCGTTCATTCGTTTTTCGATGATGTCGCTGTCTTTTTCTTTGTATTGACCGGCATCCCATATCTCGCCGCGTGTCAGACGGTGCAACTTCCGGCAGCTATCCTCCGTAATGGCCAGCTTTGGCCCCGCATCGTGGATGAGGTTGAGGGCTTCCCGATAGCCGCGAACCTCTTCTTCCGAGCGGTCGTGAAGAAGCGATTTGCCGAAGATGATGGTGCCGATGCGTTTATGATCGACATCAACTCCTTCGATGCGGTTGGACGAAACCGCGCTCTCAATCAGGGCATGTTCTTTCAGGGATTTCAACCTTTGCGGCGACTGTCTTTTATAAAGATCCTGTTTCCCTTTCGCTTCACCGATGTCGGCCAGATACCAGGAAGTTGCTATGGGGACGGCGTCGAGACCCGACGAGAACTGTTTTAAGGTCATCATATCAGCACCATTACTCATTCCATGGTTTCAGTCGTTTCCTGCTCTCCGGTTCGGTCAGGTAATTTCCTTACAAAATGACCCGGCCCCATCATCAATCACAAACCACCATTCGTTGTTTTGAAACGTTTTGCGGATACCGCTGCCTCGAAAAAGAGCTCTCTTGTTTTCCATGGTGCTCTCTCCCGTTTTAGAAATTGGCATGATCATGCCTTCGCTAACGAAAGGAGACCGCAACCAAAAGCCTTGGCGGGACCGATGCCCTTTTGGATCAATTCCATTACGGCTTCCGGCTCCTCAACTTTCAAGACGCCTTGAAAGCGAACCGGCTGGATTTTCCCGGCCCGGTCTTCCCCGTTTTTCCTGAATTTTATCGGAAATACAGGATCTATGACAAGCATCTCAAGTGATGCGGCGTTCTGAAGCTTACGCTCTATCCAGGACCGCTGTTCCTCTTCGCGGATAAGAGGTACGCGACATTTCTTCGTTTCGCCGTCCGCATCTTTACGCCCCATTTCATCACTGATTGTTTTTACCGGGTTGGCAATCAACATAAAACGTAACCGCTGTCTTGGGCTAAACAGCAGCGGATATTCCTTGCACGCCAGTATTTGCACCATAATTGATGATCGTTCCGGTTCTCTGACCGATTGCATCAGAATCTCGGCATGATCCCGATCCGAATGCCCGACACGAAAAAGAAAATCACGGCCGGCATCCTCATTTTCCGGAAACAGCGTCCACAATGCCCGGTGGATCTCATAGGGATTGCGGCAGGTAGAATCTTTTATCAGTATTTTAGTCAGATACATGTTCACCTCCGTGGATATAGCGGTTGTGCCCGGCAAATTGGCGCGGTTGATGAGTCCAAGGAGCAATCCCTGATTGCTTCATAGGCATGACCGCCCAGAGTAACAGTGCCCGACGGATGGTTCGGGAGAGATAGAGACTCATGAAATCCTCCAAGAGATCGAGTTGACATCAATCTCAATGCGCTTGCATCTGCGAAAGTCGTAGAAGCGGAGTTGATTCAGTCGCATGGCATCCTGCCGTTCATAGTCACCGTCAGAACACTCAAACCATGCCAAAAGCTTTGGTGCCCGTTTGCCTTTTTGGATGGCTTTACGCTCCTTGGTGGATAGGGGGGCGGACCAAGGCTCTGTGCAAAGAGCACTCTTGATGTCTTGATATTCGTTCGCCAACCGGTCGAAAATCGGGCGAGAAGGCACGCAACTTTTCCGTCCAAGATAAAGCGGCCACTTGGGGCGCTCCAAATGGCTCTTGAAAGTTTCAAGAAGATCGTGGTTATCTGCTTGATGCACAGGCTTTACAGACAGAGCAACAAGAAATGCTGCATCGTGCAGGTAGTCGCGCCAAGTGATTTCAGTGTGCGGCGGCTCATTCTCAGCCTTATTAGGCGTCGTCCCACTACGAGATAATCCCGTCTTCATCTTTCCATCTGCCTGCCAATGTCGCCCTTGGACAGTATGATAATCCGTCTCGATCATTCCAGGCCGATCAATCCTAACACCAAAATTCAAGACGTTATCCCACTGTTCTAACCTCATGTCGGGCTGGTCATCCGACCGCCAATCAGGGCGAAGTATCCCCGCGGCGCATCCGAGAAGGCCGATTATCGCGGACTTCGTCGGTTCCGGTCCTGTGTCTCTGCGCGACCAGCGCGAACGCAAACCCCAGCTTTGTAAGGGACCTTCCAAGCGAAGAAATAGAATTTGCTCAGACATCTTTTTTCTCCTGAGGGCATCCAAGAGCCCCTCTAAGTCCTGCAATAAGATCTTGGACTGTATCTACAGAATTGACAGGTGCGGAGTCGAGTTCATCAAGTGACGTTCCTATCTTCCTTCCTCCGGTAAATAGTAACCGATTTACCGCGCTGCGGCAGAAAGCTGTTGTAATACGGTTTGCCTCTTTGATAAGGCGTGTTGCAGACTCAATAGGTAAGTCCACATGCTGAATTTGGCCGTTATCCAAGAACGTTTCTTCGTTCTTGGGATCGACCGGCTTCGCAAAGGCGTCGGTGTAACTGACAGGCACGTGGCTATCACGAATCTCTACCAACACGAGCGCTGGAAGCGAGGGGGTCGCCATGGAGTTGAACTTCCCGGTGGGTCGCTCGAAGATCGCGGCTTTGAGGAGGCCTATCACGGCATTGCAGGCACGATTCTTCGCTTTCTTCTGATCTTCGTCAGTGACTTGTAGCCTATTATTGATCGCTTTGCCAGTTAGGTTGTCGGTTAAGGCATCGAAATCCATATTGAAGTAACTATAGAAGCAGGCTGATGTGAACTCGGCATCGCCCATTCCGTCCGTGCCAGTTTCCAGCTTCTCTTCCGCACCAAAGGCATCACGATACCAATCCAGCCGTTTGTCACGCCGGTCATCCACGCGGGTCCAGAGATCGAATTCACGAGTAAATTCGTGAGTGCTTATGGCATGGGCAAACTGGCTGCTGGCCTCTATGTTGTGCATAAGATCACTGGTTATCATTCTGCCAAAAAGCGCCATGTCGATAGGGATTCCTGCCCAGCCTAAGCCCGCAGGTTTCAATACAATCTTAGGATCAAAGTCCTTTTTCCTGTCGGTCCCCGCCCAGTCTTTAATACCTTCTGCCAAAGTGTCGAGTTCTCTTTCCCGCCAGAACACGCTCTGCGCCGTCTTCAACCTATCTTTCGATGCTTCCGATTTATCCACTTCTTGACTCTTTGTTTTGTCATCCCAATCTGGAGATGAGGTGTCGCCTCCCCCTCTTTTGATCACTTTCTTCAACAGCCCCTTGAGGTTGATCTTTTCGTCCGGAGACAGGGTGACTCCTTTGTTTAACACCCTCCGAATGACCTCGTCTGGCATTGAGGTTGTGTGCATTCCAAGTTCCTTGTCTACCTCGTCGCGGAACGTCTTCGACGTACGGTAGGCCCGTTTGAGGCATTGGCTCGAAATGCGGGCACGGCGATACCCGCCGAAATATGCGCTCTTGGGGCTTCCTGACTCGTCACGGTTGAGATTGCTTGGAGCATGATTCTGAATAATATGCACTTCAATCAGCATTTTCGTCCTCCTCATCTTGAATGTCTTCAGTTTCTGTTTGCTCATCCAATGTCACAATATCGCTCTTACCTTTAGACGGGCTATAGAATGCCTTAGCCCAGCGTTCTTGAACGTATCGATTATCTGCTCGCCAGCCACGCAGGTCATGGGCGAGTTGAATGACATCAATAGGTACCTCTCCTGCGACCAACATGCGCACCAGTCCGCACAGGCGATGCGCGAGTTCCCCCGTTCCATCCACCACCAGTTCAGCATCGAGAAGCGTACGAAATCGTTCATGCATACTGGGTGGTGGTTTTGGGGTCTGGCCCCTTTCAAGGTCAACCTGTCGGTCGCGATAAAAGATGGCTGGATTTTGCTCTGGAGCGCTTTCGCAGCAGTATCTTGCCCATGCCGCTCCAATGGAGCCTTGATGTTCATACTCCCGATGATGCTGCCCGCCTTGTATTCTCGCCGATGGGTATTGTGCAGCAAGGGTTGCCGTAAGGAAATCGGCTGGATGAGTACTGATACTGGCGAACCATTGACAATTCCGGCTTGCGGCAAGTCGCTGCCCGCAGGCCCGTCGCAGAGCGGCGAGAGTGCCGGTACCCTCGTACTTAAGCAAGTATAGGTATCTGATAAACGGGTCTTCCTTTTTCATAGGCACTTCTCCTTTCCCGGCTTTGGTAAAAGATATTTCAGTCGTCCCTCAAACCAGTTGGTTGCATTAGCAATGCGAAAAAGACCATCAGCGGTGCGCCGCTGTGGGCCGGTCGCACGGGTGAATGCGTCGCGTGCCTCTCTGCGAATCACGTCCCAGAGTTCCTGTTCAGCCGCTTGGTCGCCACCCCCGAGAGCCTCCAGGTAAGTACCTGACAGGGGTAGCTCCAAACATTGCCAGAAGCGGCTAAGGGTGTCAATCTCAGCTCGATGCGTAGTCTTTCGTGCTGTTTTCTTTACCTCTGAAGGAGCGCGAATCATCCGTAACGCAGTCTGCAGAACATCAGCAACCTTTTGCGTAATCCTAAACGTGTCGATTGCGCGTGCGGCAAACCGGCTATCTCGTGCCACTTCGGTTGGAAATATGAGGACCGATCGGAACCATGTCCGAAACACCTTGTTCTTGCCTCCTTTATCAATGAAACCATACGCAGCAAATCGGATTACCCTCCCATCCATAATCCGCAATGCATTCGTTATCACCTCGGGCCGTGAACGAACTCGTTGCCCACGCAACACCTCTCCTTCTGATCCAACGAAGCACATGGGAACAAGGTCCCGCCAAAGTATGGCAGGAGTGCATGCACTCGTGGACCGGCCAAAATCCGGAAACAGGTCATTGGGGCGAATATGCCGAAGGCCCGTCGAATCAGTGATGACACCGGCATTGGGGTCCCGCCAGCCTCTAACGATCCCCCTTGCTAACGTTTTGCTGGCTCCAGAAATATTGACTGCCGTGGCGGTTGCTGAGGAAGCTTCGCTTCGTCTGAGATGGATTTGTCTTACTGGCCATGTCCATCCTTGAGTGATTGTGGGTGATGCAGGAACGACTGCGGGATTATCAACTGGGGAGCGCCATAGCGGCCCGCCTTCAATTTCTTGCTGGACGGTTAAACGCCCGCTCGGTCTTGGCAAGTTGAATATTAAGGTTTCGAATACGGATTCCCCATACACGAGGATGTAAAGAGGCGGATCACCCCCGATGGTACAGATATCTTTTGGCGCGTAATCAAAGCAGAATGGAAAGGTTGCGCACAGTTCTCGGGCTGCCTCCCCCTCATCAAGAGATGTCTCATTCTCAAAATAATGATGCCAAAAAGTAATCTTCGTTCCACTCGGTATTGGGGCGATCATCTTCGCGATTTCATCGGATTTTCCATCGGCCGTGGACATCTGAAGGAATGGGTGTTTATCGGACCAAAGATCAAAGCCTTCCTCATAAGTTTCGAGATATTCTCTCAAAATTAGATCATTGAAGAAGCCTCTCTCGACCATCGCCCTCATTTTGCCGACCGTTGGCCGCTTGCCAGCCATAGTATAAGCGTCTAATATAATTGTGATCAGTAATCGATGTAGACCGAACTCGATGAACGGTGAGGTGTGAGAGATACATCTGATTTCGTGGCTGCGGTGCAGGAGCTCCGTGATACCTACTTTTGGTTTTTTCGGTTCAGCCACATCATTACGCCAAGTGACCGGAATCCACCGTTTGGAAAGAAGGTTGTAAGAGTGATGGCCTCTCATTTCTCACCTCCATGTATCAGTCCGATAGTTCGGTCATATTTGATTACGTAGGATTTCTTGTCATCCTTTACACCTGACCACGACCACCCATTGTCGTCTCTCTTGACCGGCAAGAGCCAAGCACCTCGAAGTCGTCCTGTACTCATCAACACCGGTTTCACTTTCTTATCGTCCGTTCTTGGCGGCCAGTAGCCAGGGTGAGGAGGAATCTTGACGCTGCGCTTGTACAGTTCCTTGACCTTGTCTCCGTCCACGTCCCCGGCAGTCAGGGTCGGAAGCTCGTCAGGCTCTACCGGGATCACGAGCACATCCTCCAAGCCCAAGCGCGTTCGCGCACGCCATCCGTTGCCATCATCGCTGTCGTCACCCACCTCATCTGCTCCGACGGGGTCGAATTCGTCGGCCATCGGTTCACAGAGGAGAAACTGCCCCGCCTGTGCTGCCAAATCCAACTGGAAGCCCTTCCATGCCAGTCTCGTCCCCTCCAGATCGTCGGAGATGCATGTCGATGAGCTCTTGCCATACACGGCTTCAATGAGAGAACGGAATTCTTTCGGTAAATCGATTCGTTTCTTGCCGTCCAAGACCTCCAGTGTTCGCAGGAGAGGGTATTCCTGATATACTGTTTTTTTCGTATCAATTTTGGGAGATTTGTTGGCTTCAGTTTTCGGGGTAAGGATATGAATTATTGGCTCTCCACGTTGGTCCGCACCGTCAACGAGGTTCCCATTATTGTCGCGGGAGTGCCGCTTTATCCGGCCGCTTCGTTGAAGCAGCAGATCGATTGGGGCAAGCTCACTGATCATGTAGTCGAAGTCCACGTCAAGGCTTTGTTCAACAACTTGAGTTGCAACCAGAATGTACTTTGTGGGACGGTTCGGAGGAACAAATCGGCGCTCATCGCCTTCGCCTCCCCAGTGTCCCTTACCAAACAGATCGAGGACCTTCTCTGTGATCTCCTTACGATCGGATGCCGCGAAGCGGGCGTGAAAAAGAAGCTTTTCATTTGATGGGAACTTCTTGAGTTCCTCGTACACCACCTGGGCTTGTTTGACTGTGTTCAAGATAACGCAACAGCATCCCCCATCCTTAACCAGTTCAACTGCTTTCGCGGCCGTCTTCTTAGCGTTACCCAGTAGCCCTTTATGAGACTCAACATGTAATATTCGGCGCGATGAAGCGTTGGGCATTATGGGGGGCCACACTTTCTTCCCCAGCTCTGCGACCGTGATAAGGGGATACGGCGCAGTCGGTCCCGGATCACCGCCCGTTGCTCCGTACGCCTCTATCATTTCTCCACGCTGCTTTGCAGACAGTGTGGCGGAGAGCAGGATCACGGGAATCTTTAGACACGCGCACCACTGGAGCAACCGGGCGATAATTGCGCTCATGTATGCGTCATAGGCGTGCACCTCATCAATGACAAGCACCCGATCTGCGAGTCCCGAAAGACGCAGGAAGCCAAACTTGACGTTCATGCCCGCAAGCATCGCCTGATCTATCGTTCCCACCCCGTGGGCCGCGAGCAAGGCCCGGCGTGTAGGTCGGAACCACGCGGCGGCAGAGGATTTGTCATCCCCCGGCTCGCCGTTTTGCGACAGCGTCTTTGGTTCCTTTTCATCTCGCAGCCACGCCATACCGTGAACGAGTTTAACGTCTTTCCCACGATTTAGCTTTGTGAGGTAGTCATCGCGGTACCTGCTGTGCAACGAATCGCTTGTTGCCATGGTGGGCAGAGCCATATACATGCCATAATAGCCTTTGTCCCGCCATTTCTCTGCCAGAATCCAAGCCGCTTCCGTCTTGCCCTCACCCATCGGGGCTTCAATAATGACCAGACATGGAGGGATGTTCTTCTCCAACAAAATCTGCTGGATGGGCCGAGGTTCCTCTACGATACTTGATGCTCTCCCCGCTTGCCTATCTCGCCTCAAGTCAAGCTTGTCTATCCACTCACCCGCCAAGACTCTCGCTCTCGCGAAGTACTCTTCCGGATCGTCTATATCTTTTAGCCGGGAATCACCGAAGAACTCCTCATTGCTCGCAATCCAGTCACTGAGAACAAGATGGCCTGCAAGACGCATCCCGAAGGCACTGAGGTCAACCGGGCTCTCACAAGAAAATGCTTCTACGCCAAGTACCTGCTGGAGCATCCGGCAAAGCTGGTCTTGCGCTTCCGCATACTCCGGCCCTACATCGCGGGCCGCTTCATTCCAGTATCCGTGATGGGCAACCACAGTTCGAGCAATTGCGTCGGCTGTAAAGTTGTCTATTTTATCCGAAACAAGCCTCTTTTTGATAAACCTAAAGGAAATGCGCTCATGTCGGCATCGGGCGTCGTCTGTGGTCTTATAGCCAGCGCTCGACAACTCTGATGAGAAGTCCGGTATCTGGTGTTGGAAACATGAGTCAGCCTTGCCCACGTCGTGAAGTCCGACAAGAAACGCCGTAACGTTCGGCGTCCAGCCAAAACTAACGACAGGCGGACTCAAGGCAAGCGAAACGGCTGACGCATCCATCATGTGCTTCCACAAGGGATGCCGTGGATTGCTCTTTGCCCACAGTCGTTTGACATCGGCTGACGGCACACTTGATTTTATCATCTTGGGTTCCATACGTAAAACCTCACTTTCATACACAACTTATGGCGCATCAGCGATCCCAATACGTCGCGACCGCAAACGCCACATCCAGGCAGTGATACGGCAAGAGATGATAGCCAGCACCCTCTCTTTCCGTCTTTCCCCAGTACCGATAATATGTTGGTATTTCCGTCATCCCCCCTCCAGCTTCAGCCAGATCTTCGCCGTCATCCGGGCGTCGTCGAGGGCGCGGTGGTTCTGCCGATGGAGGCCAGCCTCGGGGAAGAGGTGCAGGTAAACCGTCTCCAGGGTGCGGTCGATCAGGTGCGGGAAACGGAGGCGGCTCATCTCCAATGTGCAGACGTGCCGGTTGGGAAGTCCCATCTTCAGCCGGGCGAATTCGTGGCGGAGAAAGCGGAGGTCGAAGGCGGCGTTGTGGGCCACCAAAACACTGTCCGCAATGAAGTTGCGGAAGAGCGGTAAGACCTCCTCCGGTTTGGGCTGGCCGGCAAGCATCTCGTCGGTGATGCCGTGGATCGCCTGCACAACGGGTGGAACCGGAACCCCGGCGTCGATCAGGGTCGTGAATTCCCCGACGACGGCGCCGTGTTCAACGGCAACCGCGCCGATCTCGATGACCCGGTGGCCCTGCCGCGGTGAAAGTCCGGTCGTTTCAAGATCAAAGACCACATGGCGGTGCATCATGCCCATCTGTTTTCCGTACCTGAAAAGCTGCGCGTTTGGTATCGACATCCCCGCAGCCGTTCCTGGGTCATGCGGGACGCTGCCGGTAAATTTTGTGGAGAATCGGTCACTCAGGACCGCGGAACTGAGGAATCCCGCGTCCAGGGGGTTGCAGGCGAATAGGTTGGAATTACATCGGAAATCGGAGCAGCATCTTTTCCCCCAATCTGTTTGATGATGCGGGATGAAAAACGCGATCCGGAAAGCGGCATGCGGGGGAACCCTAACGCTTTCCAGGGAGTTTGTCAACCGCTCTTGACCCCCGTAATCCACCACCAACTTTTGGATGGACGGGTTTTCGTACATTTGAAACTCATTCTGTTCATGCCTGGGCCGTTTATCCGCTTAGGAACGCCATAACGGTCTCATGTTTTCAAAAGTATGCCGAAACTCCTTGTGGCATGTCCATCTCGGAACACACCTCCGCGACCGGTTGGAAAATTATGCCCCAGAAATCCACCGCTACTTTTACTCAACTTCAATGAATACATATCGATATCATCCATAAACCGGCGCCATCGCCATGATCCGCCGCCTGGCCTCCAAGTAAAGCTCAAGGACCGGATGGCCCTTCACCAGCCGGATGATCAAAGAACGGGATCTCTCGACAATCCGGCCCGGAATGTTGATCAAGGAAAAGCGGATCGCCTTCATCCGCCGAGATGCCCATGATCCTCCCAAAACAAGACGCTTCATGATCGTGTTGAGGTTCA
>DIKL01000086.1:11889-13142 GCA_002424545.1 Syntrophaceae bacterium UBA5619
ACCAGGCGGCATTCTCACCAAAATCCCCCGACGGCAGCTTCCCCCCGGCAAAATCCCCCTTCATCACCGAGTGCGCCTCCTCCGACTTCCCGCAACGCTCCCGATGCCAATGGATCAATCGCTCCCCATCCCAGTCCATGTTGGTCACCAGAGAGAACAGCTTGTAATGTTGAAGATCCATCTGCAACGTCTGAAAAGGAAACTCCTGCTGTGGCATACCCGGAAGGTCCATCGATCCCAGCGGCTCCCGAATCGCAAGGTAACGATAAATAGCCGAATCCTTGCGGTGGCCAATCGCGTTCGGAATATAACAAACCTCCGCCCACTCCTGATTCGTCCGAATCTTCTTGCCGTCGAACTCCCGATATATCGGCTGCCATTCCTCCTGACTCACTTCCGTCAGAACCGCCTTCTTGAACTCCGGCGTCACATCAGCACCAATCGCAAACTCGATCCGACCAAACCGCAGAGCCTCTCCCTGTTCACAATATCGCAAAAGAGAGTGCTGATACCCCGCCGTATCCGATCGCAGGCGAACCTGCTCAACACCCTCCGGCAACAAGGACAAAGACTCCTTCAATACCCGCAACTGCTCGTGGCCTGCCGGAACGTTCCCATCCCGAAACTCCGTATGCAACACCATCTGTTGCTCAGCCCACCAGGTGTTCAACGGCTGATACGACTTGAACCCCTTATAGCCGAATAATGCATCCCGTTTGGCCGTCTCCACCAATGTCGCATCCTGATCCAAGGTCGCTATCTTTTGCGAATCGCGCTTCTGCATGAAGACCGCCATCTCTTGATTTACCCTCGCCAAGCCCAGCAAATGCTCATTCGGAACGGGAATAAACGCCTTCCCCGTAATACGCTTGCTGTCCTGATCCGCATCGTGAAACGCCGATAAATACCGAAATGCCGCACTCGGTGAGGGAACACTCCGCCGGCGCTCCTTACGCCAACGACGATCCATCTCCCGCCGTTCCGAACGCCTCATCCCCTGCTGTTCTACTCGCCGCAGGATCCTGCAGAAACCCTCATCCTTCTGAACCTTCCCCAGATCCTCCACGCAGTCACCACCCGAAATGTTCAACAGCATCAAGGACAATACCATCTGCGCATCTGTCCAGCCTCGCTGCTTCACCTGAAGATGATGACCAATCAGCTCCGGTAAACCCATCGCTTGAACCAAATCCAAATACAGCGGCAAGCCCGCCAATCCCGTCATCCCCGTATCATGCTTCTCTTCTTCGTAC
>DIKL01000086.1:13201-38528 GCA_002424545.1 Syntrophaceae bacterium UBA5619
TTTATCAGGATCAACGAGGTTCTTTGTTTCTTTGACGGTGGATCAAGGACCCCGCCGAATGATGCCGCTTGCCCCTTTCTAAAGGGGACCCGTCTATGATATACAGGCGTCAATCGGAAAATACCGCGGCAAGGACCGGAAGATCGGAAGGAACGAAAAGGCAAAGGAAAAAATGCAATGACAGCAGACATGCAGCAGGAGAGTCCCGAAGGGCACGGAGACGCGTCTCCCGGAAAATCGGCCGAGATAAATCTTCAGGCGCGCCACATCCGGAAGATCGCGGGCGAAATGGGTGTCGAGGAAAGCCGGGTGACGGCGGCGGCCGGCCTGCTGGCCGAAGGGGCGACGGTGCCCTTCATCGCCCGCTACCGGAAGGAGGCGACGGGCACCCTCGACGAGGTGCAGATCACCGAGATCCGCGACCGCCTCGTCCAACTCGCCGAACTGGACAAGCGGCGCGAGACGATCCTCAAGTCGCTCACGGAGCGGGAGCTTCTCACCGACGAGCTCGCCGCGAAGATCGCCGCCGCCGAAACCCTCTCCGTCCTCGAGGACATCTACCTGCCGTTCCGCCCCAAGCGGCGGACGCGGGCCACCGTCGCCCGGGAGAAGGGTCTGGAGCCGCTCGCGCAGCAGATCTTTGCGCAGGAGGGATCGTTCGAACCTGCGGCCGCGGCGGCCGCCTTCATCGATCCGGAAAAGGGGGTGGCCACGGCGGAGGAGGCACTCGCCGGGGCGAGAGACATCATCGCCGAGTGGGTGAACGAAAACGAACAGGCCCGCGCCCGGATGCGGGAGTTCTTCACGGCGAAAGCCCTCTTCCACGCCCGGGTCATCCCCGGGAAAGAGACTGAGGGAAACCGTTACCGGGACTATTTCGACTGGGATGAACCGGCCGCCAAGGCCCCCTCTCACCGGATCCTCGCGATGCGGCGCGGCGAGAAAGAGGATTTCCTGACCCTCCGCGTCGTCCCGCCGGAGGCGGAGGCGATTGCGTTGCTGGCCGCGATGTTCGTCCGGGGAGACGGGCCGGCCGCCGAACAGGTCCGGCAGGCGGTCGAGGACTCCTACCGGCGGCTCCTCGCCAACGCGATGGAAACCGAGATCCGCCTGGCCGCGAAGAAGCGGGCCGATGCGGAGGCGATTCGCGTCTTCGCCAACAACCTCCGCCAGCTTCTGCTCGCCCCGCCGCTGGGGCAGAAGCGGCTGCTGGCGATCGATCCCGGTTTCCGGACCGGGTGCAAGCTCGTCTGTCTCGATGCCCAGGGCAAGCTCCTCCACTTCGACGCGATCTTCCCCCACCTCTCCGAAAAGGCGCGGTCGGAAGCGGCCGAGACGGTCCGGAAGCTCTGCGCCCGTTTCCGGATCGAGGCGATCGCCGTCGGGAACGGAACTGCGGGTCGCGAGACGGAAACCTTCCTGCGGGCAATCGGCCTTCCCGAAACGGTTCAGATCGTCATGGTCAACGAAAGCGGCGCCTCGGTCTACTCCGCCTCCAAGATCGGCCGGGAGGAATTTCCGAACGAGGACCTCACCGTCCGCGGGGCGGTTTCGATCGGACGGCGGCTGGCGGATCCGCTGGCCGAGCTGGTCAAGATCGANNTGCGCGGCGCGGTGTCGATCGCGCGGCGCCTGCAGGATCCGCTGGCGGAGCTGGTGAAGATCGATCCGAAGGCGATCGGCGTGGGACAGTACCAGCACGACGTCGATCAGACGGAACTCAAGCAGAGCCTGGACGATACGGTCATGAGCTGCGTGAACGCGGTCGGCGTCGAGTTGAACACGGCGAGCGCGGCGCTGCTCACCTACGTATCGGGCCTCGGGCCGGCCCTGGCGGCCAAGATCGTCGCCTGGCGCGACGAGCACGGTCCGTTTCCTTCGCGCGAAGCGCTTAAGGAGGTTCCCCGCCTCGGGATGAAGGCCTTCGTCCAGGCCGCCGGATTCCTCCGGATCCGCAACGGGGAAAATCCCCTGGACGCCTCCGCCGTCCACCCCGAAAGCTACGCGGTCGTCGATCAAATGGCGGAAGATCTGAACTGTTCCATCGCCGACCTGATGCGCGACGAAGCGCTCCAGAAGCGAATCGATCCGACCCGATACGTCACCGGCGAGGTCGGCCTTCCGACCCTCAATGACATCCTCGCCGAACTGGCCCGACCCGGACGCGATCCCCGGGAGAAGTTCGAGATTTTTCGGTTCACCGACGGGATCGAAAAGATCGAGGACCTGCGCGCAGGGATGAAGCTCCCCGGGATCGTGACGAATCTCACGGCCTTCGGCGCATTCGTCGATATCGGCGTCCACCAGGACGGCCTCATCCATCTGAGCCAGATCGCCGACCGTTACGTGAAGGACCCGGGCGAGGTGCTGAAGGTCCGGCAGACCGTGGAGGTGACCGTTCTCGATGTGGACCTGGAGCGCAGAAGGATCTCGTTGACGCTGAAGAAGGAGCCGGGAAAGAAGGTGGATCCGCAGGCCAAAGCGGCGGCGCCCGCGAAGGAGCGGCGGCAAAACATCACATCGGCAAAAGGCGATCCTTCAGGGACAGGGGCCGATCGGGGGAAAAAGCCGCGGGAAAAAGAGGCCCCGGACAGGCCGGACGGACGGGCCGGATCGGGACAGACGCGGCGGGAGAAGCCCGGTCGCGGCCGGCCGCAGCCGAAGCCCCCTCGTACCGAAAAGGTCCCGTTCAACAACCCGTTCGTCGCGGTCTTCGGAAAGAAGTAGAAGGTCGAAGTCAGAATCCCATCAATGATGATGGCTTTCTTTCGATTCCGGACAGCGATCCCGGATCCACCGGAAACACCGTCATTTCTTCGGACGGATAGGGCTTCAACAGGGCCAACAATCCCTCCGGATTTCGATTGTCCGGATCCATCCAGGCCGTTTCCCACTCCTTCGGCAGGATCACCGGCATCCGGTCATGGATCGGCCGCATCAGTTCATTGGGCTCGGTGGTGATGATCGTGCAGGTTTGAATGGATTTCTTCTCCGGGGATATCCAGGTTTCGTGGAGCCCCGCAAACCCGAAAGGTTCTCCCGATTTCAACGAGAATCGAAGGGGTTTCTTTACTTTCCCCAATTTTTGCCACTCATAAAAACCGTCCGCGGGGATCAGGCAGCGTCTCTTCCGGAAGGCGCTTCGGAAACTTGGTTTCTCCGCAACGGTTTCCGCCCGGGCATTGAACATCCTGCTCCCGATCGAGGGATCCCTGGCCCAGGAGGGGATGAGTCCCCAGCGGCAACCGATCAGGCGGTTCTTGTCCTGATGGATGATCACCGGGATCTCCCGGCCGGGAGAGAGGTTATGATCCGGCCGGTAATCGCAGGCCACCTCCTGAATACCGAAGGATTGGACGATTACGGATAAATCGGTCAGCAGAACAAAACGTCCGCACATGGCTTCCTCGGAATGGTGATCGGCAAACTTACGGAATTCATCGGGTCGCCATCATCGGCGAAACCTTGCGAAGAGGCCCGGCGTGCAGCGGCGAGAGAATGAAATCCTGCACGACATCGCGCTGAACGGGTCCCAGGGTTGCGAAATCCGGAAGGAAGTAATAGCCGCTCAGGGACGGCCTGACGATGCCTCTCCATCCGGACCGGACCACAAGCGCATAATGCCCGCCGCCGGTTGTTTTCAGGGTTTGACTGTTCAACCCATCCGAAAAGGTGACGGTCACGCCGTCAATTCCCTCGGTCGTTCAGGAATCGGTGACTCTCCCGGAAATGGTGTGCGTCTGGGCGCCGACCGACTGAGACTGGACAAGGATCAAAAACAATGCCGGCAAGAACAGCAGCCACATTGGCCTCTTGCACATTTTCATGACAAGGCTCCCCCTATCTCCGCGCTGCCCAAGTTTCCTATTGGCGGACACATTCGTTCTGATTATAGCCAGGGATGATTTGAAATCAACCTGTTTTGATGCTACTGTTTGCGCAACGGAAGAAAATCCGCACCGGGAGGGCAGTCATGGAATTCAACGTTCTGATCGGCGGAGAAGGGGGACAAGGGGCCTTTTCCGTGGAAATGGAATTGACGGAGGCCTTGACCAGGCTCAACTACCATTTTTTCGCCACCAAACATTACATGTCGCGAATCCGGGGCGGCCACAACTTTCACATGATCCGCGTCGCCGACCAACCGGTCCACGCCTTGAACGGCGGGAAATGGGAGATGGTCGTCGCCCTCGACGACGAGACGGAACCGCTTCACAAGCCGGACCTCCGTGAAGGCGGCCTCTTCCTCTCCCGCGTGATGACGAAGGAGATCGCGGAGGAGGGGAAGAAACGCTTCGGGGAGATCCGCTCCGCCAACACGGCCCTGGTCGGCTGCGTGCTGGCCGTGATCGGCGTCGCGCCGGAGAAAATGGCGGAGACGGCCGAACCCGGGAAAGAGGAATACCTCAAAATGGGGTATGATTTCGCCGCGCGGTGGAACATTGCCGGGGCGTTTCCCATTTCCGCGGCCGCGGGCTGCCCCGTCCGGTTCGACGGAAATCAGGCCCTCGCCTTCGGGGCGCTTCTGGGCGGCTGCCGGTTCGTGTCCGGCTACCCGATGACGCCCGCCACCTCCATCCTGCACTACTTCTCCGAAGCGGCGCGGGAACTCCCCGTCCATTTCGAGCAGGCCGAGGATGAAATCGCCGCGATCAACATGGCCTTGGGCGCCTCCTACGCCGGCGTCCGGTCGATGGCGGCCACGTCCGGCGGAGGCTTCGCGCTGATGCAGGAGGGAGTGTCGCTCGCGGGGATGACGGAGACGCCGATCGTCATAGCCGTCGCCCAGCGTCCCGGTCCGGCGACCGGGCTCCCCACCCGGACCGAACAGGGCGATCTGAACTTCATCCTCCACGCGGGCCACGGGGAGTTCCCCAGGGTCCTCTTCGCCCCCGGCTCCATTCTCGAGACCATTGAACTGGCGCGGAAGGCCTTCGATCTCGCCGACCGGTTCCAGATCCCCGTCTTTTTACTGACCGATCAGTACTTCGCCGACTCCGTTCAGGTCGTCGAAGAGGAGGATATCCCGCTGGAGCCGAGCGCCCGCGAATGCCCGGTCTTGGACGCCGCCTACAAGCGGTACCGTCTGACGGAGGACGGAATTTCTCCGCTGACCTTCCCGGGGCTTTCCGACGCGCGGGTCAAGCTCGACTCGGACGAGCACGACGAGGAGGGGAAAATCACGGAGGACCCCGATCTGCGGAAGCGAATGGTGGACAAACGACTCGGGAAGATCGAACGGTTGAAAACGGAGGCGGTCATGCCGACCTTCTCCGGCGCTCTGGAATCCGCCGCCGTCATCCTCTGCTGGGGCTCGAACCGCCTCATTGCCGAGGAGGCCGCCGGGCGGCTCATGGCGGAGGGGATCTCGGTTTCCGTTCTTCACTTCGGCCAGGTTTATCCGCTGACGGCCGCGATGGTCGCCCCTTACCGGTTGGAGGAGAAGAAGCGGATCTGCGTGGAGAACAACGCGACGGGCCAGTTCGCCGGACTGCTGAAACGGGAACTCGGTCTTGCCGTCGATCACAACGTCCTCAAATACGACGGCGACTGTTTTACCGTGGAGGAGCTCTATCAAACGCTGAAAAGCCTTCTCGCGTAAGGAGGGAGAGATGGAACCGAAAATCAAAACGGGCTGGTGCCCCGGTTGCGGCAATTTCGCGATTCGCGATGTCCTGGAGAAGGTCTTCCGGGAACTCCCCGTCCCGCGGAACAAGATCGTCCTCACCTCGGGGATCGGGCAGGCCGCCAAGATGCCGCATTATCTCGACGTGAACTTTTTCAACGGCCTTCATGGCCGTTCCCTGCCGCCCGCCGTGGGGATCAAGCTGGCCCGACCCGACCTGACCGTCATCGCCTATTCCGGCGACGGCTGCATGTACGGAGAAGGGGGGAACCACTTCATCCATACCCTCCGCCGGCGTCTGGATATCACGATCCTGGTTTCCGAAAACCGGGTTTACGCGCTGACCAAGGGGCAGAGTTCCCCCACAACGGGCCTTGCCGTGAAAAACGACCTGGCTCCCGGCGGGAATCCGAACCGCCCGCTGAATCCGCTCGCCCTTGCCGTGCTGATGGGCGCCCCCTTCGCCGCCCGGGGATTCGCCGGCGACAAGGAGCACCTTGCGGCGCTCATCCGGGAGGCGATCCTGTTCAACGGAACGGCCGTCGTGGACATCCTTCAGCCCTGCGTCAGCTTCAACAAGATCAACACCTACGCCTGGTACCGGGAGCGGGTGTTCAAGCTGGAGAAGCCCCCGAGCGACCGCTACGAGGCCATCCGGACGGCCGAGATCTGGGGGGAGAAGATCCCGATCGGCGTGATCTGGCGCGACGACGCATCCCCCCTCCGCGAAATCAAGAATATCTTTGAAACGCCGCTGACGAGAGAAGACGTTGCTTCCCGCCTCAACATGCGCTGTGTGATGATGAGGTGATCCCCAAGTGCATTCCGTCCGGAGCGGAAACCGCTATCCTAAAGGAGGTCTTTCATGGCAAAGATCGACGCATTTTTCCAGTTGATGCACGATCAAGGTGCATCGGATCTGCATCTCGTCACGGGCCAGCAACCGGTCCTCCGGATCGATGGGGAGATGGAACGGATCAAATTCGACATTCTCACCAATGACGGCCTGAAGGCAATGCTCTACGAGATCACCCCCGAGCAGAAGATCAAACAGTTTGAAGAGACGGGCGATGTCGACTTCGCCTACGAGATTCCGGGACTGGCCCGTTACCGCGCCAACTTCTTTCAGCAGCAGTTCGGCTGTGCGGCGGTCTTTCGGGAAATTCCGAGCAAAATCAAGACCGCGGCGGACTTGGGTCTTCCCTCGGTCGTCTCCAAGCTGGCCGGCCTGCCGCGAGGGTTGGTTCTGGTCACGGGACCGACGGGATGCGGCAAGTCCACGACGTTGGCGGCGATCATCGACGAAGCGAACCAAACCCGCAAGGACCACATCATCACGATCGAGGATCCGGTCGAGTTCGTTCACCAGAGCAAGAACTGCATCGTGAACCACCGGGAGGTCGGCCGGCACACGCGATCCTTTGCGGCGGCCCTGCGGGGAGCCCTGCGCGAGGATCCGGACATCATCCTGGTCGGCGAGATGCGCGATCTGGAAACCATCTCGCTGGCCATCGAGGCGGCCTCCACTGGTCATCTGGTCTTCGCCACCCTCCACACGACCAGCGCCGCCAAGACCGTCAACCGGATCATCGAGGTTTTCCCCACAGACGAACAGATGCAGATCCGATCGATACTGGCCGACGGGATCCGGGCCGTTGTCGCCCAGGTCCTCTTCAAGAGGATCGACAAAAAGGGACGCTGCGCCGCCCTGGAGATCATGATTGCCAATTCCGCGGTCCGGAACCTGATCCGGGAATCGAAAACCTTCCAGATTCCCTCGATGATCCAGACGGGGAAGAAATACGGCATGCAGCTTCTGGACGACGCGATCATGGAGTTGCTCAACAGGGGCTGGATCAGCGGGGACGAGGCATACATAAAAGCAAACGAACAGCAGCGGTTCCGGCGGTTCCTGAAGAATCCGCCGACGGACTTCACCGAGGCGTAGGCGACCGCATCGGTCTCTTTCAAGAACGATTCCCGCCGTGATCGGCCGGGAAGGATTTCCGTGCTTCGGCCCGGCGGAGGGCCTCTGCGGCGAGCCCGTTCCGTCCGTCGGCGGCATAGGATTGCGCCAGGCGCAGCGCATGAAGAGGGTTGCCCGGTTCGGCGGCGACGGCCTTGATGAAGGCTTCCGCCGCGCGGGAATGAAATCCTTTCCGGGAGAGGCCGCGGCCCAGACGGTTCCAGAAGGCCGCCGCGGACACGGGCCGGAGTTCTGCGGCCCGGCCGTAAGCCTCCGCGGCCGCATCCGGTTTCCCCAGACAAAGCAGGCAATCGCCGATCCCCGACCAGGCCAAAGGTTCGTCGGGACACGCCTTCAGAGATTTTTCCCATGCCTTCGCGGCCCATTCCGGGAATCCGGAACGCAGGAGACCTTCCGCCAGGCGGTTCAGAAAAACGGCCGTCGCCGCGGGATCGATTTCCATGGCACGGTTGTACGCGGTCTCAGCCCGGCCGGGATCCCCTTCGGCAAGCCGGACATCGCCAAGCGAACACCAGTGTCCGGGTGCATCCGGTTCCCGTTCGGTCAGTTTCTCAAATACTCCCGAGGCCTCGGCGGCCATTCCCGTCGAGAGATAGGACTCTCCCAGGGTTTGAAGGATGCCGACATCCTCCGGTTGCGCAGCCGCGGCCCGCTCGCAGACCGAGATCAACGCCTTCCCGTTTTTCCTCTCCCGGTATATCCGGACGAGTTCATCGTAGGCAAAACCGGTGAAGAGTCCGCGCGCGAGCTCTTTCCGGAACAGTCGCTCAAAACAGGCAACGGCCTCGTCGCTTTCTCCGCTGTCGTGGAGCGCCCAGGCCAGCGCAAGGAGATGCGAATCCTCCTCCGGAGAGATTTGAACCAGCCTGCGATAGATGGGCACCGCCTCGGCGAAACGTCCCGCTTTCATCAGGTCGTCCGCGCGGTTTCGGTCGCGGGAAGAGGAATGAGCGGTGATTGTGGGATGCAAGGAAGGCACTTTTATGAAACGGAACAGCCGTTGACTGAAAAGCCCCGGGAACGGTTCCGGTTCCCGGGGCATGATTCTCCGATCAGCAACTCGTACAGGAACCGCAGGCGCTTTCCGCCGGTTTCAGGCTTGACGTCAGTTTGAATCCACCGCCGCGCGGCGTGGTGATGAATTCGACCGCGATCGGTTTAATCTTTTCAAACAGCTCCTTTTCGACCAGATAGGTCACTCCCCGATCCTCGAACACCTCGTCGTTCTGTTTTGACTCATCCAGAGCCATGCCCAAAGAGGGCCCCGATCAGCCGCCCTCCTGCATCAGGACTCGGATGGAAGCCGCCTCCGTGCGGTTTTTCAAGAATTCTTTGATCATCTCACTCGCTTTTTCAGATACGGAAAACATGATTATCTCCTTTTTTGGACCCTCTCTCGGCCCGTCTGATTTTCGCTTAACCTAATGATTATTTTCTTTTTGTCAAACGGTATTTTTTAGATGGGTGTTTTTACGGGATGGGTCGCCGTCCTTCGAAATGCAATAATCGTTGACACGAATTCCCTGGTTCACTATAGAAGACGATCCATCCCAAACCATGAGCAGGAGGACAAAAATGACAGCACCCGCATCTTTTTTGGAGATTCCCTGCCGGTATTTTTCGAAACCCGGTCCCGCCGATACGGAGGCGGTCCTCGAGGCGGTGTGCAGGCGGGCAGAGGCGTTGTCGATCAACCGGATCATCATGGCGACGTGCAGCGGCCGGACGGTTTTCGAGGCGCTGAAACGTTTCAACCCGGCGCTGAAGATCGTCGCCGTCACGCATGTGACGGGATTCAACGAGCCCAATGTTCAAGAATTGAGCGAAAAGGATCGACAGTCGCTCCAGGCGCGGGGCGTGCAGGTTCTCACCTGCGCACATGCCTTCGGCGGCGTCGGCCGCGGGGTGCGGAACAAGGTCGGCACCTATCAGGTCGACGAGATCATGGCCTTCACCCTCCGGATCTTCGGCCAAGGGACAAAGGTCGCCGTCGAGATCGCGCTGATGGCCGCTGATGCCGGCCTCGTCCGGACAGACGAAGACGTAATCTCCGTCGGCGGCACGGGGAAAGGTGCGGACACGGCACTTGTCCTCCGGCCTGCGATCAGTTCCCGCCTATTCGATCTCCGGGTCCGGGAGTTGATCTGCAAACCATCGAATCCGTAAAGCGCCGGGAACCCGACGTGCCGCCCTCAGGTTCCCGGCAACAACATATCTTACGGAGGATCAGAAAATCACTTCTTCGCCTTGGCCGGCGCCTTCTTTACCGCAGCCTTCTTCACGACCTTCTTCACTGTTGCCATGCGCATCTCCCTCCTTGCACTTGAAATATTCGATCCCACCTCACCGGGCTCCGGCCCAACCGCTTTGCCCTCCTGCGTGTGAAATCGTTGACTCGTCCAGATGATTCCCTCATGCCCCTGCGGCGCCCCCGATCGCACCGGAATATTCCATTGAGGCGCCTTCCCCCCCGCTCGATCCCATTCCCGGCTTCTCTTCACAATTTTCCGCTCCCGGTCGCAGCCGCAGGAAAAACCGACGGATGAGGCTCGTCACCTCCCGTGGTTTTTCCATGGGAATCAAATGACCGGCGCCGCCGACCAAATGGTAGAAGCAATCCGGGATAAGGGATCTGATCCGGGTCTGATCGATGAGTTCCCGATTGTAGCTCTTTTCCCCTTCGAGGATGAGTACCGGGCAGGAGACCCGGGACAGAAGCGGCCAGGGATCGTAATGAACTCCTCCCATGAAGAGCGCCGCTTCCCGGAGAGGGCTGCATGTGAGTCGAAGGCCTCCGCCATCCCCGGACATGCCGTGCCGGATGTACAGTTCCAATATCTCTTCATCCCAACTCTGAAATAGGGAACGGGAATGGAGATAGGCAAGAGCCTCGTCCCGGTCTCTCCAGAAATTCGTTCTCCGGATCGACTTGGACGCGAGCGGATGCTGCTCCATGCTGATGTCGGATTTGTAGAGCTCCGATGGAAGGAGAATGGGTTCGATGAGAACCATGCCGGCCGCGGGAAGACCTGCGCGGGCATGGGCCATCATGGACACCGTCGCCCCCATGGAATGGCCGACCAGAAAGGGTTTTTCCAGACGCAGCGCCTCGCAGAAACGGAAGAGGTCTTCGGCGAGGGTTACCCAGCTTAACCCCCCGGTCGCCGGATCGGCTTCCCGGTGATCACAAAAGTAAGGGGCGAAAACGCGGTAGCTGCCGGCGAGATCCCGAGCCAGCGGGTGCCAGAGCCACGGGAGAAAACCCGTGGCATGGAGAAAGATCAGAGGCGGGCCGTTTCCTTCGTAGAAGAGATAGGAGACTTCCGCGTCGCCGATCTTCTGCGTGCGGTTCTCGGGAATATGGTTATCCGCGGCCTTCAGGTTCATTTGAACCAGAGGGCAAATTCGTCCGGGTTCGCCCTGTCCCGGGTAAACTGGTTGACCGGCGCCTCCGTATCGGGATAACCCATTGCGGCGCCGATGATGATCGCCTTGGTGTCCGGAATCGGAATGATTTTCCGGATCAGCGCGGGATAGCTGACCGATGCCGCCAGGATGCAGCTCCCCAGCCCCCGTGCATGTGCCAGCAGGCAGACGGTCTGCACGATCAAGCCGATGTCCAGCATCGCATATTCCCGGGCCAGGCTTCTGTCCACGCAGAACAACAGCAGGCAGGGAGCACCGAAGAAAGAGGACATATCGCCGCTGTAGCGGAGTCGCCCCTCCCGGTCCTCACGGGCAATCGAAAGCGCCGTCAATACCTTTTTCCCGATCCCCTGATACCGCTGTTTCTGCAGCTCCGGCCAGACCGCGGGCATGGGGGTGTCCGGTTTCGGAATGACCTTGTCCAGAAAGCTCTGCCGATTGGCTGTCCGCAGGCGCTCCAACGCTTCACCGGTGATGACGGCGATTTCCCAGGCTTGTGTGTTTCCCCAGGAAGGCGACCAGCGGGCCGTCTCCAGAATCTCCCGGATCAACGCCTCCGGAACGGGGTCCGGCTTGAACTTCCGGATACTCCTTCTTGTCTTGACGGTTTCAAAGATCTCCATCGTTCTCCTTTCGTGCCGGTCCGCAATGGGAACCCCTCGTCCCCGTTTTGAATAGGATCCGTTGAAAAAAGTCCGCGGTTTCAACGCCGTCAAAAGATGAAAACCGCCGCCGCGAGAACCGTTGTGTAGCCGCTGTTCTTGACGATGGTCGACTGGGTGACATTTCGCGTTCGAACGATTTTCCCGCTGATCTTGAAGATCTCCTTCTTTTCGTCCCAGCTTTCATCGACGTTGAAATCGATGCCGAGCGTCGAGGCGAGCATGGCCGCGGCCATGTCTTCCGCATAATCCCCCGCCTGTTTTTCCGTCTGGCCGAAGGCGTGATGCTCGCTGATATACCCATAGGATCGTTGATCGGCCGGAATCGCGCAGCCGACCGACGCAGCCAGGAGGCGCTTCTGCTCGTTGCTGCAGCAGCGGCTCATGACACAGAAGGTGATCGCCCCGGCAACGAGCTCCTTGAGTCCCTGCGTTTTCGATATCATCCTGCACTCGGGAGGAAAGATGCTTGAGACTTGGACCAGATTGCACCGTTCGATCCCCGCATCGCGCAGCGCCCGCTCGAAGGAATGGAGTTCGTCCTTGTGGGTGCCGACACCCTTGGTAAAAAAAATTTTCCTGGGAACAAAGCTATCCATCCGTCCCCTCTCTTTCTCTATCCCCCGGCCGTCTGGGTGAAGGCGGTGTTGGCGTAGAGGTATTCAAACTTCTCTTTGTGCTTGAGTTCCTCCGTCGCCATGCGCAGCAACATCTCCCGGATGTCGCCCGCCGGGTGGAGTTCGGCCAGCCCCTTGTAGAAATTGTGCGCGTTGAGTTCGCGGTTGGCCGCAATGAGATAGACATCCTTGCTGTCGATATCCTTCTGAATGTCCGGTTTGACGAGGTTCTCCGCGACCTTGTAGTCAATCACCGGCTTCGACGGACCGGCAAAACCGGACTGGCGGTATTTGAGCAGGTACTCCTTGTGCCCCTTTTCTTCCCGAGCCATGAACAGAAGCGTATCCTTCGCGTCCCGGTCTTCGACTTTGCCGGAGAGATCCATATAAAACTCATAGGCCTCCTCCTCGTTCCGGATGGCCCGCTCAATAATGGATTCCGAGTCCTTCAGGTTACAATCAGCCATTTTTTTAAAACCTCCATGTCAATATTTTCGGCGATATCCGCAAACAGATCAATATTCGGTCAATGTCGACAGTCCGCGTTCACCGACCAAAATGATCCGCGTATGGTTGAGGCGGTTGGCGATGACCCGGGCGGTGGCCTTCATGATCCGGTATCCGAGACACGTATCCTCATCCATGAGTTTTCGGAGTCCCGGCGCATCGAAACAAATGAGCTTGGCCCGGTCGATGCAAAGCGCCCCCAGCGTGTAGATATAGGGCTCCACGACAGCCGACCAACCCATCGACTCCCCTTTTGTAATGACATCCACCGTCACCTGCATTGGGGGCCTGTGGGGACCCAGGTAGCTGTCCATGACCAGGACGACCTTACCCTCCTGAACCAGGAAAAGTCCCCGCGCCGGGTCCCCGTTTTTATACATCTGGGTTCCGGCCTCGAAGATTTCCTCAGACGCGAGCGCGGTCAATTTCCCCAGTTCCTGATCATTGAATCCCGCGAAGAATGCAAACTCTTTAAGGTGATTTGCCGAGACCATACGCTGTTTCCTCCTTCCGTCTTGCTGGTTCATTCAAGATCCATTCCGGCCCTGTTTTTTCCAACGTGTAAAACTTGTGAAGGAATATACCAAGCTTCGCAGTTGAATGCCATAAAAATTTGCAGGCCGCCGTTAATTCATCAGCAGAAAATGGCCGAGACCGGCAAAGATCAAGATCAGCAATCCCGTGATCAATTGGGAATGAAAGAGATGTCCCTTCCTTTTCAGGAATGCCGGGGCCATCCGCGTTTTCAACACCAATCCCCAGACACCCTGCCAGGCGAGAAGGGCCAGGACAATGCGAAGCGGCAGGAGGTTGTAAAAACGGGAGATGAAGTAACAATGAAAATAGATGACGGCAATGGCCGCTACCCCGAAATAGGGGTGACTCTTGTTCAGGTAAAATAAAATCTTGCCGGATAACGTCTTGATTCTACCGTAATCGATGTTGAACGGTTCGAGGCGTTTCCAGAAAGAGTCCCTGCGGACGAGCAGCTTGAATGCCGTCCGCGCATAGACGAAAACCAACAGGGAGAGACCGATCGGTCCCAGAGCCTCGCCCAACGCCCTGTCGACATCGTCTCCCGGCTCTCGCGGAAAAAAGGAAAAGAAAAAGACGGCGCCAAGCAGGAGCACCGCGGCAAAAAAGAGTAGAAGCCGGTTCCTTGATTTCCTGTCATCGGTGTTCATGGCGGATGGTTCCTTGTTCCGTGTATCGTCCGCGCCGCGATTCGGCTCTTCCCGCGCATGCCGCACGGTCCCGCGTTGTCCGCCGCCTCATCCGCGACAAGCGACCCGCGGAACGTCCGGTTTGTCGTTTGCCTGCCGGCGACAACCTCTTCGGTTACAGCAGAACCGTCCTCTCCCATGGCACGCCCCCCCGCAGCGCATCCGTCACGGCGTCCTTCCGTTCCGCCTCCACGCGCAGACAAACGCCGCAGTCCGTACTGATATCCCGCGGGACCGGGATCACCTGGTTTGCGATGCCCGCGGCCTTGAGGATCTTTTCCGCCTTCAGGACGTGGCTGACCGAGAGAAACAGAAATATGGCGTGCTTCGGCGTCTCCATCAGGATCTCATCGGCCGGTCGGCATCCGGAATCGTTTCGTCAACATCATACTGTTTGAGGATGCGGACCACCGCGATCCGATCGCCGACGTCGAAATCATTCAAGCCGTTTCCATTTTGTTCGACATGCTTCACGCACAGACCGATAAATGATCCACAATAACTTGTCAACAACAATGTTGTTTTATGGAAGGCTGCAAAAACGACACGAAAATCGGCTGCCGTAGGATTGTTAATAGATGAACAGATCTACCAGATAACCGGCTACAATGGCCACGAGGAAAACATTCAGGACGAAGGCGGCGATCAGCTTCTTTTTGAACATGGAGCCGAGGATGATGATCTCCGGGATGCTCGCCCCCGCCCCGCCGATGATGAGGGCCAGAACCGTCCCCAACCCCATCCCCTTTCCGACGAGGGCGGCGCTGATCGGGATGATGGTTTCCGACCGGATGTACATGGGCACCCCGATCAATGCCGCGATCGGAATGGACCAGGGGTTGCCCGGTCCCGCCATTTTCACGACAAGGTCCTGCGGGAAAAATCCATAGATAAAGGCCCCGATGGCGGCGCCGAGGAGGAGATACCAGAAGACCCCCTTGAACGTCGCGACGGCGGACAGGGAGGCCCTTTTCATCTTTTCCTGAAAAGGAACCCGTACCGCGCCTTCGGCTCCGGTCGCGTCGAAGGCGGCGGCGCAACAGGACGACGGGGCCGTCGTCTTGGCACTCTTCCCTGCTTCCCCGGAACAGCATGCGCCGTCGGCCGGAAAAGACGGCAGCGTGATCATCGTCACGGGCGAAGCGTCGCCGGAAGGACAGCAGCCGGCCGCGGCGAGCGCTTTCGCGGGGCCCTG
This sequence comes from Syntrophaceae bacterium UBA5619, assembly GCA_002424545.1. Taxonomy (GTDB): domain Bacteria; phylum Desulfobacterota; class Syntrophia; order Syntrophales; family UBA5619; genus UBA5619. The sequence continues at coordinate 28,445 of DIKL01000086.1, forward strand.
CTTCGGCTTGGCCTCCTGATCGCAGCAGGAGGCCTCCAGGCCGATCAGCGGCTTCACCTGGTCGACCATCCCCAGTCTCGACAGCAGGGCCGCCGTCACCATGGAGCCGAAGAAGGTGACGACCACATAGAAGACTGTTACCTTGACGCCGAAAAGCGAAAGCAGCAGCGCGATGATGACCGGGTTCAGGACCGGCGAGGAGAAGAGAAAGGCCATGACCGGACCAAAGGGGACGCCACCTTTGAGTAGGCCGGCCGTGATCGGAACGGTGGAACAGGAGCAAAAAGGCGTAACGGCCCCCAGACCGGCGCCCAGGAGGTACTGCACCCAGGTCAGCTTGTCGGAGAGATAATCCCGGATCCGGGACGGGGGGAGATATTCCGTCAAAAGCCCGATGAGAAAGGAGACGGCCACGAAAATCAGAATCAGCTCGCCGGCAATCACCAGGAAGAACCGGCCGGCGACGACAAAATTATTCAACTCGAACATGGATAATGCCTCCTCTAAATTGGAATGAATGAATGACTATTTTCCGGCAAGACGCCGTTTCGCATCCTCTATGGAAATGGCTTTCCCGCCTTCGATGGCCTTGTAAATGTAAGGGATCGAAGAGCGCCAGGCGTCGAGAGCCGCACGATAGGCCTTCACCCCCAGAGGGGTCAGGGCGTAGACCTGCCGCTTTTGAGCGCCCTTGAGTTGCGGCTCCTCGCCGACCTCTGCATAACCCTGTTTCGTCAACTCCTTGAGAATGGGATAGATGGTGCCCAGGGTGGGCGTGCAGCATCCGCTGGTTATGGATGCGAGTTCCTTGAGAATCCCATAGCCATGGTTGGGCTTCTTGGACAGGGTTTTCAAGACCAGAATCTTGGTAAACCCGATATTGATCAGCGATTTCCAGTAAGCGACTTCCGTGAGTTTCATCAGGGACTCCCTTTATTGTTGGCTTTCTTTATATTGGAGAGCATTATAATGGTAAATACAGTAGCAGATTGCACCTGTCAAGTGATATTGTTCACATCAACATTGCTCTGTAGGGGAGGTTCAAATGAACAGGCAAAGAAATGACGAGATTCGCGGTGCGGTTCGAAAAAAGTACGGGAAGGTCGCCAAATCGGATCGGGCCGGTTGCGGCTGCTCGGCCCCATCGTGCTGCGGAACGCAGGATGCGTTCAATGCGGTCGATATCAGCCTTGCCTTGGGTTATTCCCGGGAGGAGGCGACGTCCGTCCCGGAAGGCGCGAACATGGGGCTCGGGTGCGGCAATCCGCAGGCCATCGCTTCCCTTCAAACCGGCGAGACCGTCCTCGATCTCGGCAGCGGCGGGGGATTCGACTGCTTTCTGGCGGGGAGGGCCGTGGGGGAAGAAGGACGGGTCATCGGTGTCGACATGACGCCGGAGATGATCACCAAATCCCGCCGGAACGCGGATCAGGCCGGTATCCGGAATGTCGATTTCCGGCTCGGCGAATTGGAGAATCTCCCGGTGGCCGACGGGATCGTTGATGTAATCATTTCAAATTGCGTGATCAACCTTTCCCCGGAGAAGGAGCGGGTGTTCGGCGAGGCGTTCCGTGTATTGAAACCGGGCGGACGCCTGGCGATTTCCGATGTGGTCACGACCGCCGAATTGCCCGCTGACATAAAAAATGACATGGCCTTTCACACCGGTTGCATAGCGGGAGCCTCCTCGATTGAGGAACTCGAATCGATGCTGGCGAGGACCGGCTTTAAGGACATTCAGATCAAGCCGAAGGCCGGAAGCAGGGAATTCATCCGCAACTGGATGCCGAACAGCAGGATCGAGGACTATGTGGTGTCGGCAACCATTATGGCCGTAAAACCACGGGCATGACGGAGGTCTGGCCCTCCTTTTTTCCAAAGGGAGAGCCTAGCCGGGCCGTCGGCGAGGAGCCGCTCGCGCGGTCGCTCTTTGGCGGGCCAGCTCTTGATCGGCTCGGCACAGAGGGTGCGTTTCGGCTCTTTCGTTGAAGCGGGCACTTTCATGAAGAGGCCCTTTTTGGGTGAGCGTGTTTTCATTTCGCCTTGTAGGGAAGCGCCTCCATGGTCAGGAGACCGGCGAGGGCGTCGAATTCCGGGTCCTTGTGGATCAGGACCGCGTTGTTCCGGATGGCAAAGGCGGCCACCACGGCATCGGCCAGCGAGACATGATGCTCCGCCTTCAGACGGGCCGCAGTCAGCAGGATCGGCTCGTCCATGGCCCAGAGGATCTCCGCCCGCAATTGACGGAGCAGGGCGTAGCGGCGGTCCGCTTCGGCGCGCCCCTTCTCCTGGAGGGTAATATAGTAGGTCTCCATGAGGACCGGCCAGGGCAGGAGAATGGAGGCGTCCTTCAGGACCTCCTCCACCCGGTCGCTGCCCGCTTCGTCCTCGATGAGGGTCAACAATGCCGAGGTGTCGAGGAGATAGGGGCCTCGGGGTGCGGTCGGCTTGGCCATCTTAGCCCCTTTCTTCGCGCTTGCTGTCCGCGCGACGCTCCTTCAACAGACGCGTGGTTAATCCTTCCCCCCGGCCCCGGCCCCGCAGCGAGGCGATCGGGTCCGCCGGCGTGGGAACGATGCGGATCGTTTCGCCGTCGTCGAGCCAGACCAGACGCGCCCCTCCGCCGATCTGATGGCGCTTCCGGATCGCCGCCGGGATGACCGTCTGCCCCCGTTTCGTAACTGCCGTTTGCATAATTCACCTCCGATTGGAGATCTTACAAGGCATTATCTGAAAATGCAAGCCGTAGATGTCTCCCTTGGCAGGCAGGGGTGGCGCACCAGCGTCCCCCGGATCTTCTCCTCTCGCATATCTTCCTGGACCAGGCGGGGGAGAGGCGACGCAGAACAGTGGGGTCCTCCCTTGGCGAGAAAGGCTGGCCACCTAACCAGGAAAATAGAGTCGGGGCTGCACGATGGGTCTCCCTAAATCACGGGGGATCCAGCCCTCGACCAGCTATCCGGCGCGGCATCCCTGCGGATGGCATGGGAATGTCGGATTAAAAATAGTACCCGACCTTGAGCTCCAGCTTGAAGTCATAGGGCTTCTCGCCGAATTCGCTGTTGGTCGGACCGTTGATGAAGCTCGCCTTGAGGCGCAAATCGAAGTTCGTGAAGCCCGTGTAGGCCGCCTCCGGAGAGATCTGGAAGCTCCGATCGTTCAGGTTCACGATCGTCGTGACTGCCGGCGTGAAATAGAGCAAATCGAAGGGCTCCTTCTGGGAGATCCGCAGATAGAGGTAATCCCGCATCGGATTTGCCCGGCCGAAGTTGCCCTCGGAGAGCTGCGCGGCCTTCGTCAGGGCGGCGTCACTGCCGGTGCTCCGGTAGGTCCGGTCGGCGTTGTTGACGAAGCCGAAGAAATCCGCCATCTCCTGCCCGGAAAACCCGGTCCCGTTCCGGTAGTACTCCAGGATCCAGGTCGTGTCCCGGGCCGTGAGGTAGCGTGTCCCCAAGAGATAACTCGTGGCATCATATTCCACCGTCGAGACCTGGCCGGCCGGATCGGTCAGTTTCGCCTGGACGTCCTTGATATAGGCGATCTCGCCGTGAACCTCCCAGTTGGTTCCAATATTCCTTGAAAAGTCCGCCCCGTAGCGTGTCGTCCGGCTGCCGCCGGTGAAGACGATCAAGTCGATGTCGGTGTCGTAGAGGAGCAGGTAGAGCTTCCCGGCCAGGTTCAGGTAGTCCTTCTTGCCGAACTCGGCATTGATATGGTCGTAGACGGGCTGGACCACCGGCGTGAAGGAGAGGGTCTTGAGCGGACCGGCGAAGCTTTTTGTGTAATCGGCCGACAGGGCAAAGATCCCCTCCATGCCCACCTCGGGGTCGTCGGGGTCCTTGGCACGGTCGATGAACGCCACGGGGTTCCAGGCGTACCCCTTCCCCCACTTGAAGGTCTTTTTCCCCGCATCGATCTTCCAGGAAGACGAGGGGTTCAGAGAAAGAAACCCCTCGTAGAGGTCGGTCTTCTCCTGATCCTCCAAACGGGAGATTTTGTAGTCCGTGTTGGTCTTGAAATAGAGGCGGCCGATACCCGCCTCCCAACTCCCCTCCAACTGGAGCTTGAGGTTCGCCTCCTCCAGCGACGATCCAATATCCCGGTTGTAATACTTCAGACGGTAGAGGGAAGAGTCCCGGCGGGTCCGGAAGAGGGTCGGCTTCATCTCCACGTACCCCCCGAAGTGGTAGGGTTTCTTCTCGATTTCGTTGAGATCGAAGGTATAGGTCTCCTCGGCGGGCAACGGGGCCGGCCAATGAAGAAGGAGAAACAAGGAGAAGAGGAGGAGGCCCATTCCCCCTCCGATGATCCTTCGGCGTCGGTAAGGGGGTTCCCCGTTTCGCCTGGTCGGCACGGCTGTCCCTTTCATTTCCGCAATGATTCGATGTTGGGCATGAAGGTCAGGGTGAAGATCTCATCCTTGAAATCCCGCTTTTTGAGTCCGGCGAAGATCATCACCGACTTGTATCCCTTGAAGAGGGGGCTGTCCGTCTCGATCACCGCCGGTCGCTTGATCCCGCCGCCGAAGTCCTTGACGTCCTTGAAATAGAGGGTCTTGATCAGCATGTTCGCCTCGGTGAGGCACTCGATCTTCGTGGGCAGGACGCTCTTTTTATCCGCCCAGATCTTCAGCCGGTCGTAGGCCACGGTCTTGGTCTTGGCCTTCAGGAAGAGGAGGTATTCACCGCCCGTCTCCTCCACCTTTTCCACGTCGTATTCCGCCGCGTAGTCGAGCTGGAGGATGTCGGCGTTGTTGAAGACGCCGCCCACGACGGACTGGAGGCTCGTGATCCGGATCGGTTTGCCGACATTGGGGATGTACAGCCACATGTTCTCCCCGAGCCTGAGGGTGCTCCGCCCCTTTTCGCTGGCCGGGGCGATGAAGAGGGAGGCCACCTTGTCGAGCCCCTTCTTCACCGTGAAGAGGGTGAACTCCTTCTTTTTGCCGTCGGGCTCGACGTTGATGAGCTTCCGGTAGGACTCGTAAGAGTCGGGGCTGAGGTTCCGGTCCACCTGCTTCAGGAGAGCCGCGCCGTCAACGGCATAAACCGGCAGGGCGATGCAGAGTGACAGTAACACGATGATCGTTTTGATGATTCGCATGACAGTCTCCTTTTACGTGTGCCTGAGCGCCTGGATCGGCTCCATCCGCGACGCCTTGAAGGCGGGCTGGAGGCTGGCGATGACCGAGACGACAATGACCGTGGCCGAGATCATGAGGACGTCGGCCGGGGAAACGCCGACCTGGAGGATGAGCCCCTGCTGCTGGCCGAAGTTGTAAGTGAGTTCGAGGGCATTGAGGATGTAGACCAGGCCAATCCCGACGAGATCGCCGATCAAGGCGCCGACCACCCCCATACAGAATCCTTCGATCACAAACATGTTCAGGATCTTTCCGGGGAGCGTGCCGATCGCCGCGATCGTGCCGATCTCCCGGATCCGTTCGTAGACCGCCATGATCATGACGTTCATGATGCTGATCAGGACGATGGCGATGAGCATGAGCTTGATGAAAAAGGTCATCACGTCGATCATCCGGGCAATGTTGAAGAAGGGCGAGAGCTTCTCCCAGATGTGGAGCTCGAAAATCGGCTTCCCCTGCTGATTGGATTCCCGGGCCAGAAGGCCGTCCAGTTTTTCGCCGAAGGCGGCAAGCTTTCCGAAGTCCTTGAGGCGGACGGCATATTCGCTCACCTGCCGGCCCTCCATCCGCAGGAGTTCCCGGGCGTCGTCCATGTGGACATAGCCGTCCCGGCCGCCGGGTCCGGTGGCGCTCTCCATCACGCCCGTCACAATGAACTGCTTGCCGTTTACGGAGCCGTCGGCGTTCGTGGCCACGATGACCGCCGCGTCGCCGGGTTTGACCTTCATCCCCCGGGCCAGAAGCTCGGGAATCAGGATCCCGCCCGGCTTCAGATCCTTGCTTCCTTCGGTGACCCGGCCGGGGAGAAGCGGAACGGTCTTGAACTCCCGTTCCGGCACGATGGCAGTGAGTCGGATACTCGAGGTCTCGGTAAAGTTGCTGAACATACCGCCGAACTTCACCCGCGGCGAGTAGGCCTCGATCTCGGGTTGGGCGTCGAGGATCTTCTCCAGCCGGCCGATGGCGCCGTCCTTCAGATTGAGGTTCAAAGGGAGCGTCTCGATGGAGGCAACGAATCCTTTGCGGTGCACCTGGAGGTGGCCCAGCATCGAGTCGGTGATCTGGCCGATCATCATGTTCTTGAAGGAGCCGGAAATGGAGACAAAGGCCAGGACGAAGACCACGCCCACGGTGATCAGCGAGGCGGTCAGAAGCGTCCGCCTTTTATAGCGGAGCAGATTCCGGATTGCGATTTTAAAGAGATTTCCCATGGCCGTTTCCTCCTTTGCCTTTAGCCCCGTTGAGTTTTCCGTCTTCGAGGGTGAAGATCGTTTCCGCCTCTCCGACGATCTTCGGGTCATGGGTCGAGAAGATGAACGTGGTATTGAATTCATCCCGCATCTTTTTCATCAGATTGAGAACCATGTAAGCCGTATCGTGGTCCAGATTGGCGGTGGGTTCATCCGCGAGGACCAGTTTTGGGTTCGTCACCAGCGCGCGGGCGACGGCCACCCGCTGTTTCTGTCCTCCCGAGATCTGGTCGGGCTTTTTATCCCGCTGGTCCGCCATCCCCACGGCGGCCAGCAGAGCGATCACCCGCTTTTTCCGCTCCCCGGGCTCAACCCTCTGGACCATGATAAGGGGATATTCAATGTTCTCATAGACCGTTAAGACCGGCAAGAGGTTGAAGTCCTGAAAGATGAAGCCGATGTTCTTGCCCCGGAACTCGGCGCTCGCCCTGCGGTCCAAGGCGGCTACCTCCGTATCGGCGACGGTTAGAACACCCTCGGTTGGCTTGTCCAGGCAGCCGATCAGGTTCAAAAGCGTTGTTTTGCCGCTCCCGGACGGCCCAATGAATGAGACAAACGAGGCGGGTTCGATCTCGAAACTGACGTCCCGAAGGGCCTGAACCGCCACCTCCCCCACATGGTACGTCTTGCTGATTTGGTTTGCTGAAATCAGTGCCACTGTCCACGCCCTCCTTCTATTATGATTCGTACGAACCCTTCCATCATCAGCCGCTTCCCCTTTCCCCGCCTTTGAAACCGAAGGAAAGACCGCAACAGCGGAAGATGTCTCGATCAAGTCTTATTCTATCACAAAACAGCGGAAAGGTCGAAGCATCAGCGCGTCGCGCTTTTCCCGTCTTCCGTGGGCAACCCCGCCGGTCCGTCCCGGCAAAAGGACCGTGCGCCAGAGCCGTTCATTTTCGGTACCGGTTTTTTCAGGAACGGCCTTGACAGGGGACAGGGCATTATTATATTTGCACGTAAACGCAAATGTACAAGAAAGGGAATTCATGAACGCAGAGCCGAAACACGCCAGGAAGGAGGATCTCGATCGCCTGCTCTCCCCGCAACTCTTCAAGGCCATCGGCGATCCAAACCGGATCGCCATCCTGCGCGACCTCAGCAAGAGGTGCGCCCCCCTGACCGTCGGCCAGATCGCCGAGGGTTTGCCGGTGGACGTCTCGGTGGTTTCGCGGCACCTGGCGCTTCTCCGCGACGCCGAAATCCTGATCGCGCGCAAGGAGGGCAAGGAGGTCCGCTACTCCCTCAATTCGCGAAACCTGATCGGGACCCTAAGGGCCATTGCCGACGCCTTCGAGGCCTGCTGTCCCGAGGAGTGCGTCATGGGCGATGAGACGAATGCCCAGCCGAAGGGGTCCCGGATTCGGAAAAGCAAGGGCAGTTCACGGTAACAGCGGGACCGGCATTGGACCAATCGAGCCCGAGCTGCCCGGGTCTCAGGTTCATCAAGCGGACGTCCCCGATTCGATAAGAAAGGAAGCCTATCCATGGAAAACGAGAAGAATAAGGAACTGTTCACGATGGCACCGGAGGACGGCTGCGGATGCGGAGGCAACACCACCGACGCAACGGAAGGAGACACCGCCGCCGAGCCGGCAGCGAAAAAGGTGTTGGCGGTCGAACTGCTCGTGATCGACCTGACCACCTGCAAGCGCTGCGTCCCCACGGGAGACCAGTTGCAGCAGGCCGTCCGCCTGCTTGAACCGGTGGCCGAGTCACTGGGAATCGAATTGAGACATCGCCAGATCGTCGTCCAGACGCCGCAGGAGGCCAAGGACCACGCCCTGTTGAGTTCACCGACGATCAGGCTCAACGGTCGGGACATCGAACAGGACATCCGCGAATCCCTCTGCGAATCCTGCGGGGATCTGACCGAGAACAACACCCTGGTGGACTGCCGCGAGTGGCACTACCGCGGCAAGGTATACCCCGCGGCGCCGCTGCCCCTGCTGGTTGAGGCGATCATGGCCGCCATGCTGACGATCGACGAACCACCGGTCATCCCCCAACCCCTTGACGCTTTGCCGGAGAACCTTGAACGGTACTTCGCCAACAAGAAGCTCCCGATGAGCTGCTGCTGAACAGCGGGATCCGTTGATCGCCCAGGGTCTCTTGCGCCGGTGATTTTTTCAATTGCAGTGGCTGCAATGCTCCATCTCCCCGGCCGACGCCGGCAGGATCTGGAGTGTCGTATGGTTGATTCGATACTTGTGGAGCAGCATCTCCTGAACGGCACGGATGATGGCTTCGTGGTCTGGGTTATCCTCTCCGGAGACCAGATGGGCGGAGAGCAGCTTCTGTTCGGAACCGGTCTCCCAGATGTGGAGATCGTTCACCTCCGACACGGCGGGGATCGTCAGCAGGTCATTCTTGACCTGAAGGAAATCGATACCGGGGGGTACGGCGTCCAGGAGTGAATTGACCGCCTGCCGGACAATCTTGTAGATTTCGCGGGCGATGACCAGACAGATCAACAGGGAGAGGATCGGATCGACGAAACGCCAGCCGAAAAACAGGATCAGCAGGGCGCCGACGATCACCGCGAGGGAGAACAAGGAATCCTGGAGCGAATGGAGCCAGGCGCTCTTCATGTTGATGTTCCGTGCCGCGACCTTCCGCAGCAGGAGCGTGGCCGCCCCGTTCCCGACGAGGGCCACGACGGCGACCCACAGCATCGTCTGGCCGGGGACCGCCGCCGGCGCCGTGAATCGCTTGACGGTCTCCCAAAAGACGAAGGCGATCACGACGGACAGACCGATGCTGTTGACAAAGGCGGCGATGAACTCGATCTTCCGATAGCCGTAGGTCTTCCGCTCGTTGGCGGGACGGCGGGCAACCTTCTCCGCCCAGTAGCTGAAGAGCATGTGGGCGATGTCGCTCAGGTTGTGGACGGCGTCCGAGATCAGCGCCATGCTCTGGATCAGCAGACCGAACACCAGTTCGAAGGCCACGATCCCGCCGTTGATCACGATGGCCAGGATCAGGTTCTTCAGCGAAGCCGGCGGTTCATGACGATGGCTGTGACCGGGGCTGTGGTCTTGGTCGTGGCTGTGTTCCATGTTCATTTGTCTTTTGCTTTCTCAGACCCGCAAGAACGGAAATCAGCGCATTTCGACGGCATTACCGCAGCATGCCGTTGAGCAGAGGCCGCACCCATCGCACTTTTCATGGTCGAAAGCGATCCTGCCGCCGAGCGGTTCCGCGTCATCTTCGATATAGGCAACCGCTCCGCGCGAACAGGCCTCGACGGCTTTGCACAGCGCCTTGACTGCCGGACATTTCCTCTTGTCAAGATGGGGTCTCATGGTTCACCCGATCAAAAATGGACTGCCGATGAAATAGATCCCCAGAAGACCGATCACCACTCCGGCGCTCTTCTTGAACCAACCCCCGGAAGCGATCCAGGCATCGCTCTCGGTCAGCCGCCGGACAGCCGCCGTGGAGCTGCCGGCGATCATGATGGGAAGGCAGTGACCCAGAGCGAACAGCAGGCTCAGCAGAACCCCGGTCATAACCTTCTGCTGAACCGTGATGATCGCCAGGATCGGGGCGATGAAGCCGAAGGTGCAGGAACCGGACAGAACCCCGTAGGCCAGCCCCAGAAATAAAGCGCCGCGGAGGCCCCTTACGTTCAGCTTTTGCAGTCGGCCGCCGGAAAGATTGCATTTCTCCACCCCCAGCATCCCCAGGG
>DIKL01000086.1:38695-39067 GCA_002424545.1 Syntrophaceae bacterium UBA5619
ATGGAGGCCAGGTGGCAGGGGCTGAAAAGTACACTGACCATCCCCCACAAAAAGCAGCCCAATGCCGCCAGATAAATCGCGCCGGTAATCCAATCGTTGATGGTTATAAAAAATTGCGTCAGCACGTCGTCCTTTCTATTTTACGCCCATATCTTTGAGCCTGCGGACGATCTCTTCCTCGTTCAGAAATCCCAGGTGACGAAAAACCTCTTTGCCCTCCTTGTCGAAGAAGATCTGCGTGGGGANNGGGGATCCCTCGGATGCCGAAACGGCGGGCCGGTTTCGAGTCCTCCCAAACGTCGAGAAAAACGATGGCGGCCCTCCCGGCATACTCTTTTTCCAGCTTCGCCAGGATCGGCGCCATCATCTTGC
>DIKL01000086.1:39163-39450 GCA_002424545.1 Syntrophaceae bacterium UBA5619
AAAATACCGACAACTATTTTATGATATCCGATTTTCATTGAAATATTCCCCATCATTTTTCCCATCCCGGTGGTTGGTCGGCTCCACGTAAATCTTGTTCAGATCATCCATGCTCTTTTCCCGACCCCACTTCCCGCCGTTGCGGCCTCGACGCAAACGTCTTCACTGCTTTCCATTCTTCTACTCGCACCGCTTTGCCTCGACGCGGCAAACCGCCCCCAGATCAGCCTTTTCGTCGGCAAAATACCTGTCCTTGAACCGCAGGGCCACGTTGACCAGACCGATCA
>DIKL01000086.1:39475-39598 GCA_002424545.1 Syntrophaceae bacterium UBA5619
CGTGGTTGATCCCGAAGACGCCGACCGCCACGGCGATGGCCAATTCGAAATTGTTGCTCGCGGCCGTGAAGGAAAGGGTCGCCGACTTGCCGTAATCCGCCCCGGCCTTGGCGCTCATCCAGA
>DIKL01000091.1 GCA_002424545.1 Syntrophaceae bacterium UBA5619
GCCTCCATCACCAGGGCGCCGTTCTTGTCATAGGTCCTCGTCTTGAGGCCTTTCATTTCTTCAAGGGTGGTGATCTTGTTTTTCGTCCAGAGTCCCGCTCCCGGCCAGGGGGCGATGTAGAGAATTTTCTGGCCCCATTTCTGGGCGCTCTTGTCGAAATACGGATGAGCAATTTCGATCAGCAGGCGCAGCTCGTCGAAATTCCGGACCAAAAAAGGGAGCGTTACGATCTGGAAGATCTTCTCGTCGCCGGCCACACCGCTGATCAGCATATCTGAGACGGGAACGAGTCCGTCGCGGACGGCCTTCAGGAGATCAGGGCCCTTAAACCCCAGCGCGCCGCCCGTATGGACGACCATTTCGAGTTCGCCGTTGGTGGCCTTCTTCACCTTCTCAGCAAAGTCGGTGAGGCCCACGCTGTGAAGGTTCTTGGGAGGCCAGACGGAGTTGGCATTCCAGCTTGTTTTGGCCAGAACGGGCGAAACGGTCACTGTCGCCAGGAACACGACAACCAACAGCACACGGACAAAATTTTTCATACGGACTCCCTCCTATTCCAAATGTTAATGCTTCCTTCCCGATCGATGTTCCGTCTGTTGCCGACCGTATATTACAATGAATCTGCATTGTCAATCCCCCGTGATCCCCGGGTCGAGACCGGACGAACGCCCTCGCGGGCTTCCCACGTTCGGGCGGGCAACGCGGCGCCGGCCGTCATCTCCCGGCTCGTCTCCGTACCAGCCGGATCACCCGCCAAAGGATCAGTGCCAGGAGAATCAGGACGATCAGCGTCGCCGCAAGGACGCCCCAGGTGATCCACCCCGCGCCGCGGAGCAGATTCACGGGGTTCCAGGAGGGTTGCGCCGTGCTTCGTCCCTCCGGAGCACGGTAGGATTCCGGAATGTCGGGGATCCCGTTCCCGTTCCGATCGGGGAAGGAAGAAAGGTAACGGGCCAGCGCAACCCACTCCTTCAACTCCTGGATCCCGGCCTTGTCTGCTGCGTCGTCGATTCGCACGGCCTTCCAGTCGGCGACCGGATTTCCGCCGGCATTCTTGGGGGCAAAGCGGATCAGACCGTGCGAGGCCTTGCGGACGAAACCGAGCATCTTCGCGGCGTAGGCGTTGACGCAAACACGGTAGATCTTGTCCGCAACGATGGGCCGGTAGCCGCCGTCCTCCTCCTGAACCTCAACGGAGAGGACCCGGTCGAAGGGGATCCGGCGGGGATTGTAGGTAAACCGGAGGCCGGAGACCTGGAACTGGGCGTCATGCTTCATCGGCGCAATCGTGGTCTGCACCTCCAGGAGGTTCCGGACTTCCGTCCCGGTCAGACACAGCGCAAGCAGCGGATAGCCGGCGCGATCGTCCATCCCCAACCCGAGGGCCAGAATCTTAAAGACATCCGCCACGGCGATCTTCCCCGCAAGAAAGGTATCGCGGATGATGCCGTCAAACGTCACCGCGATGTGGATATGCCGGTAATCCTTTCCTTCGGCCCGGCGGACGGCAAACCGGTACGCATCGGCGATCAGATTGCCCAACCCCGTTTCCGTCAGCGCTGTTTGACCGTAGGCCGGGGAGGGCAGATCGAAGGCGGATTCGGCGATCACCTCGTCATGGCGGTTTCCGGTGGCCGCCAGGTACCGCCGATCGAGAATTCCCTTGTACGTCTCGATCTCCCGCGCGATCTTCGGATCTTCGGGAAGATCTGAGGAGATCTTCTCCAGGCGGTAGGCGGCAACCCGGGCGCCCGCATCCCGAGACCAGTTCAGCTCCAGGACGCCGAGGTTGGCTCCGAAGCAGCCCGCCGAAACGATGATGGTCTTCCCGACGAGAATCGGCTCGGGCAGGACGGTGTGGGTGTGACCGCTGATGATGACGTCGATCCCGGAGACATCGCGGGCCAGGATCTCATCCTCGGACCGGGATTTCATGGGATGGGTCCCGACGTGGGAAAGGCAGACGATCAGATCGACTTTCTCCCGGTTGCGCAGGAGGTCCACAACAACCCTGCTACGCTCTGTGATATCGGCGAAGGTAACGGGCACGGCGTAAGGACTGTCCTCCGCGGCGTCGCGCCCCATGAGGCCGAACAACCCGATCTTGAGGCCGTTCCGCTCCAGAACGGCGTATTCCTTGACCGGGAACTCCCGGAACGCGGCTTTGAGCGGGGCGTCCCGCGGATCGTCCGCGGTGAAGACCGCGTTGGAGGCCACCAGCGCCGGCAGCCTTTCGCCGCGTGCGCGGGCCGAATGGAGCATCGCGGCCAGACCGGCGGGGAGGAATTCGTAGTCGTGGTTTCCCAATGTCGCCGCGTCGTAGCCCATCTTTGCCATCAGACGCAGTTCCGAGGCCTCCTCGCGGAAGTTCGTGTGGAATAGCGTCCCCATCGCGATGTCCCCCGCGTCGACCAACAGGGTCCTCCCCGGGGCCTTCGCCCGTTCCTGTTCGATCCGGTACGCCAGCCGAGCGTAGCCTCCCTGTGTTTCGTGACCGCCGCTCGGCCTGGGAATCCTGTCGGGGAGAAAATGGGAGTGGAGGTCATGGGTGAACAGGATCGTCAGATTTTTTCGATCGTTCGCCGGCAGGTTCACCGCCGCGGAAACCATCGGCAGAAAGCTGAAAAAAAATAACCACACAGCCGAACCGATCCACACAACTCGCCGCTTCATCTCAGATTTCCTCTTGGGTTGACAAAACCACTGGATGTGATTCGATGTTAGCAAGAAAGCGGGCGCCAAGTCAAAGAGGAACATTTTCAGTATTTTCACGATTTCCATGTTCCACTGTTTTCATTGACAGATATTGATCCCTTCTCTATACTGCAGCTGTTGGCGTGCGGGTTTGCATCACACCCGCGGAAGAACATGAAGGGAGGATTCCCCGCGGCAAGTTGCGGAGAATCTTCGATCCTCATGCGGAAAAATCATATCGTTTTTGCTCGCTCAAGCTGCCGGTTGACGCGGGGTGCGCGCGGGCGGATTCAAACAGGAACGGAAATACATGAGAGCGATCCTCAAGATACTTGGTTTTCTTCTCGTTTTCACTCTGCTGCTGGGACTGACGACGGCAGCGGCATCAAACGAGAAGAAATTGATCAAGATCGGCAGCGACGTTACGGTCGAGGCGGGAGAGAAAATCCGCAGCGTATGGACGATCGGGGGCCAGATCACGGTGAAAGGTACCGTCGAACAAAGCGCCGTGGCGATCGGCGGATCGGTGGTCCTAACGAAAACGGCCGTCGTGAAGGGAAATGTAGCGTCGCTGGGCGGGGTCATTGTGATGTCGAGGGACGCGGAGGTCGGCGGGGAGCTGACGGAGATCAATTCCTCCAATATTTACGAAACCCTGGCCGCCGCCGTCAGCAGCGAGTGGGAGGGCTGGTCGTGGATCTTCGCCGTCATCTCGCTCTCCATCTTTCTCGTCATCTTGGTTCTGGCCTTGCTGATTGCGGCACTGCTGCCGAAACCGGTCCGCGTCGTCTCGAAGGCGATCCGCGAAAATACCTTCAAAGTCATTCTCTGCGGCATCCTGGGTTTGGTTCTGATCGCCCCGCTGGCGCTCCTTCTGACGATTTCGGTCGTAGGAATCGCGCTGATTCCGCTCGAGGTGATCGTCGTCGTTTGTTCGGTGCTTCTCGGATTTATCGCCGTCGGCCGGGTCGTCGGCGCCAAGGCTCTGCAGATCTTTAAACGGCCCAATCCGGGAATCGTTCGGGAAACCTTCTGGGGACTGATCATCCTCTGGTTGATCGGTTGGATCCCCTATATCGGCTGGATGGTCAAGGCGGTAGCCATCGTGATCGGTCTGGGCGCCGCCCTGGTCAGCCGTTTCGGAACGCACCAGGGATGGAAATGTGCCCCGCCCCTCGCCGTCGCCGACAATGCAGGCGGTCCCGGCATCCTTCCATCCCCCCCCGTACCTGTATCTCCCATGCAGGTTCCGCCTGCACCGCCCGAGAGTCCGGGCGGAGGAACGGAGACGGAGTCGGCGCCGAAAGATTAAAAAAAGGGCCTTCCCAAACGATAGGAAGGCCCTTCCCCTGGAATATTTTTTCCGGCCGTTACGCCATCTTCTTCATCGCATCCACCAAATCCTGCACGGCCGCCGCCGACTTCTTCAGCGCGGCATCCTCTTCGGCGGTCAGTTTGATCTGAATGATTTCCTCGATCCCACCCTTGCCCAGTTTAACGGGCACACCGATGAACAGGCCCTTGATCCCATATTCGCCCTCCAGGTAGGCGGCGCAGGCCAGGATCTTCTTGCGGTCCTTCATGATCGACTCGGCCATCTCCACGGCGGAGGAAGCCGGCGCGTAAAAGGCGCTCCCGGTCTTTAGCAGACTAACGATCTCGGCGCCGCCGTTGCGGGTCCGGGTTACGATCGCGTCCAGGCGCTCCTTCGAAATCAGTTCCGTAATCGGAATCCCGGCCACCGTTGAGTAGCGGGGCAGCGGTACCATCGTGTCGCCGTGGCCTCCCAGCACAAAAGCGTGGATGTTCTCGACGGAAACGTTGAGCTCCATCGAGATGAAGGAACGGAAACGGGCGGAATCGAGCACGCCCGCCATGCCGATCACGCGGTTCTTCGGAAAGCCGCTTACATCAAGGGCGACATGGCACATCGCATCGAGCGGGTTGCTGACGATGATCAGCGTAGCCTTGGGGGAATATTTCGCCACCTGCTCCGTGACGCTGGTCATGATCTTCTTGTTGGTAGCCAGGAGATCGTCGCGGCTCATCCCGGGCTTCCGAGGGATGCCGGCGGTGATGATGACGATGTCTGAATCCTTGGTGTCCGCATAGCTGTTGGTGCCGATCAGATGGGCGTCGTGTTTTTCCACGGGCGCCGCCTCCGTCAGATCGAGGGCCTTTCCCTGGGGCACGCCTTCAATGATGTCCACAAGCACGACATCACACAACGCTTTTTCGCACAGACGCTGTGCCACGGTCGCGCCGACGTTCCCCGCGCCGACAACGGTTACTTTTTTCTCCATGTTGATCCTCCTCTTCTCTTTTCGATTGCAAATTAAATTAAGGCATTATATAAGCCTCCCGGCGTTTGGAAAGCTAACACAAGTGCCTCAGGATGGCAAGGGAAATTTCGTTCACGGACTACACGGCATGGGCGCGAATCGAGCGGCTGCGGATTCGCATCACGATAGGCAGGAGGGGGAAAGCATATGGGGAATCTGTTCGGCACCGACGGGGTTCGGGGGGTGGCCAATGAATACCCGATGACATCGGAAATGGCGATGAACATCGGACGGGCCACGGCGCATCTCTTCAAGAAAAAAGGGCACAGGCCCAATATCGTAGTCGGCAAGGACACGCGCCTCTCGGGATATATGCTGGAAAATGCGTTGGTCTCGGGGATCTGCTCCATGGGAGTCAATGCCATCATGGTCGGTGTCATCCCCACGCCGGGAATTGCCTATCTGACCGCAAGCATGAGGGCGGACGCGGGGATCGTCATCTCCGCCTCCCACAACCCCTTTCAGGACAACGGTATCAAGATCTTTGGAAGCGAAGGATTCAAACTTCCCGACGAGACGGAGGCCGCGGTCGAGGAGCTGATTTTCGCGAACAGCCTTCATACCCTCCACCCCTCTCCCACGGAGCTGGGAAAGGCCTACCGCATGGAAGACGCGCGCGGCCGATACATCGTTTTCCTGAAACACAGCTTTCCTCGGAAATACACGCTGGAAGGGACAAAAATCGTTCTGGACTGCTCCCACGGCGCCACCTACCGGGTTGCTCCGGAAACCTTTTCTGAGCTGGGAGCCGAGGTCTCCACCCTGTTCAACGAACCGAACGGCAGGAACATCAACTTGCACTGTGGCTCCCAGCATCCCGACGCGCTCGCGGAAGAGGTTCTGAAAACCAAGGCGGATGTCGGCTTTGCTTTTGACGGCGACGGCGACCGCTTGATCGCCGTAGACGAGAGGGGCACGGTTCTGACCGGGGATCAGATCCTGGCCATTTGCGCCAACGTGATGAAGAAGGAGGGAAAGCTCGCCAACAACCTGGTCGTCCGCACGGTGATGAGCAACATCGGTCTCAGCGTCGCGCTGCAGTCGCTCCGCATCGACTCCATCATGACGAAGGTCGGCGACCGATACGTTCTCGAGGAGATGCAGGCTCGCGGAGCCGCGCTCGGCGGCGAGGACTCGGGGCACTTGATCTTTCTCCAACACCACACCACGGGAGACGGGATCATCACCGCCCTCCAGGTGGCGGCGGCCATGAAAAAGGAGGGAAAACCGCTTTCCGAACTCGCTAAAATCATGAAGGTCTTTCCTCAAGCGCTGATTAACGTCACCGTCAAATCACGCCCCGAAATCGACACGGTACCGGCCATCGCAACGGTGATCCGGGAGGTCGAAGCCACACTGGGAAGCCAGGGCCGGGTGCTCGTCCGCTATTCGGGAACCCAGAACATGTGTCGGGTGATGGTGGAAGGTCCCTCGCAGGAAGAGACGGGAAGACATTGCCGGAAAATCGCGGATGTCGTGGAAAAGCAACTGAACGCCTGATCCGGGAGGAAAAGCAAAATGCCGCTGAAAATCATCGTCACCCGGAATTTCGCACAGATGAGCGAAGTTGCGGCGGAGATCGTTGCGGAACGCATTGTCACCGGCCTGAAAAAGAGACAAGAATTCACGCTGGGCCTGGCGACGGGCAGCAGCCCGACGGGACTCTACAAGCATCTGGCGGGAAAAGCCAATTCCGGGGTTTTCGACCCCTCGCGGATTCGGAGTTTCAATCTCGACGAATATGTCGGTCTCCCCGGGGAAAACGCGCAGCAGAGGGTCCTTCACCCGGAGAGTTACAGTTTCTTCATGATTCAGGAGCTCTTCGGCCTGCTGCGGAAAAAATTCCTGGAGGTCAGCGTCCCGTGGGGTACGCTCATCGATCAGGAACGACTGATCGCCGAAATGGAAACCCATCCGGAGGACTGGCGGGAACAGGGAACGGACAAGGGAAAGTCGATCGTCATCCGGCCGGATGCCCGGTCGGAATACCTTCGTTGGATTCGCCGGGAAATCCTGGATGCCTATGGGGACAAGATTGAACGGGCAGGCGGAATCGATCTCCAGGTGATCGGTGTCGGCGGCCGCGGCCATGTGGCGTTTCACGAGTCGGGGATCCCGTTTGCCGGCAGCCGGGTTCTCTTGGTGCGGCTTGACGACAACACCGTCGTCAATGCCGTGGCCGACGGCCACTTCGCCAGCCTTGAGGAGAGCCCCCGATATGCGATTTCCATGGGCGTCGAGCTGGTGTACCGAGCGAAAACCGTGATTCTGCTGGCTAGCGGCAGCCGGAAGACCGACCCGATCGCCGAATCTCTTCTCGGCAATCCCGACCCCGCAGTGCCCATCTCCTACGGAAAGGTCTATGCGCAGACCGGTGGACACCTCTTCTATGTTCTGGACCGGGAAGCGGGGAAAAGGGTGCTGGAACAGGCGGAACGGATTCGCCGTCAGGGGATCGAGATTGAGGACATCAGCGGACCTTCGGTCGTCCAGCGGGTTCTCGATCTGCCGTTTTTCCGCGATCCGGAAATCGGCCCACGGGGCTGAACCGGCCGATTGAGATGGTCAATCCCGCCAGCGCAGCGGGCTGAAATTCGTTTCGCGATCATAGACATCGATCCCTTCCGCCCGTTTCAGCAAGTTTACGGTCAGATAGGTCAGCGGGGTGATCAGCGTTTCATAGACGGACTTCAGTAGCCACTGGCTCCCCACCATCGCCGCCAGTGCCGGGAGTGAAACGGTCCCGTAAAAGGCCAGCAGGATGAAGAGCACGGAATCGGCAAGCTGACCGACAACCGTGGAGCCGATCGTTCGCATCCAGAGATGTCGCCCCCGCGTGGCGATCTTCATCTTCGCCAACACGAAAGAATTGAGAAACTCCCCGGTCAGATAGGCCAGAAAAGAGGCAACCAGGATCCTCGGCGTTGCCGCGAAGATCGCCTCGTAGGCCCGCTGCGAAACCGCGACCGACTCCAAGGAGCCCGCCCTCCAGAAAGACGCCGGCGGCAACTGGACGGAAAGATAGAAGACGAACACGGCCAGCAGATTGCAGCCGAAACCGATCCAGATCACCCGCCGGGCCGTCGCATAGCCGTATACCTCGGTCAGGATATCCCCGAAAATATAGGAAACGGGAAAAATCAGGATCGCGGCGGGCAGGAACAACGGCCCGACGGAGATCAGCTTCACGGCAATGATGTTGGCCACCAACAGGCTGGTCACGAAAACGGCGGTAATGAAAGGCAGCCAGCGCTGTTCAGCCATTTCGCTTCCCGTGTTCCGCTTCAACGGTGATGGAGATCCCGCCCCGCGCCGCAAAATCCGCCGTCACCTTGCACCAGCGGGGCGCGAGGATCTTGACCAGCTTATCGAGGACGGTGTTCGCCGCATGTTCATGAAAAATCCCCTGATTCCGGAAAGACCAGAGGAAGAGTTTGAGGGATTTTGACTCCAAAATCTTCCGATCGGGAATGTACTGGATGATCAAATGGGCAAAATCAGGCTGTCCCGTCACCGGACAGACACAGGTAAACTCTTCGGTGCGGAGGGTGATGACATAATCCCGTCCCGGGTGGTGGTTCGGAAAGGTCTCCAACCGTTTCGCGGCCTTCTCTCCCCGACGGAGCATCGTCAAGCCATCCAGGTCCGATTTTTCAGTAATTTTAGGCATATTCCACCTTTCTTTTCGTCACGGATTATTCTTTCGGCGACACGTCACATCTCTTGGTTCTTTGCCGTTCGCTCCAACGATTTTCATGGGGCTTTGCCCTGCATCTATCCGAAACAGCCTGATCTTGTCCACTTTTTTCCTCTTGGTCACGAAAAATTTTTCCTGTTGATAATCGATTTTCCCTGTGGTAAGGGGATGCACACCGCTGGGGGATCGTTCAATGGTAGGACAACGGACTCTGACTCCGTGAATCGTGGTTCGAATCCACGTCTCCCAGCCAGAATGATTTCAAGGGGTTACGAGTCGTAGAGGCGACCGTGACCCCTTTCTTTTTTGTGACTGTGATAAATTTGTGATTTTTTCGGGGAAACCGCGGTCCATCGTCTCTATACCTGGCCGTAAACTCTCGGGATAGTGGTGGGCGTAACGCATGATCATGGATGTGGTTTTCCACCGACCCAGCTTCTGCACGCGATAGAGATCGACCCCATTCTGCACCAACCGGGTGGCGGAGGTGTGCCGCAGATCGTGGAAGCGAAGCCTTTCAATCCCCGCTCTTTTTATCGCCCCATGAAAGGATCTGATCAGGTTTTGCGGAAAGATCCTTTTCCCGCATTCATTGAGAAAAACCCCTTGCTGACGGGATTCTCTTTCACCCATTTCCACTCCCTCAGAGCCAGGTTAAAGGCATGCCCCATCATGATCAACTCGTAATTCACCGTGCGGGGGAAGGATTGTTCGGCCCTTCTCCTCAGTTGCTTTGCTTTTTTCTGGTCATTATTGATATCGGCGCTTGATAGCCTTTTCGATCTCCACTGCCACGAAGACCAGGGACGACCAGGCGATACAGAACATCAGCTCACCCAGCGTCAGGGGCGCTGTCTTGAAGATGGGGTTGAAAAACGGCACATAAATTGTCGCCATCTGCAGCAGGAAAGTCAGCGCAACCGCTGCCAAGAGGTATTTGTTGGAAAAGATCCCGATCGTAAAGAGCGACTGTTTCTCCGAGCGGATCGCCAGGACGTGGCCGAGTTGGGTGAGGCAGAGTACGGTAAAGACCATCGTCTGCCAGTGAGAATTCCCGCCGGTCAGGGACCAGCACTGGACCATAAGAGCCATCCCCGCCATCAGCAGACCGACCCAGATCGCGTGCGCCCCCAAGCCGCCGGCAAAGACACTCTCCCGGGGGTGGCGGGGAGGACGGCTCATGACGTCGCCTTCCGCCGGTTCCGCGGAGAGGGCCAGGGCGGGCAGGCCGTCCGTGACAAGGTTGATCCAGAGCAGGTGAATCGGCAACAGCGGAATCGGCAGGCCTACGAGCGGCGCCAGAAAGAGGGTCCAGATCTCGCCGGAGTTGGTCGTCAAGAGATACTTGATAAACTTCCGAATATTATCGTAAATCTTCCGGCCCTCTTTGACGGCGTTGACGATGGTGGCGAAATTGTCGTCCAGGAGGATCATGTGCGCTGCCTCCTTGGAGACATCGGTTCCCGTGATTCCCATGGCGATGCCGATGTCGGCGCGCTTGAGCGCCGGGGCATCGTTCACCCCGTCGCCGGTCATCGCGACAAACTGCCCCCTGTCCTGGAGCGCCCGGACGATCTTGAGCTTCTGTTCCGGGGCAACCCGTGCGTAGACCCGGATATGCTCCACCTTCTCTTTGAACGCCTCCAGGGATAGCGCGGCGAGTTCCTTTCCGGTAATAATCGCCTGCGGGTCTTCGTCGAGCATGCCCAGCTTTGCGGCGATCGCGCGCGCCGTGATCGGGTGATCGCCCGTGATCATGACCGGTCTGATCCCTGCCTTCTTGCACAGAGAAACAGCCTGTGCGGCCTCTTCCCGCGGAGGATCGATCATCCCGACGAGCCCCAGGAGGGTAAGGTCCGTCTCTGACTGCTCCGGAGTGATCTCTCTTGGAAGCGCTTCCCAGCGCCGCATGGCGACAGCCAACACCCTCAAACCGTCCGCCGCCATCCGTTCATGGATCTGCTGGATCTCGGCGACGTCCAGAGCCTCCGGTCCCTCCGGGCCGAACTCAAGGGTTGCCTTTTCCAGAAGGACATCCAGAGCCCCCTTGGTGAAGGAGATCACACCGTCTTCCCAGGCGTGGAAAGTGGTCATGCACTTTCGGTCGGAATCGAAGGGAATCTCCGCCACGCGCGGGTGCGTCGTCTCCAGGCTCTTCTTGTCGAAACCGTACCGCTGTGCGACATGAAACAACGCTGTTTCCGTCGGATCGCCGATCGTCTGGCCGCCGGTTGCCGCCTCGGCGTCGTTGCTCAACGCCAGGGCCGTCATCAGGAGGTTCCCGGTACTCCTCACGGTTGGGCCCGAGAAATCCGGGGCGGAAAATTCAGAGGCTTGAAGCAGCCTTCCGTCGTAATACAGCTCCGTCACCGACATCCGGTTAAGCGTCAGGGTTCCCGTCTTGTCCGAACAGATATAGGTCACCGAACCGAGGGTCTCCACGGCGGGGAGTTTGCGGATCAGGGCCTGCAGCTTGATCAGTTTCTTGGCCCCCAGGGCCAGGGAGATCGTGATCACCGCGGGCAGCGCCTCCGGAATAGCCGCGACGGCAAGCGAAATGGCGACCATGACCATAAGAAGGGGCGACTCACCGCGCATCAGACCGATTCCCAGCACGATAATGCAGATCGCCAGGACTGCCAAAGCGAGCTTTCGGCCGAAGATGGCCAGCCGCTTCTGAAGAGGGGTTTTGACCTCCTCCTCGCCCTGAAGCATGGCCGCGATTTTGCCGAACTCCGTCGCCATGCCGATCGCCGCGACCAGGCCCGTGCCCCGGCCGTAGGTCACGAATGTGCCTTTGTAGGCCATGTTTTTTCGATCCCCCACGGATAGCCCCTCCTCCGGCAGGGCGTCCGCGTGCTTCTCCACCGGAACCGACTCGCCGGTGAGGGCGGCCTCTTCGATCTTCAGGTGCGCAGCCTCGATGATCCGCAGGTCCGCCGGCACCACCCGCCCCGCCTCCAGGATGACCAGGTCGCCGGGAACCAGTTCGGAGGCGGGAACGGTTCCCGGAACACCGTCCCGCAGGACCGTCGCCGTGGGAGCGGCCATCTTTTTGAGGACCTCCATCGCCTTTTCCGCCCGGTACTCCTGGATGAAGCCGACGATCGCATTGATCACCACGATGACGAGAATGGCGATCGTATCGACCAGATCGCCGACGAACCCGGCCAGGACGGCGGCGGCGATGAGAATCAGGATCAGGAAGTCCTTGAACTGGGCGAGGAACATCAGGAAGGGGGATTGCTTCTTCTTTTCGACCAATTCGTTTGGTCCATACTGCCGCTGGCGTTCGGAGACCGTCGCCGAAGCAAGACCCTGGGGCGAAGTCTGCCATTGCGTCATGAGTCGATCTATGGGTTGCTGATAGGGGTCCATAAGCACTCCTTCTTCGGGTCCAAGAAAGCTATCGATACTGATCCTCTTTGCTCCTCCGCTCAGTTTAATGATGCCCGTGCACGGATTTCATGGGTCGATGTCCACCAAGGGGGCTTTTCAGAGGAAGGAGGCAGCCGCCTTGCTGATGAAAAAGGCGTAGAAGACCAGAAACAGCATCCCCTCTGAAGGGGATATTTTTTTATCTTGGGTCAGTAGGTAGAACAGAACGGAAGCGATAACGAACATTGGTAATGAAAAGCCGATCAGGTATTCGGGAACCAGAATGGCGCCGAATACTGAAACGATTCCGGGTATCACAAGAGCGTTGAAGACACACGAACCCAGTATGTTCCCGACGGCGATTGCGGGTTTTCCCTGTCGAATCATAGTCATACTGACAGCCAGTTCCGGAAGGGTTGTTCCTATCGATAAAGCCGTCAGCGAGATGAGCGAAGGGGGAACCGCAAGATGTTGTGCAATCTTGATTATACTCTCAACCGTATAATTGGCACCAATATAAATGCCGACGCCTGAAGCCAACAAAATCAGCAATGCCTTGATGGGGAAAACGGATTTGCCTGGTGAGTTGTTTCCATCCTGTTCAAAAAGTGATGGTTGGCCACTCTTGAGCAGGAAACGGCTGTAGACGGCATAGACCGTAAGCAAGAAAAAACCCTCGGCAAAAGCAATTTCCCCGTCCATCATAATCAGGCCGAGCAAAAGTGAAGATCCAATCAGAAAATTGAGATCCACCATGATATAGCCACCGCCCAGCGCAATCCCTGTTCGAGATATCACGGCTACGAGTCCCATAATCAGGAAGATGTTGGAGATGTTGGCGCCCAGAACATTTCCGGATACAATCTCCGAATTTCCGGAGAAACCTGCCAGAACGCCCGCCACCAGCTCCGGCAGCGAGGTACCGATGCCGACGATGAACACCCCGATCACAAAGGACGACATGCCGAAATGAAGGCCCAGTTTTTCGGCCGCCCCTGTTAAGAATCGTGCGGAAACGATTAGAATCAATAAGCTGATGACGAAAATCAAGGAGGAAACAAGCATAAGTACATTACCAACCCGGACCTTCTAGTTCTTGAACACGTTAAAAAGCCTTTCAAGGACAGGCTTGTCCATTTTAGCCATGGCATCAAATTCAACTGCATCAAGCCATATTCCTCTACAGTCCGTACATTCATCTATCTTCATGCCCTTGAAATCGATTTCTATAAGATTCATCCCGCACCTCGGGCATTTCATAAAGTGCAGTTCTCTCAGTTTCTCTCTTTCCTCTTTCGATGCCCGTTTCTTCTTCTGATTCTTGATCTTTTCTTTCATCTCCTGTTCTATCCGCGCGAAATATTCATCTTCATGTTCCGTTGGTTTTATCGGCATTGAGACCTCCCATCTTGAGATTCTATCTTTCTACCCTATTGCTATCCTTCGAAAACGCTTTACGTGATCTTGGATGAGGTTTCCCTGATCCACGATTGTTTGCTGGGTCTCCCCAAATTCTTTCTTTTTGATTCTTCCGGCAAATGAGAACGTCTTATGGGTCCATAGTTTTAGAACGAATTGAAAAAACGGTGCAAAAATTCTTCTTTGGGCATCGTGTCAGACAGAAATCAATGGGTGCCTTCCGTTCGATCAACTCGATCCACTGTTTTGAACTCCTCTGATCACCATAAGATATCCCCAGTCCTTTTAATAAAATTTTATCCCATTTGCGGACAGATTCTTCACTGCCCTGAGGACTCCGGCACTGATCATCCTGAAAGTTGATACAGGAACGACAAAGTTCATCAATTCCTTCGATAACTTCCAATAAAACATCGTCTTCCTTCTGAAGCAAATCCTTAATTCTCTGTTCAGCCAGCCTGTATCTTTCTCCCCGTTCCGGAAACTCGATTTCTAAAAACCTGAGGCAAAAAATATGATGGGGACGAAATTTAACTTGTTCCATATACCTCCATTCATGCGCATTCTGAAAATGAAATCATCATTATTTTCTTTTTTTACAAATGACATGGAACTCTCATTCTGAAATATACGGTTTTACGAAAGAATTCCATTCTTCTTCGGATTTACATTGCTTGTTTAAAAATGAACATAACCGGATGTCTTTCCCCATAATGGAAAATGATCCGTAATGTATATCTCTTCTATGGATGTCAATTAATCTCATTCTCTTGTGAGAGTTATTATTCCCCGTTTCTATTGTCAAGATGAAACATTTACGCAGCTTCTTGTTATAATGATGTTTATAACTGAACGATTTATCGATATGAGGATAGGATTTATTGTCAACAGAATACTGTTTCTGAAATAATTCGTCACATTCTTTGCCGCAATTTTCCTGTAGTAATTTATAATCTATCTTGACCTGCGGCGGTTTGGGACTCTTTTTGCTTGAAGCGGCATAGATGTTTGAAGATAGCAGAAGGAATAAGCCCGTAACCATGATCATTACGATATGTTTTTTTCTCATAGATGTTGCCGTTCAAAATAAGATGATATCCGTTTGAAAACATTATTATGTTATGTTAAAAGAGATGCCAACCATTTGTCAAAACATATTTTTAGACGTGACCCGGCGGTATGTGGGGGAATAGGAGAACTTGACTCAATACGGAATCAGACGGAGGTGTCTGGTGAGCAGCATTCTTGATAATGACCTTAATTGCATTCCCTCACGGGTGTGGAAGCTGAAAGGAGGCGCCGGGAAATGGCGCTGATGAATTGTCCGGAATGCGGCAAGCAAATATCCGATCAGGCCGAATCGTGCCCCAATTGTGGTTGGGTGGTTCCGAAGAAACAACTCCCCGAAGCAATCCTCCTGACCGCGAATCCCTCGATGTTCAGGAGCAACCCGATAGGATTCATTTGCTCTGTTGTTCTGATCGCTGCGTTTGGTCTGGGCCTGGTCATTTTGTTTGTCTGGTGGCTGAAATGTAAAACGCGAACGATCACAATCACCAATAAACGGACGATCGTGAGGGAAGGGCTGATCTCAAAGAATACGAGCGAGATCTTGCATTCCCACATTCGGAACATTCAGGTCATACAGGGAGTCTTTGACCGCATATTCGGCGTAGGTACGCTCGCCATCTCAAGCGCAGCGCAATCGGACATGGAATTATCGTTTTCAGGGCTTGCTCATCCTGAGAAAATCAAAAGCTTGATCGATGAACATCGGACACAGAGCCGCAACCCATAATTCCGATCTGCTTCACCTGAGGCAATTTGTCGGAATGGTGAATGACCACGTTGTTGGCTATTTCAGGTATGCTGAAGTGAAGAAAGCCGGTTATGATCAGATGGAGAACGTGATGCCGGCCGTGCGGAGGATCGCCATCACATCCCTTGTGATGCTCATGGCATTTTAATGGAAGAGACATGAACTTCGACACCGCAGTCGACTGGATCGACCAAATTTTCGATGTCCTGCTGGACCACGAGGTCAGGCAAGTCTATCACGTTCCCGATGCAGGCCATGCCCGGCTGATCGTGGCCTGCCAGAATTCCAAGAACATCCGTACTGTGCCGCTCACAACGGAAGAGGAAGGCGTGGCGCTCGCTGCCGGAGCATGGCTGGGCGGGCAGCGTTCGGTGCTGTTGATGCAAAGCTCAGGTGTCGGAAACACCGTCAATGTGATGGGCCTGACCAAGATCCTGCGTTTTCCATTCCTGACGTTGATCACCATGCGTGGGGAATACGGTGAGTTCAATTCATGGCAGTACCCGATGGGACAGGGCACGCGCAAGGTGCTGGAGGCGATGGGGGTGTTGCTATACTCGGTCGACAAACCGGAGGAGGTGAAGGCCACTGTCGACGCCGCGGCCCGATCGGCCTTCGACGGCGGTCAGGCGGTGGCCGTGCTTCTGCGCCAGAAACTGACCGGTATCAAAACGTTTGGAAAGAAATAATATGAGTAAGATCACTCTTCACCGGCGCCAATTGGTCAAAGAGATCCTCAAGGGAGCCGACGACAATCTCCTCGTACTCGCGGGCGTGGGGTCGTCCAATCGGGATATCACCGAAGCCGGCGATCGTCCGCTCAATATGCCGCTCTGGGGCGCCATGGGCGCCACCGTATCCATGGGTCTGGGGTTGGCTTTGGCTCAGCCCACCAAGCGCGTTCTGGTGATTACCGGCGATGGTGACATGCTGATGGGCATGGGTTCCCTCGCCACAGTGGCGACACAACAGCCCGACAATCTGGCCATCGTCGTTCTCGACAACGAAAAATTCGGCATAACCGGTAACCAAGCTACACATACGAGCCCGCGTAAAAAGGATTCGACCGATTCCGGCGCCGGCGCCGATTTAAGCCTGATCGCCAAGGGTTGCGGAATCGAAGATGCCGGCGTCGTGCGCAAGCAGAGCGAAGTGGCGCAACTGGTAAGAGACGCGCGGTACAAGAAGGGCCCCCTCTTCCGCGTTGTGAAGGTGATGGCCGAAAATCTGGAATCCGTCATGCCTCCGCAGGATGGCGCGCATCTCAAGGACCGTTTCCGGCAAGCGCTGCTCGGCAAGCCGTGAAGGATGCCGCTCCGTTCCCGATCATCGGCCTTACATCTGGCAAATACAAGCGCGGCTGAGGAGCAGGGACGCAAACCAACAGAGCAACGCCTGCTGCCCCGGCGGAACCGTCAAGAAGAAATCCTTTTTGTTTCTTCTTGACAACCGTTGTTCCGGCTCCTACACTGGCACCGTATCGACATGTGTTCAGCGCTGTCCATCCTGATGATCGCTGACCTCACCAAAGCTCTCCCGTTGCAACGACGCGCTGGACTGACCCCGACCCGTTAAAACATCAACCAACCCCAAAAGGAAAGGAGGACGTCATGGCCGTCAAGATCTTGATCAAAAGAAAAATCCCGAAAGGCTTCGAGGATCCCAAATTCAACAAGTTGATCCGCCAGCTCCGGACACTGGCCACCGTTCACCAGGGCTATATCTCCGGGGAGACCCTGATGCGGGTTGGCCATCCGCAAGAATATCTGGTGATCAGCACCTGGAAGGACATCGATGCCTGGAATGCCTGGCTGACCAGTCCGGAAAGGAAGGAGATCCAACAACAGATCGACATCCTGGGCACACCGACCGAATTTGAGGTGTACGAGTACCTGTAACCGGGAGATGGGTGAATTCAACTTCGGGACTGCAAATGTACCGGCGTGCAGAGGAAGGAGGATCATACGATGGATCTGATCGTCGAACGTGTGGATGTGTGGGCGGCAACGATTGAAGACAGGCCAGGAGGCTTGGCAAAAATACTCACCGGTCTGCGGGACGCGGGCGCGGATCTCGACTTTGTTATTGCGAGGCGGGCTCCGGAGAAGCCCGGCACGGGGGTCGTATTTATCACTCCGCTGCGCGGCGATGCGGAGATCGCCGCAGCCTCGACGCTGGGCTTCAACGTCACAAGCAGCCTCAATTCATTGCGGATCGAGGGTGATAACAGGCCCGGCATCGCCGCGGAACTGGCAAAAAAGCTCGCGGATGCCGGGCTCAATCTCCACGGGCTTTCGGCGGCCGTGATCGGGACAAAGTTCATCCTTTATATTGGTTTGGACTGTGCCGAAGACGCCGCAAAAGCGGCCGGTATCCTCAAGAAGGGATAGCAAAGCAGGATCGAAATACCGCCCAACCGCGGACATCGGGGCGATTCGTTCCGTTTTGGAACCGGTTCGGAAGAGAAGCATGCCCGGGCAGAGGAGCGTGAAGGGAACCCTCTCCTCTGCCTCGGTGGGCTTGCCCTATGCCTTGCCCGACTTCGGCCGGATGAGCAGGACGGGCACGTCCGAATCGTGCAGCACCCGGAGTGCCACGCTGCCGAACATCAACTTCTTCATTCCGCTGTAGCCGTGGGTGGCAATCACGATCAGATCGATTCCTTTGCTTTTCACATGTTCGTTAATGATGCCCGCGGCGTCCCCTTCCTTGATTTCCGTATTCACGACGATTCCCTCCGAAGAAATCCGCGATCGGACCTCTTCGAGATACTTTTCATACATTTCGAATCGGGATCTTCTGTAAACCGGCAAGTCGAGCCCTTCCGACGCCGCGAGCGTCGAGATGGCAACGACCGAAAGAAGGGTGACCTCCTTCACCATGCCCCCTTTAATCAGCCTTTCGACCTCCTTCAGCGCGCTCTCGGCCACTGCGGAACCGTCCAACGGAACAAGAATCTTCGTATACATCACCCGCACCTCCTTTTCTTCTCAAAATCTATTTCCGGATCGGCAACCCCTGACCTGTGGCTTCTTCCATCACCATTTCCGCTACCCGGCGATGAAATTTACAATTCCTGCCGGGTGGCTTTTAAATTCCTGGCCATGATCCAGTCATATAGAGCGGGAGACATCTTGCACAGCAGATGAGATAGTTTACCTACTGCCGACAGCACAATCAACCTTTTTCTGCTCATGACCCCGTCATACACCGCATCGGCCACGAAGTCGGGCGAGGACTCTTTCCCGCACTGGGTCCTGGGTTCCCTGACCATTCCCCCGTCACCGGCCAGAGCCCTGCTCTGGAGATTGGTTTTTGTAAAGCCCGGGCAAACGATCATGACGTGAACGCCCTGATTCTTCAGCTCCGCCCGCAACGTGTTGAAGAAACCGTGGAGGGCATGCTTGCTGGCGCAATATCCCGTCCTGCCCAGTACGGGGGCGAATCCCGCCACACTGGAGATCGCGACAATCGACCCTTTTCTTTCCAGCAGACTCGGCAGCGCCGCCTTGGTGCAGTTCACATATCCGAAAAAATTCACGTCCATCACTTTCCGCAGCACCGATACGGTGCAATCGGTGAACTGCGCCCGCAGTGTCGTGCCGGCGCAGTTCACCAAGACGTCGATGCCGCCGTAGCGCCGGATCACATCCTCCATGGCTCGCGTGCAGGAGGCCTCCTGCGTTACGTCACAGACGATCGAAAATGCTTCGATGCCCTGCCTTCGGAGCGCCTCCGCCTGCTTCTGCAGCGCATCTTCATTCATGTCCAGCAAAGCGATTTCTGCGCTTTCCCTGCCGAACCGCTGACAGATGGCCGCCCCGATGCCGCTGGCCGCGCCCGTCACGACGATGATCCTTCCTTTCATGCATTCACCTGATTATCCGTTGTTCCTGAAAAAAAGTGTATCGAAATTGCCCGATTGGCGGTATAGTTGGGTCGCTTATATGAAAAACTTTCTGACCTCCATCAGCAGCGTTTGTTTATGCTCGATCTTCCTCGGATGCAGCCAGGAGAGTCTCATCTTCTATCCCGAAACCCTCCCACCGGGTTTCCGCTACGCCTTCTCACAAACCTTTGAAGAACTGAATGTGCCCGTGGAGGGGGCAATCCTGAATGCCCTCCTTTTCAAGGCCCCGAATCCCAAAGGCGCCATTCTCTATTTCCACGGCAACGCGGGCAGCCTGCGGACCTGGGGCGAGGTGGCCGGGGACTTCACCTCCCGGGGATACGATATCCTGATCCCGGACTACCGGGGATTCGGCAAGAGCACCGGACGGATCACAAATGAAAAAGACCTGTTGAACGACGGCATGGCCGTCTACCGGTTGTTGGCCAAAACGATACCGGAAGATCGGATCGTCATTTACGGGCGGTCGATCGGAACGGGGGTTGCGGTTCCCGTCGCCCGCTCGGCGAAATCCCGGATGCTGCTGCTGGAAACCCCCTTCCTGAGCCTGGTTGACCTGGCGTCATTTCACTACCCGCTCGTGCCCCGGTCGATCCTTTCACTCTACCTGAAATACCCGCTGCGAACGGACCGCATCATCGGGGATATCGCCTGCCCCGTGTACCTGCTCCACGGGACGAGAGACGAGATCGTCCCTTTCGACCACAGCGTCCGGCTGGAAAGTTTGATCCGCTCCCCGCACCGGTTGATCCGGATCGAGGGGGGAGGACACAACAACCTGAGCGATTACGACATTTTCAACCGCGAACTGGACCAGATTCTCCGCTAGCCGGTCCCGGATCGTTTCACCTCCCCTTCTCCACGATCTTCGCCCAGGCGTCCCGCAGTGTCACGGTCCGGTTGAAGACCTTCGTTTTTCCCGGGGAATCCCCCGAATCCGGGCAGAAGTAACCCAGACGCTCGAACTGAAATCGTTGTCCCGGCGTCGCGGCGGCAAGGCTCGGCTCCAACCGGCAATCCTTCAGGATCTCCAGCGACTTCGGATTCAGATATTCCGTAAACTCCCCCGGTTCCGACAGCGCGTCCGGAACGCGAAAGAGGCGGTCGTAGAGCCGGACCTCCACCGGGACGGCATGGGGCGCCGACACCCAGTGGATCGTCGCGTCGACCTTCCGGCCGTCCGGGGCAAAACCACTGCGCGTCTGCGGATCATAGGTGCAGTGGACCTCGGCAACGTCTCCGGTGGCCGGGTCCTTCACCACGCCGATACAGCGGATGAAGTATCCGTAGCGCAGACGCACCTCGCGGCCGGGGGCGAGCCGGAAGAATTTCTTCGGCGGTTCCACCATGAAGTCCTCCCGCTCGATGAACAGATTCCGGGAGAAAGGGACTTGCCGGGAACCCATTTCGGCATTTTTCGGATGATAGGGGCAGTCGAACATCTCGACCTCTCCCTCCGGATAGTTGTCGATCACGACCCGCAGCGGCCGCAGCACGGCCATGACGCGGAGCGCCTTTTCGTTCAGGTCGTCCCGGACGCAATTCTCCAGAAGCGCCATGTCGATCAGGCTGTCGTTTTTCGACACCCCGATCTTCTCGCAGAATTTCCGGATCGCCTCGGGGGTAAACCCCCGGCGGCGCATCCCCGAAAGCGTCGGCATCTGCGGATCGTCCCAGCCCCCGACCACCCCCGTCTCGACCAACTCCAGCAGCTTGCGCTTGCTCATCACCGTGTAGCTGAGGTTCAGTCGGGCGAATTCGATCTGCCGCGGGCGGGGTTTCTCGACCAGTTGATCCAGGAACCAGTCGTACAGCGGCCGGTTGTTCTCAAACTCCAACGTGCAGATCGAGTGGGTGATCCTTTCGATGTAATCCGAAAGGCAGTGGGCAAAGTCGTACATCGGGTAGATGCACCAGGCGTCGCCGGTCCGGTAGTGGCTCTCCTTCTTGATCCGGTACATGATCGGATCGCGCATCGTGACGTTGGGGGAGCCCATGTCGATCTTCGCCCGGAGGACGCGGCTGCCGTCCGCGAACTCCCCGGCCCGCATCCGAACGAAGAGGTCCAGATTCTCCGCAACGGTGCGTTTGCGGAAGGAGCTCTCCTTCCCCGGCTCAGTCAAGGTGCCCCGGTATTCCCGGATCTGGTCGGCGTTCAGGTCGCAGACGTATGCCAAACCTTTGCGGATGAGCTGGAGGGCGTATTGATAGAGTTTCTCGTAGTAGTCGGAGGCATAAAAGAGGCGGTCCTCCCAGTCGAAACCCAGCCACTTCACGTCCCGGACGATCGACTCCACGTATTCCATGCTTTCCCCGCTGGGATCCGTGTCGTCCAACCGCAAGTTGCAGGTTCCCCCGTACTGGGCGGCAAGCCCGAAATTGAGGCAGATGGATTTCGCGTGTCCGATGTGGGGGTAACCGTTCGGTTCGGGCGGGAAACGGGTGGCCACTCGCCCCTGGTGCTTGCCGGCTTTGATGTCGTCGTCGATGATGTTCCGGATAAAATCGGAGGGAAGAGATGGATCGGTCTGCGTCATAAGTCGAATTTCCTTTCAAGGTTTGATCGGTCATTCCGATTCTTCTTTTTCATAGTGCTAAGCCTCGAGAAATAGCAGCTCAGCAAAAGCTCCTCGCATTGCCGAAGCCATGGGGAGGAAGGACTCATCTCCCATTTAAGAGGGCGATGATTGCGTCGACCCGTTTTTCGTGTTCCCGTTCCTCGTTGGCCAACTGCTCAAAGAGACGTCGGTATTCCGGATGGGAGAGTTCCTCCGACAGTTTCCGGTAATAATTCTCCATCTTTACTTCGGTCTCCCGGATCTGGTTGCAATATTCGCAGAACATCCGATTAGTAAACATCGACCGCCTCCTGCCGGATCCGGACGAGGAGATCCTCCAGGATTTTCTTGTGCTCCGAGTTCCTTCCGATCAGATAGCTCAGAGCCTCCCGAGCTTTCTCCAGTTTTTCCTTGCTGAGTTCGCTTCGCTGGAGAATGGCGGAGAGGTGTTTCACCTAAAACTGGCCAACGGTT
>DIKL01000064.1 GCA_002424545.1 Syntrophaceae bacterium UBA5619
CGCTTTTCCACCGCGGTGACCCGCTCGAATGTGTCGATGTAGTCGGGATGCACGGGGAAGAGGCGCACGAATTCGTCCATGCGCTCGTTCATGCGGCCGTAGAACTTGGCGAAAGGAGTCAGGTACTCCCGGATTTTCACCTGCTGGTCGGCGGTCTTCTTGAGCAGACGCTCGGCCACCACGAACTTGACGTCCTTGCGGGCGATGAGGATTTGCTCGAAGCGGTCCTTCACCCGGCGGATGCTGTCGGCCACAAAGGAAAAGCGGGGGCTGTCAAAAATGGCTTCCTGGACACCGGCGATGAAGCGGAACCGCAGGTCCTTGCAGACCTCGCCGATCTCGCGCAGAAAGTTGAGATCGAGAATGAGTTCCTGGTCCTTACGGGTGCGCAGGTAGTCGAGCAGTTCGTCCACCACCAGGAGCAGGCCATGGTCGGGATGCTCTTGGTGGAAGGCGGTCATCATCTCTTCGAAGGAGCGTTTGTTATTGGACACCTTATCCGCGGGCGGGGAGGAATAAGACACGCCCATTGCGGCCAGGTGCTCCTCCAGTTCGGCCACGAGGATGTCGCGCAGGGACATGGTGGTCGCGCCGATCTCGGTCCGGACCACCTTGAAGCGCCCGCTGATCTTGCCCGCGGCGCTGGCCACGCTCTTGTCGTTCAGATGCGTTGCGAGATCGCCGTTTTCAGCCAGGGCGGAGATCACGGACATGAGGTGCGATTTACCGGTGCCGTAGTTGCCGACGACCAGGAGCCCCTTGTTATCCATAGGCTGGTCGAACTGAAGCTGAGGAACGACCAGGCTGACCAGCTTCTCCGCCATCTCAGAGGAGATGACATAGGTCTGGACAAGCTGCCGGGCAGCAGCGGCCTCGTCGGCGTCCCGTAGCTGGACCACGGACTCGATAGGCTCAAATTGGATCAGGTCTCCGTATTTCATCGCGTCTGCCCTCCTGCGCTTTCGTTCCTTGTTTTCATGCAACGGCCTCCGGGTTCACTACCAGGAAATCTCGTAAGGGATATCGTTTGTATTCGGGGTGGTCCGGCGTCGCATAGACCATGTGTTCGCCGTCGATGGTGCCGCTCCAGGCCGCGACCACTGTCTTGTTCCGCGAGAGCCCCTGCAGAAGCCGCAGTGGGTCCTGCTTGAGCGAGACATCGAAGAGGACCTCTACGTTGTCCAGCAGAATCACTTCGGCCGCGGATGCGCCCACGATCTCCGCGAGGAGCCGGGGCAACTGTAACGCCCGCTGGCGCTCGGTGAGATCGAGCATGCGCCGGGAAAGTTCGAGATTGACGTTGACCAGCGGAGCCATCGTGCGCTCATGAACATCCTGGAGCGCAGCAGTCTTGCCCGCACCGGCCGGTGCCACCAGCATGACAAGCCGGTGGTAGAGCTCGGCAGCCTGTCCAATTCTTCGTATGACTCTGTTGGCGAGTGGTTCCGCCATTAACGATCTCCTCCTGAACCGGGCTCGTTTGCTCGCGTTTCTTCAAGCCAGTGGTCAATGGCTCCTTTTCTGAAACGCCAGTGCCGGCCGATTTTCTGGGAGGGGATCTTGCCTTCCCGAACGAGCTTGTAGAGCGTCGACTTCGGTATTTTCAGGTAGGCGGCCAACTCTTCGATGGTCAGTACGTCACCTGGTTTTTCATCCATCAAGCGCACCTCTCTGGTCTCAAGGCAAAGTTCGACCCAGCATGCCTCATATCAAGCACATAATTTACAGTTATTGACAGTTGCTGTCAAGCGCTTTTGGAATCGCAGAGGGGAAAATCAGCGCCAGATTCCGCCGGTTAGCTCCTTGACGCTCCCGGTCCAGCGATCCCCCACCACGTAAAGCCAGGTCGGGAGAACGGTTCCGTTTATCCGGACGGGTACCAGGACGCGGTGGTAGAGGCAGGGACCACCGGGGTGAAACCCCTCCAGCCGGTCGATGGCCGGAAGGCGGTTTTCGGGATCGTCGAAGATCAGAAGCTCCCCGTACACGGGGCCCCAGGGCGCGCCTGTGCCCTTCTTCGGGGGCCGGTCGGGGGTTGGCTCGGGACTGGACATGCGGGCCGTCACGTGCGCTTGTGTGGCCACGTCGGCGAGCGGGTTGGTGGTCCCGACGGCAAGGATGTCCTCTTCCGGGACCTGCAGGACCGGGATGCCGGAGGGCGTCTCGAAGAGGCAGCCCCGGACCACCGCATCCTCTACGGCCAGAACGCCCCGGCAAAAGCGGTCGTGGTTCCAGAAACCGCGCTTCAGTGTGCCGTAGACGAATAATGTTGTCTTCATCGTTATGTTGTCATTCATTGCTATCCTCCCTTAATTCCAATTGGTTGGACTTTTTTTCTCCACATAATTTCTATCGGTATCCTCCTCACAAGGACTCTAAAAAGGCCATTATTTCCGGATTGGTTTTCCAGGCTGGCGGCCGGGGGCTTTGAGTGAGCGGCTCGCATTTGTCCAGTGCGGCTTTTTTCATTGCCAGATCCGCCTTGGCATAACGGTTGGTCGTTTCGGAACTGGAGTGCCCCAATATGCTCTGGATGGTGGTCAGATCAAGACCCGCCTGGAGCATGTGCATGGCCGCGGTATGCCTGAAGATGTGAGGATGGAGGGGCTTGCCCTTGAGCGACGGACAAGAAGCCAATACTTTCTCGCCCGTTTTTCGAAGTATGAACCTCACGCCGTGCCTGGTCATTTTTTGGCCATGCCGGTTCACGAACAGATATTGTGTGGAGTCTGGCCCGAGATCACGATCCCGGCATACCTCCTTGGTCCACTCGATGGTTTCCGGCCAGAGCACACAAATGCGCTCCTTGTCGCCCTTGCCGACCAGCTTGACCAAGGAGGGGCGTTCGAGTCTCACGTCGCATATTTTAAGATCAAGGACTTCCTGCACCCGAGCGCCGGTGTTGTACATCAGGGCGAGCAATGCATAATTCCTCCGGCCTTGCCTCACCTTACGATCAATCGCCGCGAACAGCGCCTTGATCTCTTCTTTTTCCAGGTAGAGGACCTCCTTGGATTTTGTGTTTGCCTTGGGGATGCAGAGCGCCCGGCTGCATGTGGCAAGGTGCTGCGGCTCGACCATCGCCAACCAGCGGAAGAAGCCTTGAATGGCTGTGAGGCGCAAGTTGCGGGTGGACGCCGAGTTTTTCCGCTCCCGCGTCAACTCATCGAGGAAGCCGTTCACTGCGTCAACACCGGCATTCTCGACCATGAGGCGATCCACGGTTTTTCCCTCGCGCCGACAGCAATAGCCGAGGAACAACTTCCAACAGTCTCGGTAACTGTGGACCGTATGCCGACTCGTCCGTCTTTGTCGGATAAGGTATTCATCGAAGTATCTGCCTACCCAGGCCGCGAGGTT
Organism: Syntrophaceae bacterium UBA5619; assembly: GCA_002424545.1. Classification (GTDB taxonomy): domain Bacteria; phylum Desulfobacterota; class Syntrophia; order Syntrophales; family UBA5619; genus UBA5619. The sequence goes on from DIKL01000064.1 coordinate 3,361, forward strand.
ATTATTTTTCATGGTCGACCCTCCCCAGCCTGACGGCATAAGCCTGGTAACGATCCATCGCGGCCCGGGACAGTTCGGGGATCATCGTCAGATACTTCCGGGTATTGATCATGTCCACATGACCAAGGTACTGGGTAAGAATGGGAAGTTTCGCTTGAACATTCTCGCCGTTCTCATACCATTGGATCAGACGATGGACGGCAAAGGTGTGGCGAAGGTCGTGGATGCGCACCCGGCGGTCTTCTTTTCGGACGCCCGCGGATTCCATCAGTCTTTTGACGACCTGTAAGATTTTCCGTTTCATCGCTTCAAGGAGTTTAACGATTACCAAGGTTGTCGTTGTCTTTCCGCAGCCGGGGCCGCCGGTCAGAACGGAAAACATTTCACATACGATACCCTTAACCGCATCAGCCTGCTCATCGCTCAGGGAAAAGTTTTTTTCTTTGCAGTAACGGTTGATCCAGTTATCAACCCGTATTTTGTCAACAATTGGTTGTTTTTTGGTATTGGAAATTCTCCTGGCAACGTACAGTTCATCAAACTAAACAACTACCGACTGAAAG
>DIKL01000076.1 GCA_002424545.1 Syntrophaceae bacterium UBA5619
GTTTTTGGCGTTGATGACGGATGTTTCCTGGGTGGCGATGTCCGCCTGGGCCTGGACGATTTCCGTTCCCGCCAGGCGCCCGGCGGCGATCATTTCCCTGTTGTATTCGTACAGCGATTTTGCCCGGACAAGCCCCATCTCGGCGATGACCAGTTGCCTTTCCGCAGTCTTGTAGTTCCGGAAGGCCGTAATGGCCGCTTTTATCGTCGAGACAATCGTTTCCTTCAAGGAGAGAATATTCTTCTCTTCCGTGATCCGGGCGATCTTGACGGTATATGCGGCGTTGTCCAGACCGCCGCCTTTGAGAAGCGGCTGCTTGAACGTGAGGCTCCAATCGGATGAATAGTTGAAACTCTGTCCGGTGTCGGGCCGATCGCCCAGATTATCCCAGGCAAACGTAAATGTGCCGCCCGTCGGAATCGCCAGCGTAGCCGATACGGTTCCGGTCGCATACAGGTCTTCGGTCCGGCCTGCTGCGGATCCAGTCGTTGGCGCATCGTAGGTGGAAAACCGGCCGGCCGCCAATGTCAAGGAGGGGTCCGTGGGAAGGTAGTATCTTCTTTCCGCCATCTGCAGATCGATCCTGTTGAGGTATCGATCCAGGTAGGCGCTGCGGAGGTTGACATCGTTGGTCAGAGCGATGAATACCGCATCCGCCAAGGTCAGTTTCATCGCAGCAGCTTCCTCCGGCCGGACAATCTCAGCACAGAAACCCGGCAGGGAACCTGTGGCGACAGGGAACACAAAGGCAAAGGCGATTATGACGGTCAGGATTCCCTTTTTCATTGTTGCAGCATAAAGCCGTCCGGGGGAATGCATTCACGGGCAGGCTGAGCATAACAAATCATTTTTCAGCCGCGGGCATTCTGAGATATGTATTTTTTTTTGTCAATGAAAAAGACGACATGAAAAAGAAGATGGGTGACCGGAATCGGGCATATTCGGAACAAATATCGGCTTGAAGACCTCTCTTTTGCTTTGACAACCAGGGAAGTCTTTTCTATATTCATATGTAAATGAAGCGTTTAGAAACCAATACGAGCGAGGGAGGGTTTTTCCATGAGCTATTTAAGGGGTTTTGTTGGGGGCGGTCTTGTTGTCGCTGCATTCTTCCTGATCCTTGCCGATATGGCTTGCGCCGAGCGCATCATGATACTGCGTTATAACGATGGTTCTTCTCAAACGGTAAGGCTTGAAAGACCGTCAGAGACGATAAGGCAGATTGAGTTCTCGGATGGGAAAAAAGGTCCGGGACATGACCGGGGATGGCGCTCCGGCATCAGGGTGATTTCCGGAAGCTACGGGCAGAATTGTGGAGCCCGTTACGAGAACGCAACCGATCATCTCGCCGCTGTTTGCGATGGGAAAAATGTCTGCGAGTATGTGATCGACTCCAATGTAATCGGCGATCCCGCCCCTGGCTGTTTAAAGAACTACATCGCCGAGTGGCAGTGTGGAGAGGATGGGCCCAGGGTGAGCGTGACCGTCAGTCCTGAAGCGGGAAGCGGCAAGAGAGCATTGTTAAGATGCCCCCCCAGATGACAAGTTGTGACAATCGCATCTCCAAACGGATCATGGCCGAACACAGGTTCAACGCCGAAAACGATCGTTTGCCCCCGAAGTCCGCACGGCGCGAAATGTGTCCGAGGCCGGGGAGCGGCCCGCCGCCGCTCTATTCCTGGCGATGGGTCAATTTTTCTTCATCAGGTGACGTACCGCCCTCTCCAGGCCGTCAAGCGTCAGCTCGAACATCGGAAAGATCTTTCCGATCGCTTCTACCGTCCAGGTATAGTGCCAGTCTTCCTCCGCCTGTGGATTCAGCCAGACGGCATGCCGGAACAGGCGGGCGAGAAATTTCAGGCGTGCCTCACTGCTCCGACTGTCTTTTTGGCCGACGTAGAGGGAGCCGTTTGCCCCCATAAGTTCGTAGGGCGCCATCGACGCGTCCCCCACGATGATCAGCCGGGTTTCGGGATTCCGGCGCGCGAACTCCTCGATCGCCTCCGGACGGAGGTGTCGCTGCGGGTCCGACCAGACGCGTCCGTAGATCGTGTTGTGAAAGTAATAGATCTTCAGATCCTTAAACTGGGAGCGGGCGTAATTGAACAGGGTCTGAACGATTTCGACATAGGGGTCCATCGACCAGCCGCCGTTGTCGATCAGTAGAATCACCTTGAGACGATCGGTTAGACGGCGGTCGAAGACGATCGAGATTTCGCCGCCGTTGCGCATCGTCTCGGTGATCGTCTTGGCCACGTTCACGACATCCCTCGGGCCGTGCGGGATCATCCTCCGGAGCCGCTTCAGGGCCTCTCCCATCTGGAGTTCCGTAAGGGGCCCTTCCTGGTTATAGTCCCGGTAGCGCCGCTCCATCGCCACCTTGACGGCGGACTTGTTCCGAGAGGTTCCCCCCACGCGCAGACCGCCGGGATGATGACCCGAATGGCCAACGGGAGAGGTTCCCCCCGTGCCGATCCAGCGGTTTCCGCCATGATGCGCTCCCCTCTGATCCTTCAACCGGTCGAGGAAATACCGGATCAGCTCATCCGGTGTGTATTGGGCGAGCTGCTTCTCGTCGAGGCCGAGCGCCTCTGCCAGCCCCTTGGGTCGTTTCAGCCATTCTTCGAGCAGCGACTTGGCGATGTCGATCCATTCGATATCGCTGATCTCCTCGAAGGTTTCCCCCCGGAAATGGCGGGCAAAAACCTGATCGTAGGTGTCGAAGTACCGTTCGCTCTTGACGAGAATGGAACGAGCCGCCGTGTAGAAATCATCCACGGAGCCGATCACGCCGAGGGCGAGGGCCTTCTGGAGACGGAGAAAAGAGGTAGGCGTGACGGGGACTCCCCGCTCGCGAAGGCTGTAGAAAAAATCGACGAACATGCCTTTCCTCGATCAAACCATGGATGGGTTGCCCCGGCGCGGACAGCGCTCGAAAGACAAGTCTCTCCCGTTGGTTATCGGCGGGAACCGCCCGTTTGCTGGATCGCGAGGTCCAGGTCCACGCTCTTTTTGAAAAGAACCCCAAGATAGGGGAGATTGCCTTTTTCCAGCGATCGCAAGTCGAAATCAGGATCGGCCTGAAGCGCGCGGATCCAGTTGATCAGTTCCCGGGTGGCCGGCTTCTTCTCGATCCCGCGAAATTCCCGAAGCCGGTAGAAGGCGGCGAGGCAGGCCTTCGCCAGCCCTTCGGAGAGTTTCGGGAAATGGACGTTGAGAATCATCCGCATCATCTCCGGATCGGGAAAGGCGATGTGGTGGAAGTTGCAGCGGCCGAGGAAGGGATCGGAGAGATCCTTTTTGGCGTTTGACGTGATGATGATCACGGGTCGGTTCCGGGCCGTGACCGTCCGGTCGATCTCAATGATATCAAACTGCATCTGGTCGAGGATGTCGAGCATGTCGTCCTGAAAATCCGTGTCCGCCTTGTCGATTTCGTCGATCAGTAGAACGGTCCGGCAGTCGGAAACGAACGCCTGGCCGATCTTCCCCATTCGGATATACTCTTCAATATTGCTGACCTCCCGTTTGGAGTCTCCGAAGCGACTGTCGTTCAGGCGGGTGAGGGTGTCGTACTGGTAGAGGGCGTCCAGCAGCTTCATGCTGGATTTGACGTTCAGGACGATCAGCGGCATTGCCAGGCTTTCGGCAATGGCGTGAGCGAGCATCGTCTTGCCGGTACCCGGTTCGCCCTTCAGCAGAAGCGGCATTTCCAAGGCGATGGAAACATTAACGATCTTGGCTAGCTCCTCATCGAGGACATATTTTGCGGCGCCTTGGAAACGGGCAGGTTCATTGATCGGATTCATCCGTTCCTCCCTGGTGGATATCGGAGATCTTCTTAGCCAAATTTCCCGAAATTTTCCAGCGCTATTTGTTCGTGTGAGGAAGGGGTAGGCCTGGCAACCTGAGGTTCGTACGGCTGATCAGACGAGCGGGTTTTCCATGGGAACAGGTATCATTTTTGTCGCGGCGGATCCGACGGATTCTTCTCGTCAGTACCCTTTTTCGTAGACTTCCACGGGATCAGAGGGCGCATCCGGATCGATGCAGGGCGCGATCTTTTGCAGGTGCGGCGACGCGGCCAACACGCTGCCGTGAACGGCCAAGTGTTCCGCGCTCTTCCATGTTTCCATGAACACGCCCAGGTTGCGCGCACGGTCCACGTAAACGCTATATTCGATGCAGCCGGGTTCCCACCTTGTCGCGTCCACCAAATCCCTGATCGCTTCCAGATACTCGTCCATTTTCCCCGGCCGGATGTGCTGCCTGGCAATCACTTTCAGCATAACCAAAATATCCTTTCCTATACGGCCATTTTGCCGCTTCTGCGCTGACGCGCGATGTTGAGCAGGTACTGGTCGGGAATCTCCTGGAGATCGTCGTTGAAGCAGTTTTTGGAGCCTGACACATCGCCGTCGTCTCCAAAAATGATCCGCTTGTTGACGGCTACCCCGGCCAGGATTCTCTGCGCCGACTGCTGCGGCGTCTGTATCCCCTCGGGCATCTCCAGGCCGTCCCAGATGGCGGTGGCGGTGGTGCCGGGAGTCGCGGAGGAGATTTTGATCTGCTCATCCCAGAACTCGGCGCGCAGCGAAAGCGTCATGGCGTTCAGCGCGGCCTTCGTGGCGGCGTACATCGACTGATAGGGCATGTTATAGAACGCAATGCCCGAAATGATGTTGACGATCTGGCCGCCGCCCTGTTTCTGCATCAGCGGGATCGCCGCGCGACATCCATACAGCGCACCGTAAAAGTTCAGCGCGAACGCCTTTTCCCAATCCGCGTTGGTCTGCTCCCTATAGCCAAGCTTCTCCATCGCGCCTAGATTGGACGGCTTCACGAAAAATCCTCCGAAGCCCGCGCCGGCGTTGTTGATCAGGAGATCGATCCTCCCACCGAAGAATTCCACGGCACCGGCGATCATCGCCTTGACGTTTTCCTCAAGGGTGACGTTGCAGAGAATGCCCTTCACCTTGCCCGGGTACGGCCCTTTCAGCCGGTTCACGTGCTTTTCAAGGTTCGCTTGATTGAAATCGGCCACGACCACCTTTTCCGAGCCGGAGGCCAAGAGTTCTTCAATGAGCGCCAGCCCGATGCCCGACGCCGCGCCTGTGACAACCGCGGTCTTGCCCGCAAAGTATTCCCTGTTCACTTCCATGATTGCCTCCCCTTTGCCCTTGATTGGTCCGGACGGCTACTCGTAACGCTGATGGCTTTGGCAAAGCGTGCAGCGGTCGTAGCGGCCCGAGAACAGGTACTGCATGGCATCCAGCGCTTCACCGTCCTTGTATTTGTAGAGCGTCGTCAGGCTGTTCACCCAGTTGTCGCTTTTCGCCCAGCCGGCGCCCAGCGACCGGACAACCGGGACTTCCGCCCACGGATCGTCGATGGAGGATTGCAGTCTGATCGTGGCCGAAGCGGGTTCCCAGGAATAATATCGCGATGGGCTGTCGTAATAGAGGAGCTCCATGCCCTTGAAACCGTCCATGCCGATGCGGTACTTATGCAAAAGACATCCTCCCCCCGTGACCAGCGGCTCCTTCTGCGTCATACAGGCTTCCGCCTCCGTGTGGAAGTCCGGGCTGTTGTATTTTCCGATCTCCAGTTCCACGTCGATCAGACGAACGCCCTTGCGCTCGATGAAACAATGGGCGCTATCGTCCACGCGCTCGACGACGATCCGCTCGCAAAGCTTCTTTGGAAGCCCCGAGGACTCGCGGCCGGAGAAGGCGCCCATCAGCGCGCCGGGGCCGCTGAGTTGAAGGCTCAGGAAGTACACGCCCACCCGGTCCTGGTATTTCGCCAGCAAGCCGATGCCGCCCTCCATGTACCACGGCGCAAAAGTCGGCTCGCGGATGTTCACGATGTAGACATAGAACATCGGATTGGCCGGGTCGACCAGTTCAAGGGGCGGCGGCAATAGGTCTTTGACCTTCGGGTCCGTGATGCCATAGAGAAAGATGCCCTCCTGGCTGTTCATGGCGCCCTCCTTCATGAAACCCGCGATCTTCTCCTTGGGGACGAAGTAGCTTCCAGACTTCATGATCACTATCCTCCTTTTTTTATGGAATCATGCATCAAAAACAAACGCCTTGCCGTGGGCATCCTGGGTCGCCTCCAGGATGCGCCCGCCCTTCGCGGCGTCACCCACCACCCGCACGTTTGAGAACGCCGCCTTAAATTCGTCCACGAGGGCCTTGCGGGGCCTCACTCCCATGGCGAGCACGATAGCATCCACCTCCACGAACACCTTTTCACCGTCCTCCAGCCTCGTAAGCTCCACGCCATCCGGTCCGACCCGTTCCAGCCGGTGACCGGTCAGCACTTTCGGGTCATGCGGCACAATCCGTCTCATCACGTCCGCGACAACCGTTTCGTACATGCCGGGGCCGACGGACGGCAGCATCTCGACCAGCGTCAAACGGCACCCGCGTGCGGCCAGCACCTCGGCCGTCTCGATGCCCGTCATGCCCGAGCCGATCACGGCGACCTTGCCCTTCGGATTCGCGCGGCCCAGCAGCACGTCCTCGGCCGTGAACACATTCTTGCCGTCTATGCCCGGGATCGGCGGGACCAAGGGCTCCGCGCCGCCGGCCACAAAAACGCCCCAGGGGTTCAACGCTTTCACGGATTCGATCGTCGCCTTTTCGTTCAGCCGGACCGCGATCCCGGCCTTTTGCGCCTGTTCAATCAGCGAATCGACGTAGCGCGTGATCTTCTCCTTGCCGTAACCTCTGTCCGCGGTGTTCAGCGTACCGCCCATTCGGGCGCTATCGTCAAACAGCACGGGTGAAAATCCCCGCTCCTTCAGCGTCAGCGCCGCTTCGACGCCGGCCGGCCCCGCGCCGATCACCGCGACTATCCTCCCGGCGCCATTCTTTACCGGATGGGCGTATTCCCGTTCACGCCCGGTTACGGGATTGACCGCGCACTTGACACGCTTGAGTTTGACGATCTCGCCAAAGCACGCCAGGCAACCGATGCACTTGCGAATTTCCGCCTCGCGGCCGGAAAAGGCCTTGTTGCACCACTGGGGATCGGCCAGGTGTCCGCGCGCCACCCCGACAAAATCGCAGCAGCCCTCTTCCAGAAGCTGCTCGGCGACGGCGGGCTCCTTGATGTTGCATACGGCGATGACCGGGATCTTGACGGCTTTCTTGATTGCCGCCGCCATATGCCTCTTCCAGCCCTGCCGGAAGGTTCCCGGTTCGATACAGCCGATCGTGTAGCAGCTCACGTTGACGGCATCCGCGCTTGCCGCCTCCAGTTCAACCGCGATCTTCACCGCCTCCTGAAGGTCGATGCCGCCTTCGATCATCTCCTCGGCGTTGATGCGGACGGATACGGGGAATTTCTTTCCGCATCTTTTCCGGATCCCCGCGAGGATCTCGGTCAGGAACCGCATGCGGTTCTCGAAGCTTCCGCCATACTTGTCGGTCCTCAAGTTCATTGCGGGCGAAAGGAATTCGTTGATCAGGTAGCCGTGCGCCCCGTGGAGCTCCACGCCGTCGGCGCCCGACATCTGAACGATCCATGCGGCGTTGATGAATTTTTCGACGAGCTCCTCGCATTCCGCCGTTGTCAGTTCGCGCGGCATGGCGCCGCCTATGGGATTGGCAACGGCGGAAGGGGCGATCGGCTGTTCCCCGATGATGAACGGCGCGGCTTCGCGCCCCGGATGCTGGAGCTGCACAAAGAGCTTCGTGTCGTACTTGTGGATCGTGTCGACCAGCCGCTGAAGCTCCAGAATGTCGGAAGGCTTCCGCGCCGCGAGCTGGCATGGCTCGCCGCCGCCGGGGCCGTCCGTGATTCGGGTGACCTCGGTGGTGATGAGCCCGACGCCGCCCTTCGCCCGAGCCTCGTAATACGCGATGATGTCGTCGTTGACGCCGCCGCCGGGCGCCGCGATAAACACCCCCATCGCGGTCATGACCACCCGGTTGGGAATGGTCACCCGTCCAATGTTCATCGGGCTGTGCAGTTTTTCGTACATGATGGTTACGCCTTTCCCTGTGCCTGTGATCGGCGATTCAATCGTCGGATCAGACGACCGCCTCCCTATTTTGCTGCATCTTCTCCAGGACCTTCAGGATATGAAGCAAATACAAAAGGACGAACCCGTTGCAGGCCAGGATCACGCCGACGGCCAGCCCCGGAATCAGGTGGGCAATCAGCATGGATGTTCCGAACATCATGGACAACAGGTTCAGGATCAGCTGGGTCGCAAAGAGTTTCGTCAATATGGCCGGACGCGGAACGAGCGGCTCTTGTGACTTCTTCAGTTCGGGATAAACCAGTTTCCCCAGCGTGATGGCGCCGCCCAGGATATTCAGGAGTCCGACGAGAATCGTCAGAAAAGGGACCAGGACGTCAGGAATGATGCAGGAAACGATTCCCAGGGCCGCAAACAGCCATCCCAATGAAATCATCAGCCACGAACGGGGGAAAGGGCCGATCGGCGTGTTTCCGGATGCCAGCATTTGGACCGCAAACATCACCATCAGAAGCCCCAGCTGCGCGCTTCCCGAAAAAGGCAGCATCCCCAAATTGACCGGAACCAGCAGCACGCCGAGAAGGATCATGAACAGACCCATGAGCAGCAACATGGACTGTTCCGTGGAAAGCTCAACCCCTCCCTCACGGGGCTTCTCCGCCTCCGGATAGGCTCGATAGATCTTCCGCAGGACAAAAGCAAGATAGACCACGGCGGCTCCGAAAATCAGAACCGCGACGGCCGTTGCGGGCGTTGTCAGCAGGCTTTTTCTCCAGATCAGCAGCCCGATCAGCATGGACAACAAATAAACCGACCCGCAGCCAAGAGTCAAATGCCGGAAAATTCCCCCCTGTTTTGCCCAAGAACGGAATTTGTCCGGGGCAAATAACATTTGCAGGAGCAATAGAAACCCTCCCGCGCCGAAACAGATCAACAGCAGCAGGCGGGGAGTCTCGCTGAACATGTCGGGAACAAAACAGGTCGCAATCCCCACGGCCGCAATCACCGATCCGACGACAAGCAAAAATTTCGACCTTCGCATATCCCCGAACGGTGTTTTTCCCAGCGTGATGATCTGCAACGCGAACATGACCAGGAGCAATCCGTACAGACCGTTTTCATAATAGGGGAGCGCCCCGGCGGATACCGGGAAAAGCAAAACGCCGGAAATCAGCAGCGCTATTCCCGCGATCGACAGAATCACCGCCTCGAGGGGGAGATCCGCCTTTTTGAATATCCTGTATTCCGCCATGTCGTTCGTTTTGATAAAATGTAGGCAATGTAACCCGGGATCAATCTCCGCACATCTCTCCTGCACGGTATTGCGGGTCCCCATGTCTCTGATTGGCCATGTGCCACATCGTATCGTCCACTTCAGATGGGTTGGTTCCGATGGCACGATACATCTTGCGTCCGAAGTCCTCGACGGGCACAATATTGCGTCCCGCCTCCACGCCTTCTAGAATCTCATTGGCCGCCTGATCGATGCTGATCGCTTCCGCTGGTTTGGGCAGTTCCATGTGGAGCGTATAGTCTAGTGAGCGGTAGAAGATCATCGTATCCACCGCGCCGGGGCAGACCGTCGTAACCTTGATATTGTGGAACGACATTTCATAGCGCAGATCCTCGCCGAAGCCCACAACCGCATACTTCGATGCCGCATAAACGGTCTGATAGGGCAGCGGTACGATCCCGCACACGGAAGCGGTGTTCACGATATGTCCGAATCCCTGCTTGATCATGATGGGCACGACCGCATGGATGCAATTCACGACGCCGAACAGGTTCACGTCAAATACGGTATTCCAATCCTCTCTTTTTGTTACGGTGAACGCCTGGCCGAACCCCACGCCCGCATTACAAAAAATATAGTCGATCGAACCCCGGCTTCCCACATAGCGGATATGCTTCCGGACCGCATCTTCATCGCGGACGTCCAGGACCTGCGCATGGACGCGTTCGCCGTATTGCCGGAGAGATTCTGCCGCGGCGGCAATGTTCTCCGGGGTCCGACTGCTCATGTACACCTCGGCGCCGCGCGCGAGCAAACCGCGACTCAAGCCCAGTCCGATGCCGGTGGACGCCCCGGTAATGATCGCCGTTTTCCCCTGAAAAAAACCGTTATCCTGTTTTACCGCGCTCTCCATATCCGTCCCCCTTCTTCCTTCCTTGAATTTCGCCGAGCCTCTGATGGGATATTACATTAGCGTGATTGAACTACAATAATATCGGTCGTCTGTCAAAGAAATTATGTCACAGTCTGTTGTGTCGGGACGGGATCGGATTCCGGTCGCATCGATCCGGTTGGGGACTTGAGCCAATTCACATTGCTATTTGGAATGACGCGGCCCTGACAAAAATGCCGTGTGCTTGAATTCAGGAAGGACGAGTCGGGTGATGTCTTTCCAATATGTGTTCCTGGGAATAATAAGATCCTCAACTTTTGCAAAGGGTTAACCGAGTCTATCTGTTCTTTTCTCGGGTTATTTCCTTGGCGGCGCCCATTGCCTGCTGCAGGAACATCAGAACGAAGGCCGGTGCCTCAGCGAAGGATGCCTGCTGGAGTTCTTCGCAGCAGGCGTGAAATAGGATCCCGAGAGTTCGGGGATCCNNGTAGCCACCGTGCCCCGTAAATTGGCGGTAGATCTCTGAGAAACCGGTCGATCAGGGATCGAAGCAACTCCCTGGTCATTTCCGTGGCGGTGCCCATTGCCTGCTCCAGAAACAGCAGCACGAGGGCCAGTGCTTCCGCGAATGTCACCTGCTGGAGTTCCTCGCAACAGGCGTAAAAAAGGGTTCCAAGAGTTCGGGGATCCTTGTTGGTCCTCTTGGCAAGGGCCAGCATGATGTATCGGCAGCACACCACGGTGGCATGGGCAACAAGCGCGTCATAGGACCGGCCCGGGCACCCTTTGGTAAGGTTGAGAAAAGACTTGGCCACTTTGAAAAACACCTCGATGTTCCATCTGCGCTTATAGGCGGTGACGATCGCCTCGTCGCCCAGGGAGGCATCGGTGGACAGCAGGGCCAACCACTAAAATCAAACTGTGTGCTTTTTCACCCAGGCAACGTACCGGTCCATCCAGGTTTGCAGGAATTGTTTGCTGTCCACGCCGATGTTGCCGGACTCGTCAAATAAACCGTCCTTGGCATGAATGAACGCTTCGGGTTGGGCAAGCGTCGGCACATCCAGAAAAGCGAGGACGTTCCGCAAGTGCTGCTGCGCCATTGACGTGCCGATCACGCCGATGGAAACGCCCAAAATACCGGCCGGTTTTCCCGCCCAGGCGTTATCGCCGTAAGGACGAGAGGCATTGTCGATGGCGTTCTTGAGCACTCCGGGGATTGAACGGTTGTATTCCGGCGTTACAAACAGAAGACCTTGAACATCCTTGATCTCGTTCTTCAACCGTTTGACGGATTCCGCCTGATCCATGTCGTCGTCCTGATTGTAAAGCGGCAAGTCGTCGATCCGCACCTGCCGGAACATGAATTCCGAAGGAGCCAGCTTTACGATGGCGTTGGCCAGTTTGCGGTTGAATGAATCTTTCCGAAGGCTTCCGACGATCACGGCGATTTTGTATTTGTTCATGACGACCTCCAAAGTTCTCCATCAAAATCAAATTTCTAAGATTTTAACCATAACTTCCTTATATTCTCGCATAGTTCTCGAAATCAGTCAATTATCGAGCGCTGGAAGGGGACCACGCGGAAAGTCATTTCCGGCATTGCGATGTCGGCATCCCCTGTTCATGTTTCAATTCAATCTGTTCCCGTTGGTTTTTCGGATGTCCCGCTGGTGAAATTGTGATAGATAAGGTGCAAAAGGAAGAATCATGGGAGGAGACATTTGATTTTTCTGCCGGAAGACCGGGAGATCTGCGAGGCGTTTCTGCGATCGGTGTATCAGAACGGCAAGCAAACATGCTCCATTCCCGAAATGATCGTGAAGGCCGGATTTCGTTTTCTCGGCGCCCCCTATCAGGAGGGTACGCTGGAACGGGATGGAACCGAGGAGCTCGTCGTCAACCTGCGTGTCTTCGACTGCATGACATTGGTCGAGAACGCAATCGTTCTGGCGAACCTGGGCCGGGCGGGGAAGACCTCGTTTCAGGATTTCGCCGCGGCGCTGGAACTGATCCGCTACAGGAGCGGATGCAGGAACGGCTACCCGTCCCGCCTCCACTACTTCACCGACTGGCTATTGGATAACGGTCGCCGGGGCATCCTACGGGAGATCACGCGGGAACTGGGCGGAACGCCTTTCCGGAAGGATTTTCACGCGCTGACCGACCGCCGGGGGGAGATCCCGTCTCTCCAAGACGCGTCCGCGTTCCGCCGAATGAGGATCGTGGAGGCCGCCTGTTCCCGCCGGACTCTCCATCATATCCCCAAAGCGCGTGTGAAGGAGATGGAAAACCGGATCGAGAGCGGCGACATCATCGCGATCACGACGGACGCGGCGGGAATCGATGTCCGTCACGTGGGAATCGCCGTCCGCGTTCGCCGGGGGCTCCGTCTTCTCCATGCCTCAAGCCAGGCCGGAAAGGTCATCCTCTCCGACGCCACACTGCGTCGCTATCTATTTTCGCATCCTGGCCGCACGGGGATCATCGTCGGCCGGGTGGCTCCGAAGACCGCCGGACAAAAACTTTCAAAGGAAAACCAATGAACGACAAGACACCGCAGGGCCGTTCCCCCATCCCGAAGAGCTATCACTATTTTGTCATGGCCGTGGCCATCGGCATCATCATCGGCACGCTGGGCCCGGTACTGCTCGAGTATTTCGGCATCATCGATTATGTGAAGAACTGGCCCTGATCCGTTTCGCCCAGCAACTCCAGCAGGGCGTCCGTCATCGCATCATCAAAGGCCACTTCCCGATAGATTGCCGAAACGAGCCCCGGCGTCAGCGCCAGGAAATCCTGCTCCCGCGGGGTGATGATCATCCCTCCCATGTCGGCCGTACCGGGGCTGATGAGGAGCCTTGCCGGTCCTTCCCGGAAATAGGCGTCCGGCCGGTGTTTCAGCCGAGGAAAAAGGATCAGACGCCAACCCTCCTCGGCATGTGCGCAAATCATATTCAGCATCGGTTCCTGAGCGGCCGACGTCAGACGGCCGATCGCGCGGATCGCGTTTTCGGCAGCGGCTGTGACGCATTCCTCCTCTCCTCCTTGAATCAACAGAATTCCCCGACCGAGCCCTGCCGTTCGATAGATCTTTACGCCATCCGATCGTTTGAAGCCGATCCATTTTCGCGTCTGCAGAATCTCTTCTTCCACCGGCATCAGTCCGGCGGGGGCCGCCTGAAAATGGAGGTGATCCGGCGCTGAAGCGCCGGCGCCGGGTCCGTTGTAAAATACGGTCATCCCGGAGCCGAAGTCCGCCGCGAGTCGCAGAAAGATTCCGAGACGATCCGAAAGGGACTGCGGAAGATGGCGGACGTGCGTGATTGTCCAATGTCCCGGAAAAATCGGCGCCGGATTGCAGAGGACGAGGTAGTCGCCGCGATAAAAAATGGCCTCCTGTTCCGGAGGGAGGTTCTCGGGGCAGAGAAAGCAGGGACGGCGGCGGATCGATTCCGGATCGAGTTTCGCCCCGCTGCTGACGATTCGCCGGGGATTGAGCTGCACCCGGACGCTCCAGCCGTCTCCGCGAATTCGGCGGGTCCGGGCCGCCGCAAGGGCTGCGTATCCGTCCATCAGTCCGGGCCAGTTTTTTTTCTGCCGCGCGAGAAGAGCGTCCGCCAGCTCCCTGAGCGATGCCGGTCCTCCCGTTTTGTCAAACGAGGCAAAACATCGCCGCGGCCGGTTGTCGTCCGTCCCATGGTTCTGCGTCATTTCCCGATCACCTTGCAGCCGATCCCGTGGCGTACGGTGGTGCCCCCCATCCGGAACGGCTCTTCCCGGACGAACCGGAAGCCCCGTTTTTCGTACCAGCGGCGAGCCGTTTCATTGGGAACCATCACGCCGACCCAGAGTTCATCGAGGCCTTCGTTGCGGGCCTTTTCTTCCGCCGCCGCGAGCAGCTTTCCGCCGAGCCCTCGCCTCTGAAAGCCCGGCAGCATGTAGAGCGAGGCGAGGTAGATGCGGTTTTCGTTCTTGTGAAACTGTGTCCGGGCAAAACCTGCCGCCGATCCGTCCGCCTCGCCGATGAAGCCATGCACGTGGGGGCTTTCGTGCAAATGGGTCAGAGATTCGATCCGGTATGTCGCCGCATGATAACTCCGAAGATCCTCCTCCGGGATGAAGCCGCGATAGGCGTCCATCCATGATTCCCATAGGATCCGTCGCACCGCCGGCAGGTCGTCCACTCGCCATGGCCGGATCAGGATTTCCATACCGTCACCCCGTTCATTCTCCGGCGCGCCCGGATCTCGATCGTCCGAAGCCGGTCCTTGTAGGCATCGTTGCGGTTCGCCTGCCCGATGGAAAGGTCCGCATCCGTATTGCCCTTCCAGCGTCGGCAGAGGTAGAGGCTATCGTAGATTCGGCCGATCCGGTATTCCCGGGAGATGCGGAGGGCAACCGCATAATCCTCGCCGTAGCCGACGTCGGGAAACCGTATCCCGCGCAGGATTGCCGTGTCGAAAGCGCGGGGGGCGCCGAGGCCGTTGATGCGCAGCGCATTGTTCCGCCCGTTTTCGTCGGTCCACTCCCGATGGTCGATCAGACCCGGGGGGATCTCTTTCAGATTTTCATCGACGATGGTGTAGGAGCCGACCACCAGCGCGCAGTTTCTCCGACGCAGTTCGCGGACGAGGCGTTGTAGAACGGTGTTCCCCCTGTAGAGGTCGTCCGAATCGAGCTGTACCGCGTATCGGCCGCAGACGTTGGAAAAAATAGCCTCGTTCCAGCAGCCGCCGATGGAAAGGTCGCGCCGTTTTGGAATGATGTGTATCAGGGAGGAATGGCGGTCGGCAAGATCCGCGAGGATGGCGGTCGTCCGGTCGGTGGAATGGTTGTCGACGACGATTACATTGAAGGGGAAATCGGTCCGTTGCGCAAGCGCGCTATTCGCCGCGTCGGCCACGGTTCGGGCGCGGTTCCGGACCGGAATGACGACGCTTGCCTCGACGGGAAAGGAATGATTCGAAATCGGAACGTCTCGGAACGATGGGGGCAGCCAGGCCCCGATTTTTTTGAGATGAAGCGTCGCCGCCTCCTCCATCTCCTGCTGGAACAACCGGTTCCGGGGATCGACGTAGCTGAAGTGTCCCCCGCCGGCCTTTTCGGAGGGGTGCGTGGCTGTCGGCCCGGATTCCCCGACGACGGAAAGCCGCTGCGGGAGATGGAAAATCCTGCGGTCGGTCGAGAGTTTCAGCCGAAGGTCGTACCAGCCCGCCCAACGGAACGGCGCAATTTCCCCGTATTTCCGGAACGCCCGGCGGGCGGCGGCGGTCGAAATCAGGATCAGCGGCCCGAAATCGAAGGTGTCGCGGATGCTTCCCGTCTGATAATCGTTCAGCGGATGTTCCCGGAGGGTTTTGCCGCAATACTCGGCGTAATCCGCGTAGACCATCCCCGCCCTGGTCGCCGCGGCCGCGGCGACCAGACGATCCGGGGCGCGAGGGTCGATCCGGACGTCCGCGCGGAAGAGATAGAGGATGTAGCGGGTTGAAATCCTGGAGAACAGGGCGTTCCACGTCCGACCGGAGCCGGGCTCATCGCAGCAGAGCGCCTCGCAACGCGGCGGCAACGGCGATACACTGCCGGTTTCGAGAACGACGACTTTGCCGACCAACGGGTTTTCCAGGAACCTTTTCAAAAACCCCTCGTTCCCGGGACCCGCGCGGCGGGGAAGGACAACGGTGATCATCTGTCATGCCTTCAGGATGAAAAGGGCGTCGGCGACGACGGGTCTGTTTCCCGCGATGATGATCGGGTTCAGATCGATCTCGGCGATCTGCGGGTGGAGCAGCGCGATCGTCCCCACCGCTTGCAGGATCCCGGCGAGGGCGGGCGCATTCACGGCGGGAAGGCCGCGAAATTCCCCCAGCAGCGCCTTTGCCCGGATGTCGGCGAGCATCTCTTCCGCCTCCGTGGGTCCCAGCGGAGCCGCGCGGAAGGAGGTGTCGTTCAGCGCCTCCGTGAAGACGCCGCCCAGCCCGAACAGCACGCAGGGACCGAACCCGGGGAAGCGAGCCATTCCCGCGACGAATTCGCGCTCGCCCGCGACCATCTCCTGAATCAGGATGGGGACTTCGCGGCCCGCGGCGGCGCGGATCGCGCGAAAGGCGTCGCGCACGGCCTCTTCCGTCGGGATATTGAGGGCAATCAGCCCCTTCCCGGACTTGTGCATGATCTCCCATGCGCAGGCCTTGGCGGCGACGGGCAGTCCCACCCTGTCGGCGATCTTCACGGCGTCGGCTTCGTTTTCGGCGATTCCTTCCCGGGTAACCGGAATGCCGTAGAGGGACAGGACCCTCTTGGCCTGGAACTCGTCGAGAGCCGTCTGCCCGGCGGCCAGGGCCGCGCGGATGAGTCCCCCGGCCTCCGGGTGTTCCGGGGGCAGCGGCGCCCTTTCGACCGGCTTGCGATCGCGGATCTCCAGATGGCGCAGCAGCGAGGCCATTCCCCAGGCCGCCTTCTCGGGCGAGTTGAAGACGGGGATGTCCCGGTCCATGTAACCGGCCGTGTTGTTGTCCTCGCGGCCGAAAAAGGAGGAGACGATCAGCGGCAGGCGGTATTTGGCGGGGATTCCGGCGGCGGCCGTCATGTCCAGCGACATCTGTTCGTAGAAAGTCTCTTCCGGCAGGTTTCCCGCCAGCTCGCGGACGTGAGGATAGATGCTTTTCAGGAAACCTGAGCCCATCGCGCCGTGGACGCAGATCGCGTCCACCTCACCGCTCTCCAGGATCATCGCCGGGATCGCGACGGCCAGGATCTGGGTATCCATGTGGAACGTGAGGTCCACCGGATTCGCGCTGGAGGCGTGGGGGAGGATCAGCGGCCGGATCTTCGCTTGCAGCTCTTCGGAGAAACGGGGAACCGTCATGCCGCCTCGGTCGGCGTTGTGGGAGATTGCGGTTCCCGGTCCGCCGGAGTTGGTTACGACGGCGAGCCGGCGACCGCGCAGGGGGGGCTGGGTGGCGTGAACCCAGCCGTGGGCGTAGAGCTCTTCGATCGAAGAACAACGGATAATCCCGGCCTGTTTGAAGATTCCGTCGTAAAGAAATTCCGGGCCGGCCATGGCGCCGGTGTGGCTGAGGCCGGCGCGGGCCCCGGCGGCGGATCCGCCGACGTACTGGGCGAGGACCGGCTTCTTCGGGGTGATCTTTTGCGCGGTCTCGATGAAGCGTCGGCCGTCGCGGATCCCCTCGATGTAGAGGATGATCGCCCGCGTCTGCTCATCTTCGCCCAGGTATTCCAGAACGTCGATGATGTCGATGTTGGCCTCGTTCCCGCAACTGACCGCCTTGCTGAAGCGGATCCCGTTCGCCTGGAGCCAGGGGAGGGTCTGGGTGATGTAGGTGCCGCTCTGCGATGCGAAACTCAGATGTCCGGGACGTTTCTCCATCGTTGCGATGGTCATGTTCAGCGAGATCGCCGTGTTGATGATTCCCACGCAGTTCGGCCCCAGAAATCGCATTCCGGAGGACGCGGCGATATCCCTGAGCCGCTTTTCCAGCGCCCTTCCCGCTTCGCCGGTTTCCTTGAAACCGGCGCTGATGACGATCGCGCGCTTGGTGCCGATTTCGGCGAACGCCTCGAAAATCGGGACGACGTGGATCGTCGGGACGACCAGCATGGCCAGGTCGGGGGCCTCGGGGAGGTCGCGCGGCGAGGCATACGCCGGGCGGCCGAGGACCGTTTTTTCGGTGGGATGGACGGGGTAAAATCTACCGGCGTAACCGTCCTTGAGAATGGCGAGGGCTTGCAGCGTACCCATTTTCATCGGATTGTTGCTGGCGCCGACAACGGCGACGGACTTCGGATTCAGCAGTTGATGGAGAGGATTCTCCGGCATCGGTTTCCTCCTTGGGTCGGATCATCGTGAGCGTGAATGGGAGCGTCGGCAATATAGGCAAACGGTCAATCCCTGTCAAGTCATAATCCGGGCAGGCAGGCGTGATCATCCGACGGGGAATTCGGCTGTTTTTCCGGCTTTACAAAAAGGTTGCTTCTCGATTAAATAGGAACCGGGAAGAAACGAACGAAAGGAGAAGCGAAATATGTCCAAGGAGACGGTATCGGGTTCACCCTATGACATCGTGATCATCGGCGGCGGGCCGGCGGGACTCACCGCGGGAATGTATGCCGCGCGGGCGGACATGCGGACGCTCGCGATCGAGGGCGCTTCGAACTTGAGCCAGATCACGGCGACCGATGTGATCGAAAACTATCCGGGAATCCCCGGCGGGGCCAACGGCTTCGAACTGATCGAGCGGTTCAAGACGCAGGCCGTCGGTTTCGGTCTGGAGACCGTCTCCGGCGACGTGACGGCGGTGACGCGGACCCGATTCGGCGACCGCGACGGATGGGAGATCGTCGCCGGCGAGCAGCGCTACGGGGCGCTTGCCGTGATCCTCGCCACCGGGGCGGCTTGGCGTCGACTGGGTGTTCCGGGCGAGGAGCGGTTCATTGGCCGCGGCGTTTCCTTCTGCGCCACCTGCGACGCGCCGCTCTTCCGGAACCGGGAGGTGGCGGTGGTCGGGGGAGGAGACACGGCGATCCAGGAGGCGATCTACCTCACCCGCTTCGCGAAAAAGGTTACGGTGATCCACCGGCGGGACCGGCTGCGGGCGACGGCGATTCTTCAGAAGAGGGCCCTTGCCAATGAGAAAATCGTCTTCGCGTGGAACGCCGTCGTCGACGCCATCGAAGGTCTCGACCTGATCCAGGAGGTTCGCCTGCGGGACGTGAAGACGGGTGAAAAGAGAATCCTTCCCGTCAGCGGCGTTTTTATTTTTGTCGGCCTCACCCCGAACACGACCCCCTTCCGGGAGCTGGTTTCGCTGGAAGGGAGCGGCTACGTCACCGTCGACGCGAACATGCAGACCTCGGTCCCCGGAATCTTCGCCTGCGGGGATTGCACCGCCAAGCGTCTCCGGCAGGTCGTCACCGCTTGCGGCGACGGGGCGACGGCCGCCTTTTCGGCCCAGCTCTACGTGGAGGAGTTGAAGGGAGAGGCCTACTGATATGGAAACATGGATCGCCGCCTGGCAAAATCTTCCGGCGCACCTGAGCCCCTACCTCTTCGAGATCGGCTCCTTCCAACTGCGCTGGTACAGCCTGATGTATCTGGCGGCCTTTGCGTGCATCTACCTCCTCGTGATGCACCGGATCAGGCGGGAGAACTTGCCTTACACAGCGGAGACCATCCAGGACTACTTCGTTTGGGCGATCCTCGGGGTGATCCTCGGCGGCCGCCTGGGCTACGTCTTCTTCTACAACCTCGACTACTACCTCGGGCATCCGCTGGAGATCCTCTTCCCGTTTCAATTCAGCGGCGGTTTCCACTTTGTGGGGATCAGCGGGATGTCCTACCACGGGGGCGCGATCGCCGTCCTGCTGGCCACGCTGATCTTCTGCCGCCGGCGCGGGATCGATTTCTGGCGATTCGCCGACCTGTTCAGCTCGGCGATCCCGCTCGGCTACACCTTCGGCAGGATCGGCAACTTCATCAACGGCGAACTCTACGGCCGGGCGACGGACGTTCCCTGGGGAATGCTCTTTCCTCTGGATCCGACCCGCTTGCTCCGCCACCCCTCGCAGCTCTACGAGGCCTTCTTCGAGGGGGTTGTGCTGTTTGTCGTCCTCTGGACCATCCGGAAGCGATTTTCGTTTACCGGCGCGCTCTTTGCCGTCTACATCCTGGGCTACGGCGTCGTCCGCTTCTTCATCGAGTTTTTCCGCGAGCCTGATGTCCAGTTGGGGTTTGTTCTGGGTCCGTTCAGCATGGGGCAGCTCCTCTGCCTGCTGATGATCGCGGCCGGCGCGATGATCTTCGTCATCCGCCGGGAACAGGGGAAAAGCAGCGGCGCCGACGAATCCTAACTCTCTCGGTTTGAAGAAAGGAATTCCATATGGGAAAGAAAGTTGTGATCATCGGGGCGGGGGCCGCGGGAGGCTCCGCGGCGGCGGAAGCGCGGCGGGGAGACCCGTCGCTTGCGATCACGCTGATCGAACAGCGTTCCGAGGTGTCGGTGGCCGCCTGACCGATGCCCTATTACATCGGTGATGTAATCAAGGATGAAAAGAGGCTGATTGCACGGACGCCGGAGAAATTCCGGGAGACGGGGGTGGAAGTCCGGATCGACGCGCGTGTCGAGGAGGTCGACGAAAATACAGGCGAGGTCCGTATCGCCGACGGGGAACGGCTTCCCTACGATGTTCTCGTGCTGGGAACCGGGACGACGCCGCTGATGCCGGGAATTCCCGGGGAGGACCTCGAGGGGGTCTTCACGCTGAAGAAGTTCACGGACGCAGTCCGGATCAAGGCCTGGCTTCGCGAGTTTCCCTGCCGCAAGGCGATCATTGTCGGTGCCGGGTTCATCGGAATGGAGATGGCCGAGGCGTTGCGTAATCTCGATATCGAGACGCGGATCCTCCATCGGGGGAGGCTCCCCGTGAACCGCTGGGATCCGGAGTTTTCGCAAATCGTTCTGGAGGAGCTCCGTCGGCATGACGTCGATTTCGTTACGGACGCGGAGATCCGGGCCGTGGAGAAGGGCAAGAACCACCGCCTCCGTTTGGTTACGAACCATGGGGAGGCGGAAGCGGACATGATCCTGATGGCCGTCGGGGTCCGGCCCGATGTCGCGCTGGCGAAACAGATCGGGCTGCCGTTGGGGAAGAGTGGCGCGATCGGGGTCAACTTTTCCCAGCGGACGGTGCGGGAAAACATTTACGCCGTGGGCGATTGCGCCGAGTCCTTCCACCGGGTGAGCGGCCGCTGGGTGAACATCCCGCTGGGCGACATCGCCAACAAACAGGGGCGCGTGGCCGGACGGAACATCGGCGGGGGAACGATGATCTTTCCCGGGATTGTCGGGGCGCAGTCCTTCAAGGTTTTTGATCTGGAGGTGGCGGCGACGGGGCTCAGCGAATGGGAGGCCGCTGAGGCGGGCTTTTCACCCGCTGGCGTTCTGATCTGGGGGAACGCCATCGCCGGTTCGATGCCGGGCAACAGCAAACTGGGGCTCAAACTCATCGCCGACCGGGCGACGGGAAGACTTCTGGGGGCTCAGGCGGTTGGCACGGCGGGGGCGGTGAGTCGGATCAACACCCTCTCGGCGGCCCTCTGGGCGGGCCTGACCCTGGACGATGTCGGCTGGCTCGACCTGGCCTATGCCCCGCCGTTCAGCGGTTCCTGGGATCTGATCCACGTGACCGCCCAGACACTGAAAAGGCAG
The DNA here is from genome assembly GCA_002424545.1 of Syntrophaceae bacterium UBA5619. Lineage (GTDB taxonomy): Bacteria > Desulfobacterota > Syntrophia > Syntrophales > UBA5619 > UBA5619. Next base: position 21,354 of record DIKL01000076.1, read on the forward strand.
ATTTGAAGAAGAGAGACAGATAGGCAGGGAAGGTCACAGGGATTCACCCACTTTCGTCGAAAAAAGAGGCGCCCCGGTTTCCGGCGGCGCCTCTTTTTTGCGATGTCAATCAGCGCGCATCAGATCTTGATGCCCAATTCCTGGATCAGGTCGCCGTAGTCCTTGTAGGCCTTCGGTATGAATGCGGCCCAATCCTTCGTGTTGAGGTAATCGACCGGCTGGCCGAGCGCGGTCATGGTTTTGATGAAATCCTTGTCCTCACAGACCTTCTTGAGGGTCGATTCGAGATAGGCGATGATCTCGGGCGGCGTTCCGGCCGGGACGGCGACACCTTTCACCGATCCCCAGGTGGAAACGTTGATCCCCTGCTCCTTGAGGGTCGGGACATTCGGCAGGGCGCCGTCGCGTTTGTCGAGGGCCACGCCGATCGGGCGGAAGCGGCCCGATTTGATGTGCGGCATCACCTCGGAGGGATGGCCGCCGCCGATCACGAGATGACCGCCGGCCAGGGCCGTGACCGCATCGGCGCCGCCGGTGAAGGGCACGGTCGTGATCGCTACACCGGCCCGCTTCGAGATGGCCCTCATGACCAGATCCACGGCGCCGGCCGCGGTGGAGACGGCCGCGGTGATCTTGTTCCCTTTGGCCCCCCAGTCGAGCACATCCTTCATCGTTTTGAACTGGGATTTTCCGCTGACGTTGACCACGACCGAATGGATGGAGAGTCTTGCGACCGGGGCGAGATCCTTCATGTGATCGTAGGGCATTTTCTGCAGGTGCGGCATGACCAGGTCACAGCCGGAACCGTATGCGAACAAGACGGTGTAGCCGTCCGGCTTGGCGCGGATGACATATTCGGTTCCCAGAACGCCGCCGGCGCCCGGCTTGTCGACGATCAACAGCGGCTGCGGGCTGTACTTCGTCCAGACCTTTTCCACGGTACGTGCCAGAACATCGCTGGAGCCGCCGGCTGCATAGGGAACGATAACCTGGATCGGTTTCGTCGGGTATTTCTCCGCGCCGAAGCACAGACCGCAGACCGTCAGCATGGCGATCATGGTCAGCGCCAGAAACAGGGTGACTTTACGCAGATGGTTCATGTTGTACCTCCTTTTTGAATGGGTTTATGCCGTGAGCCATTTATACCGTTTTTTGTAAAAAATGCAATCAGTCGATGGGAAGGCCGGATCCCAGGTCGGCGCGGCCGGTATCTTTTCCCGAAGGTCATCTTTTCATCATCTTCTTGAGGTAAAAGAATAGCTGTCCCAGAACCAGCAGGACGAAAATGACGATCAGGGTTCCGGAGATCGGACGGGTGACGAAGATGGTGAGATCTCCTCCCGAAATGAGCAGGGACTGCCGCAACGATCTTTCCACCATGGGGCCCAGGACGAAGGCCAGCGGCAGCGGGGCCGGGTCGAACTTCAGCTTCCGCATGCCATAGCCAAGGGCGGCGAAGAAGAGCATCGAATAGATGTCGAAGATCTGATTCTGGACGCTGTAGACGCCGATCACGGTGAACAGGACGATGACCGGGGCGAGGATCCCGTAGGGGACGCGGAGCATCTGCACCCAGAGCCCGACGAGCGGGAGATTCAGAACCAGAAGCATTGCGTTTCCCAAATACATCGAGGCGATGACCCCCCAGAAGACATCCGGATGCTCCGCGACCAGGAAGGGTCCCGGCGTGATCCCCTGGATCATCAGGGCCGCAAAGATCATTGCGATTGCGGCGTTTCCCGGGATTCCCAGCGTGAGGAGCGGGATGAATGAGGAACTCGATGCGGCGTTGTTTGCCGACTCGGGTCCGGCGACCCCTTGAATGGCCCCTTCTCCGAACTCCTCAGGATGTTTGGAATATTTCTTTTCCACGGCATAGGAGGCGAGCGATGAGATGACGGAACCGCCGCCGGGGATGATCCCGATGAAGAACCCGATCACCGATCCCCGGAAGATCGCCCACTTGGCATCGGCCCAATCCTTGAGGGTCGGGAAGAGTTTTCCGAGCTTCGTGGTGACGAGTTCCGTTTTCATCTTCGATTCAAGATTATAGAGGATCTCGCCCAGGCCGAAGACCCCCATGGCCAGGGTCACGAAGTCGAACCCGCCTTGGAGGCCGGTGCTGCCGAAGGTGAAGCGGATCTTGCCGGAGATCGGGTCGAGGCCCACCATCGCCAGCAGGAGTCCGACGATGAGGATGATCAGCCCTTTGGTGATCGAGCCGCCGGAGAGGGTCACGGCGAGAAGAAGTCCCAGCGTCGTGAGGGCAAAATATTCGGGGGGACCGAAATCGAGAGCGAACTCGGCGAGCGGCGGGGCGAAGAAGGTCAGGCCGACGACGGCGACCGTTCCGGCGATGAATGACCCGATCGCGGCGATCCCCAGGGCCGCCCCGGCCCGGCCCTTCTTGGCCATCTGGTAGCCGTCGATGCAGGTTACGACGGAGGCCGCTTCGCCCGGGAGGTTCAGGAGAATGGAGGTGGTGGAACCGCCGTACATCGCGCCGTAGTAGATGCCCGCCATCATGATGATCGCGGTCACCGGGGAGTCGATCACGTAAGTCAGCGGCAGCAGAAGCGCGATTGTCGCCGCCGGACCCAAGCCGGGAAGGACGCCGATGGCCGTGCCGATGAGCGCTCCGAGGAAGCAGAACAGGATGTTCGTTCCAGACAGAGCGATCGCAAAACCGTTGAACAGCCCGGCAAAGATATCCATGGAGTCAGCTCCTTTATCGGATAAAAAATTCCGGCGGGATCGGCACCTTCAAGAGATACACGAAAAGGGCGTACATCGCCAACGTTCCAAGGGCTGCAATGATCATCGTTTTTAACCACTTTTCGCGTTCGATGACCTTCTGCCAGGCGATCATAAAGACCAGCGTCGAGGTGATATAGCCGACGGATTCCATTGCCCAACCGTAAAGCGCCATGAGGACCAGGGCTAAAAGCGGTCGATGCCACAAGCGCTTTTTCTCCTCCCTCTCATGTGCCCGTTCTTTTGTGGACCGGAGGATCAATAGCCAGACGATGCCGAGAATGGATAGTCCCGCCCCGCACAGAAACGGCAAAAGGCCGGCATCCGGCATATAAATCGTGCCGAGCTTCAGCGTGTGCCAGCCGTAAACCATGATCCACACGCCCCCCAGGGACGTGATGATTGCCGCGATGCGCTCGGATTTTTTCACGGTCGCGTTTCCTCGTTTACCGGTCAACAGGGAAGGGGTTCACTTCTTTCCCTTCGCCTCCCCCGCGGATAGCGGGACGGAGTCCCCCGTTTTGGATGGAGCGAATTACCGTTTGAAAACGTCGGGATTGACGACGAACCGGGGCCGCTTCCCCGAGAGAAGGTCTACAATTCCCTCCGCCGCCCCGGTGGCCATCCGGATCACGCACTCCTCGGTCAGCGCCGCGCTGTGCGGCGAAAGAAGGATGTTCTCCAACGCAAAGAGCGGGTTGTCCTTCCGCGGTGGCTCGGGATCGTACACGTCGATGGCCGCAGCGGCAATGACACCCGACTTGAGCGCTTCGCAGAGCGCGTTTTCGTCGACGACCTCTCCCCGGGAGAAGTTCACCAGAAATGATGTGGGCTTCATCAAGCGGAGTTTCGCCTCGTTGACGAGGCTGCGGGTCTCCGGTGTCAGCGGCGTGTGGAGGGAAACCACGTCCGCCTGCCGGAAGACATCGTCCAGCCGTGCGACGAGCGAAACGCCCAGCCGGCTCGCCGTTTCCGGCTGGATATAGGGATCGAAGGCAATCACCTTCATGTTGTAGGCCGCCGCCGCGCGCCGGGCGACCATCGAACCGATCCTGCCGATTCCGACGAGGCCCAGGGTCTTGCCGTCGAGATCGACCGCCTTGTAGCTGTTCCGAATTTCCCATCGGCCGTCCCGTGTCGCCCGATCATAAACGGCCACGCGCTTGGCGAGCGCGCCGATGACCGTCAGGGCATGCTCGGCGACCGACGTGGCATTGGCATCCGGGGTGTTGATGACCACGATTCCCTTTTCGGTTGCCGCCTGGATGTCGATGTTGTCGACGCCGACGCCGTGCCGGCCGATCACTTTGAGGGTGTCGGCCGCCTCGATGATCTCCCGCGGGAAGGGGGCGGTCCGAACGATGACGCCTGCGACCCCCTTGATCTCTTTTACGACCGTCGCCACGGACGGATCGGAGGCCACACGGACATCGAATCTCTCATCAAACACCTGGACGCCCCGTTCGTGAATCGGTTGGACGATCAGGATCTTCAGCTTCATCTGGTCACCCCGTCAGGATTGGATCAATCCCATCTCCTTGAGGATCTTTCGTAATTTCTCACGGTTTTCCGGCGTCATCGGGCCGACAGGCAGGACCGCGGGACCGGCGTCGATCCCGATCATGGTCAACGCCTCCTTGACAACCACGGGGAAGGTGCCCAGGCCGAAGGCGATCCGCAGCGGCGCCAGACGGTACTGGGCTTCGAGCGCCCGCTTGTGATCCCCCGCGAGGAATGCCTCGTAGATTTCCACCGGCACGCGCGGATCGACGTTTCCCGTGGCGCAAATCGAACCTTTGGCTCCGTAGCAGAGCGCCGCATAGATCAGCGTGTCGCGTCCCATCAGGACGTGGAAATTCATCCCTCGGGTGAGGCGGATGTATTCGCCCGTGAGCGACATGTCGCCGCTGGAGTCCTTGATGCCGATGATGTTGTCCACGGCGGCCAGCTCCAGGACCGTAGAGACCGGGAAAGGCACCTGGGTCCGGTCCGGGTTGGAGTAGAGCAGGATCGGCAGGTCCGGGCAGGCATTCGCAATCGCCGTATAATGGTTGATCAATTCCTTCTGACTGGGGACGAGAAAATAGGGGGTAATGGCGGAGACGGCGCTGACGCCCAGATCCCGCGCCATTTTGGTCGTTTCGATCGCCTCGCGGGTTGTGACGGCGCCGGTTCCGGCATAAACGGGAATCCGCCCGCGGGTCTCGTCGACGACAATCCGAATCGCCTCTTTTTTTTGTTCGAAGGTCAGTGAAAAAAATTCTCCCTGGCTCCCGACCGGGAAGAGACCATGAACGCCGCCGTCGATCAGGTGGTTGGTCAGTTTACGGAGCGCGCTTTCGTTGATGCGTCCCTTCTCATCCAGCGGTGTGATCATCGCGGGAATAATCCCCTTGGGCACAAATGGTTTCATTCGATTCTCCTGATCAAGCGATTTTCAATCGACAAGCTTTGAAAAAAAACGCGCGTACGGAAGTTCAAAACGCCGAAACGACGATCTCTCTCCCGCGGCGTTTAAACCATAAGAAAAAGAAGTATGGCTGTCAAGTGTAAAAAAAGGGGAGAAGAAGTTCAAAAGCCCTTTTCTGTAAAGGGTTTCTCTGTTAAGATGACCCGTCGTCGGAAAGCATCGGACGGACGAAAATCGGACGCCCGCGAGAAACGGGGGGAAACAGAAGATGTCGGAAGGGATTGCGAGACCATCGGGATCCCAGCTCAGACGGTGGGGAAAACTGGCGACAGAGAAGCACCGACGGCGGGAAGGGCTTTTTCTTGCTGAAGGAGGCAAGGTCGTCGGAGAACTTCTCCGGAGTCGGCGACCGGCGGAGGCGCTGCTGATTTCCCCGGCGGGCGAGAAGAAACGGGATGAACTGCTGGAAAAGGTTCCGTCGCCGATTCCGATTTTCCGGCTCACGGACCGTGAATGGGCGAACTTGAGCCAGGATCCCTCCCCGGAAGGGATAATGGCGGTGGCGATCGCACCGCCGTTCGTCGATCCCGTCGACCGGCTTTCGACCGAAACGGGGCCGCTGTTGCTGCTCCACCGGGTGAACAATCCCAACAACCTGGGAGCCCTTCTCCGGACGGCGCACTGGTTCGGCTTCCGGACGGTTCTCGTCAGCAAAGGCTCCTGCGACGTGATGAATCCCAAGGTTGTCCGGACATCGATGGGGAGCCTCTTCCACCTGACCGTAATGGAAAATATGGACTTGGAGGCTATGTTGCCGGAGATCCGGCGGCGTTTTCGTGTCGTGGGCAGCGAGGTCCGGGAGGGGGACGCGCCCCATCCCTGCGGTCCCGCGACCGCGCTCCTGATGGGGAGCGAGAGCCACGGTCTGCCGGCAACGCTTCTCGGGCAGATCGACGAACGGTGGCGGATCCCGGGCACGGGTGAAGCGGAGTCGCTGAGTCTCCCGCAAGCGGCGGCGATCCTCATGTACGAATGCACAAGAACGACCGGTTTCGCGAGGTGATCTACGATGGAAGGGTTCATCCAGGTGACGACAACGACGGAAAAGAGAGAGGATGCCGAGCGAATCGCCCGGTCGCTTGTCGAGACAAGGCTCGCCGCCTGCGTCCAGATCGTGGGGCCGATCGAAAGCATCTATCGCTGGAAGGGTCGGATCGAGACGGCGGGCGAGTGGCTCTGCCTGATCAAGAGCCGGGAAGAGGTTTACGGGGCGGTCGAACAGGCCATCCGATCGCTCCATCCCTATGAGACGCCGGAGATCATCGCCGTCCCGGTGGCCGCGGGCAGCCGCGACTATCTCGGCTGGCTTCGGTGTGAACTGGCCGCGCCCTGCGAGGAATGAAGATGTTTCTGGCCGGCGATATCGGCGGCACGAAGAGCCGCTTGGCGATTTTTTCGGACGGCGCCGACCCGAGAGAGCCGCTTACGGAGGAGATCTTTCCCAGCGGCCACTACCCCGGGATCGAGGCCCTGATCCAAACCTTTCTGGAACGAAAGGGTCTGCCGGCGGACCGGGCCTGCTTCGCCGTCGCCGGGCCGGTTATCCGGGGCCGCGCGAAGATGACCAACCTTCCCTGGATCGCGAATGCTGAAGCCATTCAGGATGAATGCGGTTTTCGATCCGTCCGGCTGCTGAACGATCTTGCGGCCACCGCCCGCGCCGTGCCGCTCTTGAAACCGGGTGAGTTCCATACGCTCTGTCCCGGCGAGCCTGCGGCCGACGGCATCATCGCCGTGATTGCCCCGGGGACAGGTTTGGGAGAAGCCTTTCTGACCGGAAACGGTAGGCGCTGGCGGGAACACGAATCCGAGGGTGGACACGCGGACTTCGCTCCGGGGAGCCCACTGGAAGAGGAACTTCTCCAAGAACTCCGCAAAGAATTCGGGCATGTCAGCTACGAGAGGGTCTGTTCCGGGCCGGGAATCGCGCGGATTTACCGCTTTTTGAAGGAGAAAGGCGCAGAGGAGCCGGCCCCGCTGGCCGCGAGACTGGCCGCGGCCGACGATCCCACGCCGATCATCGTCGAGGCAGCGCTGAAGGAGAAGGCCGGTCTCTGCATTCGGACAATGGAACTCTTCTGTTCGATCCTCGGGGCGGAGGCGGGGAATCTGGCTTTAAAGACGCTGGCGACGGGGGGCGTCTTCATCGGCGGAGGAATCGCGCCGCGAATCCTCCCCTTTCTCGAGAAGGGATCCTTTCTGGCCGCGTTCAGGAGGAAGGGGCGGATGGCCGATCTGCTGCTGCGGATTCCGGTCCACGTGATTGTGGAACCGCGGGCGGCCTTGATCGGCGCGGCCGTCTGCTGCGCAGACCGTTGATGAACATCCGTCTGCTGCGTTCCCCATATCCTTCGCCGTTCAGCGTACACCGAAGTGCGCCTCACGGCTTCGGGATTTCGGGAGCCTTGTATCTGGGCATTTTTGAACAGGCCGCAAGAAGTGGGATAGCTGCGCGGGCCGTTTTCAGTTTGCTTGATGTAAGTCAAACCATTCAGGCGATGTTCGGGATAGAAAGGATCAACCATGGGGGTGGCGTCTTGGACGAATGCGAAGCGCTTGCCCCTCGATTCCAATTCATAAGGAGGTGGGTCATGTTTTGCTATCAGTGTGAACAGACGGCCAAGGGGCAAGGGTGCAGCGTGTCCGGGGTCTGCGGAAAGAAGCCCGACGTGGCCGCGCTGCAGGATCTGCTCGTGTATGCGCTGGCAGGGCTCTCCCAAACCGCGATTGCGACGCGCAAGGAAGGGATCCGAGATCATGGGATCGATGTGTTGGTCTGCGAGGGACTCTTCACCACGGTCACGAACGTCGACTTCGATCCGGAGCGCATCGCGTTGCTGATCCGGAAGGCCGTGTCCCTCCGTGACGGAATTCTGGGAAAATTGAAGGCGGCGGGAAAGTCCGCCGATCTTTCGGACGAGGCCGCGCAGTTCCAGCCGGCGGAGACGATCGACGGGCTGGTTGCCCAGGCCGAGCCGCATGGGATCAAATCCTATCCGGCCGCCGATGCCGACATCCTTTCATTAAAGCATACGCTTCTCTATGGGATCAAGGGAGTGGCCGCCTACGCCGATCATGCCCAGATCCTCGGTCGGGAGGACGAGGCGGTGTACGCCTTCCTCCAGGAGGCACTGGCCGCGCTTCTCGACGGAAAGATAGACGTGGGCGGGATGCTCGGGCTTGTGCTGAAGTGTGGTGAGATGAACCTGCGGACGATGGAGCTCCTCGACGCCGCCAACACGGGGGCTTACGGCCACCCCGTTCCGACGAAGGTTCCGCTCGGGGCAAAGAAGGGGAAGGCGATCCTGATCTCCGGCCACGACCTGAAGGATCTCGAAGCGCTGCTGAAGCAAACGGAAGGAAAGGGGATCTTCGTCTATACCCATGGCGAGATGCTCCCCGCCCACGGCTATCCGGGGCTGAAGAAATACGCACATTTCTATGGCCATTACGGGACGGCCTGGCAGAACCAGGCGAAGGAATTCTCCGCGTTCCCCGGCGCGATCGTGATGACGACGAACTGCATTCAGAAGCCGCAGCAGATTTACGAAGGGCGGATCTTCACGTCTGGGCTGGTGGCCTGGCCGGGGACGGTCCACATCCCTGATCGCAACTTCGCGCCGGCCATCGAGGCGGCCCTCGCGGCACCGGGGTTCGCTGCGGATGTGGAGGGGAAGGACGTGATGGTTGGCTTTGCCAGGGATACGGTTCTTGGGGTCGCGGAGCAAGTGATAGCGGCGGTGAAGGACAAGAAGATCCGCCACTTCTTCCTCGTGGCCGGCTGCGACGGGGCGAAACCGGGTCGGAACTACTACACGGAGTTCGTCGAGAAGGTTCCCGCGGACTGCATGGTCCTCACGCTCGCCTGCGGAAAATTCCGCTTCTTCGACAAGGACCTCGGAGACATCGGCGGGATTCCGCGCCTCCTCGACATGGGGCAATGCAACGACGCCTACTCCGCGATCCAGGTGGCCGTAGCCCTGTCGAAGGCCTTCGGCGTCGGCGTGAACGAGTTGCCGCTTTCGATGATCATCTCCTGGTACGAGCAGAAGGCGGTGGCGGTCCTGCTGACGCTGCTGGCGCTCGGGATCAAGAACATCCGCCTGGGGCCGACGCTGCCGGCGTTCATTACACCGAACGTGCTGGGCGTTCTGGTCGAGAAGTTCGGGATCAAGCCGATCACGACGCCGGATGAGGATCTGAAGGCGATTCTCGGATAAACAAGGTTTCGGGCAGACGGAGCGTAAAGTGGTTTTTGAACGAGAAGGGGAGGCCGGAATGCCTCCCCTTATTTCCCTGAATCGGGCTTGATGCCGTTTCCGGGCTGATCTTGTATAAACAATTCATATGATATCATGACGGAATCGGCGTCGGGACCACTCATGGATTTGCGAGGAA
>DIKL01000087.1:0-14791 GCA_002424545.1 Syntrophaceae bacterium UBA5619
ACCGCGCAGCGGTTTAGTTCTTCGAATGGGAATCATGTTAGCAATACCAGCACATGAAGGACCGTTGATCGAGTTCCATCCCGTATAACCATGCCGGAGGGAAATATTGACTGGCTGATGAATACCCCGTTTCTGAGAGAAGAGCGGGGTTTTTGTTTCTGGTTAGACAGGTTACGAGGGTTTAATATTGATGCTAACCCGTATAAACATAGTCAGGCGGTTAAAGAGATAATCAATATGAGTGCAGATAAAATAGCCGTAATTGACCTTGAAACCACTGGCCTGTCTCCATGGCGCAATGATCGAATTGTGGAGATTGGCGTGGTCGTAATGTCAGTCAATGGTCAGACTCACACTGAATACGAAACACTCATAAATCCGAATCGAGATCTCGGCCCCTCCAGAATTCACGGAATCTTTGCTGCGGATGTTGTTCGCGCTCCAACTTTTGCTGATGTAGCTGGTGACCTATTAGAGTTTCTTACCGGAGCAGATATAATAGCTGGCCATAATGTAAGTTTCGACAAGAATTTCCTTGTAAAGGAATATGAACGTCTTGGAGTCAAGATCCCAGAGATTCCACTTCTCTGTACCTGTCAACTCAGCGGACGGATGAGTCTCAGTGAGTGCTGCAATGAGTTTGGCATAGGGGTCGACGGGACTCCGCATTGTGCACTCGCAGACGCTCGTGTTACGGCTCGTTTAGTTGCAGCACTTTGCTCTGAAGACACAATGCTCTTGGAAAAATATCGGATAAGGGAAGTCTGTTGGCCCGAAGTGACCCCAAGGCATGCACCATGCTTTTCTCGCGAGCAATCTCAATTTGCATCTCGTGAGCCTCCAAGCTTTCTCCAACGATTGGTTCGCAATATTCATCATGATGTTGATTCATCTACACCCAACGTACTGGCCTATCTCACTCTTATTGATCGTGCCCTCGATGATAGGTCGATTGACGCCAGCGAGGAGGACACACTCGTAAACGCAGCTTTGGGATGGGGACTAACGAAAACTCAGATATTTGAGGCCCATAAGAATTACATGTACAACCTTGCCATTAAAGCCTTAGCTGATGGTGTGGTAAGCGATGTCGAACGTCGTGACTTGCATATGGTTGCTAGGCTTCTAGGGCAAGACGAGTCAGGTTTGGATAATGCAATGAAGACTGCGTCTCTACAATTGTCCATTGCAAAGGGCTGCACCAAGCAGTCTCAGGTACAACACGAATTATCAGGTAAGACAGTTTGTTTCACTGGAGAACTTCAGACGTCACTGAGAGGAAATCTAATCACACGTGAGATCGCAGAGGCTTTGGCTCAGCAAGCTGGTCTTGTCGTCAATAACAACGTCACAAAGAAGCTGGATGTCCTCGTGGTTGCAGACCCAAATACCCGATCAGGAAAAGCCAAAAAAGCAAAGGATTATGGTATCCGGATTTTGTCGGATGTTGTCTTTTGGAGACTGATCGGCGTTACAGTCGACTAATGATACTGAATGCGCTATTCAGAGATGTAGGGGGGCAGGATGGAATGTCAATTTGGTTATAACTGCAAGAATTATCTTCCTTCTCTTAAAAAATGTCGGGTATTGATCGATGATTATAGAAAACGGCCAGACTTAGTGGAGGAGAAGTTGCTAAGTGCAAAGGATCTCTTAATATATTTAAACCTAACAAAGGAAGAGTTAATAGGACAGATAAACAGAGGCGAAATCAAATCAACATCTCAAAGTGGAAAAGCAATATTCAGGATATCATCGGCGTGGCAATGGGATGATTGCCCTCTGTCGAATGCTGGAGGGCAATGTTTCTATTTTGAGCCACATGAAGGAAAGAAGATATCCTTCCTTGTTGAACTTATGGGTTTGGAAGCTGAACACCCAAATTTCAAGAATGTTCCTTCTGAAGACGATATCAAAGCAGTAGATTTAGCTATTCAGTTTTCGGCAACAGGGGAGTAGCGTTATGCTCGATTACGATTGGCAATCTTAAGACTATGCTGTATGGCCGAGCTGGCTCTTTGTAGGTGAAAGCGAGCGGTTAGCGCTGATCCATTTCGGTAAAATCAAAAGCATCGCCCGGATACACCAGAAAAGCTTTGCGCTTGAACAGACGTTTTTTCGGGCGTCAATAATGCGGGGGCCTGGTCGCCCTAAAGACCTTTAAAGTGTTTATGCCAAGATCCGATTTTCAAATGGCATAAAGGTCTCGCCGGGACATGGATGAGCGGTCCGGACAACATTTCCTAGATTTTTTATCCGAACTTGACAAATGAAAAAAAGAATACTATGGTCCGTGCCGCTTGAGACGGTCCTGCTTCTCGAGGAAGATCATGTGAAGTGAAGGGGGGAGCCTGGGGGCTCCTTTTTTTTGGTTCGGAGCCGGATCTCTGATGCATCCAACCGAGTTCATCGCCTCCCGACGGGAGGATGGTAAGCGCAATTCATGATGAGGAGAAGAAATCAGTGAACCCAATTATTGAAAAACAGGATTTATCGGAAAATGTCGTCCGGATGGTCCTGGCGGCCCCGGACATCGCCCGGAAGCGGCGCGCCGGCCAGTTTGTCATCCTGAAGATGGACGAGAAGGGGGAGCGGATTCCGCTGACCATCGTCGATTCGGATGAAAAGGTCGGGACGATCACGATCATTTTCCAGGTGGTGGGAAAGAGCACGGCGGCCCTGGCCTGCCTGAAGGCCGGGGATGCGCTCATGGATCTCCAGGGACCCCTCGGCAACCCGACGGAGATCGAAAACTTTGGCCATGTCGTCTGCATCGGCGGCGGCGTGGGGGTGGGGGTTGTCTACCCGCTTGCGGCGGCGCTCAAGAAGGCGGGAAACAACGTCACCTCGATCATCGGCTCGCGGACGAAATCGCTGCTCATCCTCGAAGAGGAGATGAAGAAGGTGAGCGACCGCCTGATCGTGGCGACGGACGACGGGAGCTACGGTTTCCACGGTTTCGTCAGCGCGGTTCTTCAGAACCTGATCGACGCCAAGGAGAAGATCGACCGGGTTTATGCCATCGGGCCGGTGCCGATGATGCGCGTTTTATGCAATGTAACGAAACCGCACGGAATCCCGACGGTCGTTTCGCTCAATTCGATCATGGTGGACGCCACCGGGATGTGCGGCGCCTGCCGCGTTTCGGTGGGGGGGAAGACCAAGTTCACCTGTGTGGACGGTCCGGAATTCGACGGCCATCAGGTGGATTTTGAACTGCTGGCGAATCGTCTGCGGATGTATGCGAGCCAGGAAAAACAATCAATGGAAGCTTACAGGTGCCAATGCCATGGAAAATAGCGAACTGAAACCGAAGAAGGAAAAGGTCCCCCGTCACAAGATGCCCGAACAGGATCCGCGGGTCCGGATCCACAATTTCAACGAAGTCCCCACGGGGTATACCGAGGAGCTGGCGATCGCCGAGGCGAAACGCTGCATCCAATGCAAGAAGCCCGGCTGCATCGCCGGCTGTCCGGTGGATGTGGACATCCCGGGATTTGTCGCGTTGATCGCCGAGGGGAAGTTCATCGAGGCGGCACTCAAACTCAAGGAGACGAACGCGCTGCCCGCCGTCTGCGGCCGCGTCTGCCCGCAGGAGGACCAGTGCGAGAAGCTCTGCATCCTCGGGAAGAAGGGAGAGCCCGTGGCGGTCGGCCGGCTGGAGCGGTTCGCCGCCGATACCGAACGTCAATCGGGCAAAATCGCCATTCCCCCGAAACCGCAACCCAACGGGAAGCGGGTCGCGGTGGTCGGCGCCGGTCCTTCGGGACTGACCATTGCGGGCGATCTGGTCAAGCTCGGCTATGACGTGACGATCTTCGAGGCGCTTCACAAGGCGGGCGGTGTTCTCGTCTACGGAATTCCGGAGTTCCGACTGCCGAAGGCCATCGTGGAAGCGGAGGTTGATTATCTGACGAAGTTGGGGGCGAAGATCGAGACGAACGCCGTCATCGGCCGTCTCAAGACGGTGGACGACCTCTTCGCGGAGGGATTCCACGCGGTTTACCTCGGGGTCGGCGCCGGCGCTCCGGTCTTTATGAACATTCCCGGCGAGAACCTGAGCGGCATCTATTCGGCCAACGAGTACCTGACCCGCTCGAACCTGATGAAGGCCTACCGTTTTCCGGAATATGACACTCCGATCGTTCTGGGAAGGAATGTGGCCGTCATCGGCGGCGGGAATGTCGCGATGGATTCGGTCCGCACCGCGCTGCGGCTCGGGGCCGACAATGCGTTCATCATCTACCGGCGGACGGAGGTCGAGATGCCCGCCCGGATCGAGGAGGTGCACCACGCGAAGGAAGAGGGGGTGCAGTTCAAGCTTCTCACCAATCCGGTGGAGTACATCGGCAACAAGGAAGGCTGGGTGACCGGTATGCGCTGCCAGCAGATGGAACTGGGCGAGCCGGACGATTCGGGGAGGCGGAGACCGGTCCCCGTGAAGGGATCGGAGTTCGTGATCCCGGTCGATACGGTGGTGGTTGCCGTCGGGACAATGGCCAATCCGATCGTTCCCGCGACGACGCCGGGGCTGGAGACGAACCGTTGGGGGTACATCGTTACGAAGGACGATTCCGGCCGGACCAGCCGCGAGGGGGTCTACGCGGGGGGCGATATCGTGACGGGCTCGGCCACGGTCATCCTGGCGATGGGCGCCGGGCGGCAGGCGGCGCGGGCGATTCACGCCTACCTGTCCGGCCAATAACCGGAAACGGCCAAGTGGATTCCGGGTTGTTGAGACATTCACATCGGGCGGGATGCGAGCTTCGTTTCCCGCCCGATGTTTTTCGGGGGAGAGGCTCATGGACCATCCACGGATCGTGCTCAGGAAGGGGCGGGATGCGGCGCTCCGCCACGGACACCCCTGGGTCTTCTCCGGGGCGTTGGCGAGGGTGGAGGGAGAGCCGCTTCCCGGCGACGTTGTGCTCGCGGCCGATGCCGGCGGAAAACCCTTGGGCCTCGGTTTCTACAACAGGGGCGACATCGCTTTTCGCCTGCTGACCGACGATCCCGCCGCGACCATCGACGCCGGTTTCTGGCGGAGGCGGATTGCGAGCGCGATCGCCCTTCGGCAAAAGGTTGTACCGGCGGAAACGGACGCCTATCGGTTGATCAACGCCGAGGGGGATGGAATGCCCGGCCTGGTCTGCGATCGCTACGGCGGGTATCTCGCTTGTTCCATCGGAACGGCGGGGATGGAAAGATGGCGGGAGACCGTGATCGGCCTCCTCGTTGAGCTCCTCATGCCGGCCGGGATTTACGAACGGAGCGGGGGTCGTTCCCGTCTATTGGAAGGACTCTCCGAACGGATCGGTCCGGCGGCGGGGGAAGTTCCGCCGCTTACGGTCATCACGGAAAACGGCCTTGGCTTTGAGGTCGATCTTCTGACCGGACAGAAGACGGGTTTTTTCCTGGATCAGCGCGGGAACCGGGAAATCGTCGGGTCCCTGAGCCGGGAGGCGACCGTTTTGAACTGCTTTTCCTACACCGGAGCCTTCTCCGTCTATGCCGCCCGCGGCGGGGCCGGACGGGTCGTCTCCGTCGAGTTTTCGGCGGCGGCGAACGAAATCGCCTGCCGGAACCTCTCCCGAAACGGCTTTTCGCCCGAAAACCACCCCGTGGTGACGGCCAACTGTTTTGAATATTTGCGCGAGACGGAAGAGACCTTCGATTTGATTGTTCTCGACCCCCCTGCCTTCGCCAAATCCCGCAGGGACGTGGAACGGTCGGCGCGGGGATACAGGGAGATCAATCTTCAGGCGGCGCGGCGCCTGCGTGAGGGGGGAATGCTGGCGACCTTTTCCTGTTCGAATCCGATCGACGAGGGGCTGTTCGCCAAAATCGTTCTCGGCGCCGTCCGCGACGCGGGCAAGACGGCGCAACTCCTCCGTCCGCTCGGGGCCGGTCCGGACCATCCCGTGAACCTCGCTCATCCCGAAGGACGCTACCTGAAAGGCCTTCTCCTCCGCCTCGGCGCGGATTAACATCCTGTCGTTTCGATGATCCGTTTCTCACCGATGACGGTCCCCGCGAAACCGGGTGTTCAGGGCCTTTTCAAGACGCCCGCAATCCGGTCGTGCAGGAGCTGCGAGGCAAGACTGTTTCCCGACATTCCGACCATGATCGAAATGGCGGTGATCCCCTTTTCCACATAATCCACCGAGATCCGGACCTTTTCATCCTGGACCATCGCGGTGAAGGTTCCCTGGGCGATCTTTCGAACCGGCTCGACATCGGTCGCCTTCATTTCGGTCAGGGTCCGGTCGCAGGCCGTCCAGGCCTGATCGAAGGGGACGGTGTAGGTGGTCCGCAGGTAACCGTCCATATAGACGAATTCCCCTGAACGGATGCCGAGCGTTTTTGCGCCGACGGTGAGGGAGGTGTCGCAACCCGCGATCGACAGGAGCGCCGCAATCAGGCAGATTCCACGCCAAAACATTTTTTTCATATTTCCTCCTTTTGCATGATTTTTACGAAACCGTCAGATGATACACGGTCTGGATCAGCGCCCAGAGCAGGACGGCCGCCGTGATGAGAACGCTTCCCGTGCCAAGAATCCGAAGGAGGGCGGTTTCCGTCTTGCGCTCGTGGTATCCGATTCCATACGCGAGCAGAAGACCGGCCAGAATTCCTCCCCCGTGCGCCCAGTTGTTGATCCCGGGCAGAAACAGACCGAAAAGGACAAGCCCCACGACCCACCCCATCGCCTGGCGGTAGATCGCCTCGCCGTAGAGACCGCCTCGGCTCTTTCCATAGTAGAGGATGGCGCCGATCAGGCCGCAGATCGGGGCCGAGGCCCCGATGGTGAAGGGGATTCCCGCGAGAGAGGAAAGAAAAAACCCCGCGACGCCGGTCCAGAGGTAGAGAATCGCGAAACGGTGCAGGCCGAACGTGTCGAGCACGAAGGGCGCGAGCTGCCGCAGCGCCATCATGTTGAAGAAAATGTGCAGGATTCCCCCATGGAGGAAGGACGCCGAGACGAGGGTCCACCAACGGCCGTAGGCGATCGGAAGGGTTCCGGTCGCGCCGATGAGGAAGAGGCTTTCGTTGGAAGGGGAGAGAAGGGTCAGCGGATTGGCCGATAGACCGAGTGCCGCCGGGTCGATCAGCAGCGAAAGGAGGTAGAAGACGGCGTTGACGGCCAGAATCGTTATGACCGGATCGAAGCGTTCCGGGGACAATATTCCGGCGACATTCCTTTTCCACGGGGCGCCCGGGCGGGTCGTACCGCAATAGGGACAGACCGGTTCATCGCTGCTGATCAACTTTCGACAGTTCGGGCAGAGTATGGATTTCTTTTCGATCATGGCGCTGCTCCGCTCAGATGAACTTCATGATCACGGGAATGGCTACGAACGTTCCGATCGAGGTCGTCAGGTTGACGACGGCGACCAAAAGCAGCAGACGTGTGATTTTGTTCCGGAAGAATCCCCGGATCGATACGATGTCCTCCTGGAGGGCGAGAAAATCCTTGACCTGGGGTTTCCGGAGCGACGCCTCCGTGAGACCAGCGATCCAGCCGGCGGCGATCAACGGATGGAGCGTCGTGACCGGAGCGGCGAGGGCCGAAGCCGCGATGGTGAGCGGATGGGCCAGCAGGACCAATGCCCCGAGCCCGGCGAAAGAGGCGGTGATCGCCGACCACCAACTGATCATCTTCAGGCTGGCCTCGGAACCGGAATAGAAGAAGCCGGCAAGGAAAAGACCGACAATGACCAACGGGAAAAGCCAGCCGGCGAATCGCCCCCAGAGACCCTTCTCGGGAATTCGGGTCAGCGGCTCGATATCGATATCGTCTCCGATGTGTTTTAAAATGCCAGGCACATGACCCGCGCCGACGACCGCCACAACCCGGGCGCCTGGCGCCTGGCCGATGGTATGCGCGAGGTAAAGGTCCCGTTCGTCGATCAGGGTTGCTTTCAGGCCGGGCAGCTTTTCCCCGACGGTCTGTAGCGCCAGTTCGAGAACGTCGCTTTTTTTGAGTTTTTCGATCTCCTCCTCGGTGATTTCGTCGGTGGCGAATAGGGATATCAGGACCTCGGGAAGGAACTTTGTCTTGCTCCAGAAACCCATGTTCCGCCAGGTCCGCAACAGCGTAATGCGGATCTCCCGGTCCGCGAGCACAATCTCCGCGCCGATCGCCTCGGCCCGATCGATGGCCCGAAGCATTTCCGCGCCCGGCGTGATGTTGAATTTACGGGCGATCTTTCGTTGCAGAGAGGCCATGATGAGCTGGGAGAGGAGGATGCTCGTGCGCTTTTCACGGATCACCTTGATGATGTCCGTCTCCTGCCATTGATCCTTCTTGCGGATCGCCTCGTAGCGGGGTCGGCATAGTTCGACGCAGACCGTGTCCGGTTGTTCCTCGTCGATGACCCGTTCAACAAGATCGGCGCTTTCGCGCGAGACGTGGGCCGTTCCGATCAGGATGATCTCCCGACCTTCCCGGGTGACGCGGTGAATGTTTTCGTGTTCCAAGGATTTCCTTTCCTTCCGACTTTTCGGGGAGGCCATTAGCAGCATTTGTGCCGTTTGTAAAGGAAAATGGTTTACGGATTTCATGGAAGATGCTAAGAAGATTCAAAAATTGTACGGGCTGGCCGGTTCCGTTCCCGACGGCAAACCAGCCGCTGAAGGCGGAAATGGGACGATACGCGATGGGGTCGGGTTTACAGATCGGGGAGCGGGCCCGGGTTCGAATCGAGGACGTGGCCTTTGGGGGCGACGGCGTCGGACGGGTTTCCGATCGGGTCCTCTTCGTTCCGTTCACGGTGGACGGCGACGAGGCGGAGGTCGAGATTACGGAGATCCGGAAACGGTACGCGCGGGCGAAACCGCTCGGGATTCCGGTGCCGTCGCGCCATCGCGTCCGGCCGATCTGCCCGGTCTACTTGCGCTGCGGCGGCTGCCGGCTGCAACACATCGCTTACGCACATCAACTGGCGCTCAAGCAACGGCAGGTCGAAGAGACCTTCATCCGGATCGCCGGCCTGACCCTTCCCCCCGTCGCGACGATCCTCTCCTCCCCGCGGGCGTTCGGTTGGCGCGGAAAGGCGGAATTCCATCTCGCCGGCGGCCGGGGCGGACCGCGCCAAGTCGGCTTGATGGGACGGGGAAGCCATGAACTTGTCGAGGTCGCACATTGCGGAATCGCCGACGAGTCGGTGAACGTAAAATACGCCGACTTCCGGGCTGCGCTCGGGTCGGGGAAGATCCGGCCGCCCGGTGAACGCCAGGTCATCTGGTCAGACGAGCCGGGCGAGTCCCCGACGGCGATTTTTACCGGTCCGGGAAGGCCGCCCGATGTGATCCGCGTGGTCCGCGGCCGGCATTTGACCGTGCCCGGAAGGGGTTTCTTTCAGGCAAACGTTGCGCTGGTCGGGGAGCTTGTCGAACAGGTGGTCGAGATGTGCGGCCTGACGGGGCGGGAAACGGTGATCGATGCGTACGCCGGATCGGGCCTCTTTTCGATGTTTCTCGGCCCTCGGGCCGGCGTTCTTTATGGAATCGAGGGGGACCGGGAGGCCGTCCGTTGCGCGGCAATCAATCTGAAGCGGGAAGGGTTTCCGCGGGCGACGTTTTTGCACGGGGATGTCGCCGATCTCCTCCGGAAGGAATTCGCGCCCCGCGGCCGGGACGTGGACGTGATCGTTCTCGATCCGCCGCGGGACGGTTGCGGCGATCGGGTTTTGGATGCGGTGGCGGTTCTTCATCCGGAGCGGATCGTGTACATCTCCTGCAACCCCGCGACGCAGGCGCGGGATGTCCGATTCCTCACCATACGCGGTTACGGCCTCCGGAGGCTCCAGCCGCTGGACATGTTTCCACAGACAGCCCACATCGAGGCGGTCGCGCTGCTTTCGCGAAATTCCCGATCATGAGAGAGAGCATGAGGAATGATGATCCTGGTGACGGCCGACAGCTCCCTGAATTTTTCGGATCGGGAAGGGTAAGGAACAAAAGACGGCAAAGCAAACCGCTACATGTCGATACTGGGGAACACATCAGACTGCTTGAACTTAAAACCTTGTTCTTCAAAGAGTTTCAGACAGGCATCCACCACATTGGCGTCCAACGCAATTCCCCGTTGCTTTTTTATTTCTTCGATCGCTGCCGTCGTGCCCCGCGCAGCCCGATACGGCCGGTGGCTGACCATGGCTTCAACCATGTCTGCAACCGCGATAATTCTTGACTCTAAGAGGATTCTCTCGCCGGATATTCCCAATGGATATCCCGATCCATCCATCCTTTCGTGGTGTTCATAAACCATGTCCACAATGACTGGAATAAAGTCGACTTGTTTTAATATTTTCCAAGCCACCGCCGGATGAGATCTCATCATGGCCGTTTCAATTTCGTTTAATTTCGCCGGTTTTGTCAAGATTTCAGCGGGAATATATATTTTTCCGATGTCGTGAATCAGGCTGCCCATACGGATCAAGTCGATTCTTTCTTCGGATAAACCCAATTCACCGGCAATGGCGGTGGCCAGCTGTGCCACACGTCTTTGGTGACCTGCTGTGTAAGGGTCTCGGGATTCAACGATGATGGAAATCGCGTCAATGGTACTGCTCATGGCCGATTGCAGTTTATCAAGGCTCCTTTTCAGCTCCATTTCCGATGTTCTGATGTCGGTCAGGTTCTTGAATGTTCCAACCACTCCGATAAAATTGCCTTCGGAATCAAAATTCGGCGCACAACTGAAGCTGAAATACCGCTCCGAACCATCCATATGCAGCAGGATGCCCGTTTCTCCCTTGATGGTTTGCTTGCGATCCCTGACCTGCTTGAAGGCCTTGATGCTTCTGTACACGTCTTTTTTTCTTGCAATATCGATAAAATATTTGCCGATGATGTCCTCCGGGAGGTATCCCAGGATCGCTTCAATCGCAGGGTTGATATAGGTAAATTCCCCATTAATGCCGAGGGCATAAATGATGTCCGGTGCGTTTTCGCTGAGCGATCGGAAGCGCTCTTCGCTCTCCCTGATTTTCTGATGGGAGACGGCGTTCTTGATGCTGATCCCGATCTGCGGGGCGATACCCATCAGCAGACTCATCTCCGTCTGATCGAGCGGTTTCTTGGATTGGACATTATCCACAATCAGGACTCCCAGGGATTCCCCCGCATATACGATCGGAACGCAGATGAAAGACTGGCTGCCCATAGTACGAACGAAATCAAGACTCTTCGGCGACAGGTCATTCTCGATGTCGGAGAGATCGTTGACCAAAACTGGTTTCTGATTTCTGAAGGCCTTGACCGCTGTGCCCTTTGAGCGAGGATTATCCAGATGAAATTGAATATTCTTCAGGTAATCTTCATTCTTCGGATTATATCCGTAGCTGACCGAATAAACGAGGCGATCTTTTTGCTTGTTGGTCAGCATGATCATGCCCCGGTCGAAATTGAGCCTCTTGACCAACGACTCCATAATATACCGGAGGAGCTGATCAATCTCGGGCATGGTGGAAGATGCCTGGCCGATCTCCCGGATCAGCAGGGCTTCGTCGTACCGTTTGTTGATCTGATCCAGGAGACGTTCCGCCGCGTCCCCCTGATTGTGGATATTGGCGAGCAACTCGTTCTTCTCCAGATGCTCGGTATACAACGTCGTGCCCATCGCTATGAGGATGTACGATAAAACCAAGGAATCCCAGTGAGAGGGACTTAAAAAAGGGAATAAGGCGGCGCATCCGGCGAAGCCGAGAATAAAAAAGATATTTCGGAGTCGTTTCCAGACCAGAGAGCGGTTCTTTTCCCAAGAGATGACATACAGGCAGCAATCCCCGCCTTTATGGATGCAGACGGGGTGTTCGATATGGGCAAACTTATAGGTGAAAAGTTTTGCCAGGGACTCCATTGTACCGATGCGGTAAAGACACTGATAGGGTTTTTCGACCACCCCTGGTTTTAAAACGGCTTTTGCCTTAAGCTTTCCCGCTCCGAGAGATTTTGTTTCCAGGGTAGCTGCCCTGCTGAGGCGGGCATTAATGTTTCCCATAACGGTATAAGCCGTCTCTGGTTTAATGAATCCCAGCAGATACTGTCCCAAGGCACCGGTGGCGCGGGACATGGCGGAAAAACGCCCCACTTTTTTGGATATATCCGGATCTTGAGTCGTTCTCACGAGGATATCGTTAAAGCGATCGCACTGTTTCTGGGTCAGCCAGTGCCCTTCGTCATCAAGCTGGTAGGTCTCAATATCCGCATGCTGCAACAATGCGGTGATATCTACATGCGGCAGGTACCGTTCAAGGTACTCCACATAGCTCTTGATGATGCGGCTGTTATATAGTGGGGTGTTTTCCGTCATGGTTTTAGAAATTTCTGGATCCAAAAACGGATAAGAAATTTGATTCGCAATTTTGATTTTTCCATCATGTATTCGCCATATTCCCGACCATAATGAATATCCATGATCCAGAGGTTATATTGCTTTTCTGAAGACAAGCCCTTCGTCTCTAAGTAATGCGATGGATAGATGAGAAGCGGTATTTTGTCAATCCTGTAACTGCCGGTCAATTGAGAAACGGCCGCGGATAAAATCTCCCAGGGTAAGCCGGCTTCATCGTTAACCAAGACCTTGATCCCGTTCAGGAAGTCCGACAGGCTGAGGCCGGGATCCGATCGGTTTACAATAAGTACAGCCTTTAATTGACCGTATTGTTTTAGAGAAAGCCGTCGGCAGCTCCGGATGAAGCCGTGTCGGGCATACAATTGCGACAGAGTTTCCTCATCATCCTTCCTCTTGTTCAAGTACAAAACATTCAGCAGAAGGCCGTCGGAGGTATTCCGATAAAAACGGTTTAATTCTTCCAAGTCTTCGCCTGTGCACGGCTCGAGCAACCACCCCTCCGGGAGAGTGCGGCCGGCTTCGGAAGCCGGAAAATTAAGGTACGAAAAGAGATCGAGAGAACAGACACGGGGGTTATTAACGTGCCTGGCAAAACCACCGAAAAAATGATCGGGAAAACGGTTTTCCGGACGGAAATAGAACATCAGATAGTCCATCCCGACCGCAGGCAATCGATAGAGACCATCAAAATAACGGACGATTTGCTTCAGGATTTGCAGGCCTGTTCGTTTATGGCCGAACCGTTTTGCGGCAAGATGATGAACCATCCAGGTTCGCTCGTAGGAACGGACCATGGAGACGTGCCCGTAGATTTCGCCGTTACACTGATAGGTCATCTGAGCAATAATTTCCGGGTTGTCGCGATATAGCCGCCGATAAGTTTCCTTCATGGGCTTTCGACAAGCCTGGATCAAATTGTATTTCTGGGGATAAATGAAGCCGCTTTCAAATAGGAATCCCCATAGGCGATCCACATCGACTTCATCGGCAATATGGGTGCCGGGATCGATAACATTCATAATAATATGGCTTAACCGGTTATAAGTGACGACGTCCATATCCAGGATAACGAAACCATAGCGGATATGCTTCCTTTTCTCTTCACGACGGTAGACGACCTGCGCCTTGCATTGGATTTTCAAGGCGCCGGCATAATTCAACGTCAGATTGGGAATGATTATCCCCGGCATGAGAACATCGTCGCTGGCAGAGACAAGAACGGCAAATCCTGAGGTTGAAAGATCGAGGATATCCAACTGAAATTTCTTTTTTATCACCGGATGATCGAAGGTGATATTCGGCAGCGGTGTGACGCGTACGCGAGGGTTGCGCAATTTCTTCTTTGAAAAACGGTTTATTTGGCTGGCTATTGGGGCAAAAATAATATCACGCACATCCGGATCTGATGTCTGTCGGACACAGCGACAGGCTGCCGAAAAAACCATCTGTTCATCCCGATACAGGTTGACTGTAGCGGGGCTGTCGGCATTAAACCAGCGGAAGGAACCGGCTACCGTAGGGCTGACTTGGACGGCAAAGGCCAAGGCGCTGAAATCCGTCACCTGCCCCCTGGCTTGAAACCCATTCTGCATCACCTCGGCATGGATGCCTTGGCAACGATAGCGCCTGGTCAGACGCTGACCCAGGATGTACCCCTGATCGGGCGCCTGGATGGTAAAATGATCTTTTTGGACGTCTTTGATTTGCGTCGGCACGAGAAACAACGTAAGTCCGTCCGAGATCATTATGTTCAATATAACCGCGTTTTCCGTAAAACGACCACATCCTTCGGGCCAGCGGCAGGTCATCGAACCATTGATACAGGGAGCCGGATGGGCTTGGACGAGGAGGTCCTCTTTATAGTGAGGGTGGTGGAGGTGGACATATACCATGTCCTCCATGAAGTGAAGATGGTTCCACATGTTGATCAGTTTGCTTCGCTGGATGGTCTTGTCATGATTGGGATTCCGGATCATATCCCCATGGTGGAAACGCAATGGGGTCGCTACAGGGGCACGCCGGGAGTGGTCATTGCCCTGCCGGTCTGTTGGCTGACTGTCTTGGTCCATCCCAGCGCTCCGGATTATGGATTCTGATCTTGGAGATTCCTGATAAAATTTACGATTTCGGAAGCGACCTCTCCCGTCTTTTCAAAGTGTATGGCATGGCCGCTTTCCAATGTGACCAATCGGTTATGGTTATTGCCTGGAAAAAGATGGCCGATGAATTGCAGGACCTTCCGGTTGTCCACGATGCGATCCTGTTCCCCCATCATCGCCAGTATGGGAAGACGGTTTTGGAGCATGGCAAACCACGAAAGCTCCTGAATTTCATCCATGATACTCACGGATTTTAAGGTGACTGAGGTGGTTTTTAGATGATCTTTTTCGATGAAATCAAGCCATTCATCCACCAGCGTAAAATCAGTCGCCT
>DIKL01000087.1:14822-20256 GCA_002424545.1 Syntrophaceae bacterium UBA5619
GTTTGAATTCGGCAATCATCTCCAGGACGATTTTTTCGGTAATGCTTAAAACAGACCGGAAGCGTTCATTCCAAAAAAAACCCGGAGTCAGCAGTATCAGACTGGAGACGGCATCGCTCGTTCTGACCCCGCCAACGGCGGCGTATTGCGCCCCCTGGCACCAGCCGGCAAGATGGACCCGCTTGAACGATCTCTTGAGAAATTCGACGTGTTGGATGACATCTTCGATAACCGCTTGCACGGAACCCAAGTCGCCCCTCTGCTCGTTTAATCCGCAGCCCCGCCGGTCGGCGGCGATAACGGTTAAGTCCGGCGACAGGGACCGCAATTGATTTGCCAGCGGGGCCTGCCAGCCTGAATGACTCATGCCTCCGTGTAAAATCAGCACCACATCTTCACCTTCGGAACGGCCCCAGCGTCGATAATGAATCTTATACCGATCGGGCATTTCGAGAAAACAGATGTCAGGCGCACCGTCGTCCGGGGTATGAGGCATACGGCACTGCATGCCGAATCCGGTATCCCAGTTTTCGACCGGGATGACCCTCAGTCCCTGTACGGTTTTCAGATAGTAGGGGGACTGCAAATCCAGCAGCCCGCCTCGTCCGAACCTCAGCATCGGTTCCGCCGGCTCCCGTTTCACCAGATAGTCGCCGAAGGCTCCTTCCTGGGCTATCAGGCTCTCTCCGGCGGCAGAGGAGGCCGCAAGAGCAGCCCTGGTCAACAAAGAGGTCTCAGCGACATGACAACCGACAACAATCGGCCATCCCAGTTTTTTAATCTCGTTGATCATTCTTAACGCTCGAATCAGACCGCCCAACCGCGATATCTTGATATTGGCGATGAATTGACCGGGCACTGTTTTAAACATGCCCAGGTCATCCAGGGTGCACAAACTCTCATCCAAAATAACAGGAAGACCCGTGGCCATACTGAATTTGCTGATGTCTTCGACATGCCGCGCTTCCACAGGTTCTTCCATGGCGAAGATCCGCCCGATTCCCAGCGCCCGGGTATAGTCTATGGCTTCGTCACAGCGATCCTTCCATAGATTATTGGCGTCAAGACGAATACGCGGGAGTGGCGCGTGATGTTGTACAGACAACGATTCCAGCAAATCGATCTTCTCCGCATCACGTTCCAGATTGCCGTTAAGCTTGACTTTGAAATCCCGAAGTCCGCGAATCAGATATTGGTCGGCCAGGGTGGTATATTTCCAGATCTTATCATCACCCAGAACAGCCGTGTAATGACCATAACCCGTGCGACCATCCAATCGCAACAGTTTTTCAACGGAGCAGCTATTTTCCCGGGCAAGCAGGTCGAGCAGCGCCATTTCAACGGCACACCATGCCGACGGATAACGATCGATGACTTTTTCATGACAGTATACCCACTGCTGCAGCTCATCCAGCGTTGTAAAATTCACGTGGCCATCGGAAAAATTTTCCTTGACCCATTTGACGCCGGACTCTATGTTGTCACCGGCTGCGTAGACTCTCGGACAACCCTCGCCATATCCCGTATGGTGCTGCCTTTTTGCCTGAACCCAAATGCTTTCTCCTTCGTTCCTTGTAGCCGCGTTATGACGGATGGTGGTTTTCAAGGCCAATCGCAGCGGCACGGCCTCAACCTGGATGGTCTGCTTTGTCACGCCTTTTTCCCCTCTATTTTTTTGATCAGATATTATTTCTGTCGTACCGGACTATAAGAGGAGTGTCATCGCATGTCAATGAAGAATTGAACATAATATGCGGTGTGTTTCCGATACTTGCGAAATGAAGGTGTCTGTCCGTTTTATGTATTCATTTTATATGAGCCTTTCTTGCGGTATTAAAAGGTGAAGATCGCCTCTTTCGGGAAAGTCGGAACAGGCCCCCGTCCTCCATGCGGCCTCGTCTTGGAAGCTGGTCCGAGAGATGCCTGTCAGGAAGCATCTTTCGCACCCGGGACCCTACCGGGGAGATTGTAGATCCTGCGCTCGCCGGGACTGTTTCCCAGGTCGCACATGCCGACCTCCCGGACATCGAGGATCGACTCGACGACCTTCGGCGCATCTTTACTGATCAGGATGGGGTGTTCCCTCGGTCATGCCTTGGGGAAGGGGACGGCCAGTTCATTTCCGAGGGCGATGAAATCCCTGACCACCGCCTCGGGAACCGGAATCCCTCCGGCGAGACGTTCCGCCTTCATTTCGAATTCGATCTCGCCGGGAATGTAGATGCGTTTCACCCCTTCGGCCCGGGGTGACCTTTTGATCTCATCCAACGCCTTGTCTATGGCCGACGTGAATTCCCGGAGATCCATAAAACTTTCGATGTCGATTGCGGCAAAGATGCTTCCGACATCGGTCGGATCGACCATGTTGTCCGCCAGAAAGCCGGGAAAGTGGGTTCCGTAATTGGATCCGGTCATCACGCCGCAGAGGAGATCGACCGCCAGCATGATGCCGTAGCCCTTGTATCCCCCGATCGGCGCGAGAAACCCCTTCAACGCGGCGTGCGGATCCGTGGTGGGGATGCCCCGTTCGTCGAAGGCCCAGCCCGGCTCGAGGGGTTTGTCCTGCTTCGCATGGAGGATGATTCGGCCGCGGGCGACCACGGTCGTTGCCAGATCCAGAACCACCGGCAGCTCCCGTGCCGCGGGTACGGCAATGGCGAAAGGGTTGGTGCCGAACATTGCAGCCTGTCCGCCCGTCGGGGCCGCGGCGGCCGGGGCGTTGGTGGAACTGAAACCGATCATGCCGTGCGGGAGGGCCATCATTGCCCAGTAGGCGGCCATCCCGTAATGGTTGGAATGGGTTACGGCCGTGAAGGCCGCGCCGGTCTTCCTGGCCTTTTCGATCGCCATCCGCATGGCCTTCTCCGCGCCGATCTGACCGATGCCGTTGTGGCAATCGATCAGCGCGGTGGATGGTTTTTCACGCACGACCGTGAAGCGGCTCTTCGGATTCATAACGCCGCTGCGGATTCTTTCCGCGTACACGCAGAGCACTCGCGTGATTCCGTGTGTGTCCACGCCCCGGAGGTTCGCCTCGATCAGCGAGTCGGCGAGCAGGGTGGCGTCGTCCGCGCCGACCCCGAGTTTCCGAAAGATTTCCTGCGTCCAGACGCGCAACCGGTCCGCGGAAAACAGCATGCCTCCATCAACGCCCGCCATGGGATTTTCTCCTTTCATCGTTCTGATCGGAGCGAAGTATAGGAATGGGGGCGGGGTCTGTCAAGAAAATTGAACCGGCGCGGAGGAAGGATTCGATTGCAGCCGCGGATCGAATGTGTTAGGTCAACACTCATTTCCGGACCTGACCGATATTTCATATCGAAACCCTGATCAACCCGACCTGCGGCATCATCGATCGCTTTGACCTGGAAAGGAGAGGTCTCATGTTCAAGACGGCCATTACTAAAATGTTCGGAATCCGCTATCCCATCCTCTGCGGGGCCATGATGTGGCTCTGCAAACCGCGGCTCTGCGCCGCCGTTTCCAATGCGGGGGGCATGGGCAATCTGACCGCGGGCAACTACGAATCGGAGGATGCCTTCCGGGAGGCGATCCGCGAGACCCGAAGACTGACAGACCACCCCTTCATGGTGAACATCACACTTCTGCCCTCCGTTCGGATCACCCCGGAGCACCACAAAATATACTGCCGCGTCTGCGCCGAGGAGCGGGTGAGCGGCATCGAATTTTCCGGGACGCCGGTCGACAAGGCCTGCGGAATGGAAACGGTTGAAATGCTCAAAAAGGCCGGGGTGAAGCTGTTCCACAAGGTCGGCGCCGTCCGCCATGCACTCCATGCCGAAAAGGTGGGTTATGACGGCATCTACGCGGCCGGAATCGAGGAAGGGGGCCATCCCCTGAACGACGACGTGACGACCATGATTCTGACGCCCAGGATTGCGGAGTCGGTGAAGATCCCGGTGGTGGCCGTGGG
Source organism: Syntrophaceae bacterium UBA5619 (assembly GCA_002424545.1). Taxonomy (GTDB): domain Bacteria; phylum Desulfobacterota; class Syntrophia; order Syntrophales; family UBA5619; genus UBA5619. The sequence continues at coordinate 18,757 of DIKL01000087.1, forward strand.
GGGGATCGCCGATGGCAGGTCGCTCGCGGCCGCGCTGGTGCTGGGGGCGCAGGGGGTCATGATGGCGAGCCGCTTCGTGGCGACGAAAGAATGCGAAGTACATGAAAACATCAAGCGGGAAATCCTGAAGAGGCAGGAACACGAGACGCTGATCTTCGGGAAATCGATCGGCCTGCAAGGGCGCGCGCTCAAGAATCGGGTGATCGAGGAGGTCATCGCGATCGAGGCGCGAGGCGGAGGGCTCGCGGAGCTGATTCCGCTCCTGGCCGGTCCGCGGATCAAGGAGGCATGGGAGAAGGGCGATGTAAATTATGCTCCGTTGATGGTCGGTCAGTCGATCGGCCTCATCCGGGACATCCCGACCTGCCGGGAGTTGATCGAACGGATGGCCGCGGAGGCCGAAGAACACCTTGAACGCGCGCGCCGTATGGTCGGCGCGGTCTGAGCGGAAGGTGAACGATCATGACGATCGACAGCCATGCGCATCTCGAGATGGATGCATTCGACGGCGATCGGGAGGCGGTTCTCGCGCGGGCCATGGCCGCCGGGCTAACGGCGATCATCACCGTCGGGACGACCATTCCCGACTGTGAAAAGGCGGTTTCGCTCGCCCGTCGCTATCCCATCATTTACACGGCAATCGGCATCCATCCGCACGAAGTGAAACAGATCGACGCCGGGACGTATGACGACCTCCGGCGCCTCGCGGGACACGAAAAAGTGGTCGCCATCGGGGAGATCGGTCTTGATTTCTTCTACGAGCATTCCCCACGGGAGATCCAATTGCGTCGGTTTGCCGAGCAGCTCGATCTCAGCGAAGAGCTGGACCTGCCCGTAATCATTCACGACCGGGAGGCCCATGCGGAAACGCTTGCGATCCTCAAGACGCGGAAACATCGTCTGCGGGGCGTTCTTCACTGCTTTTCCGGGGACCTCTCGATGGCCCGGGAGTGTCTCGATATGGGATTCCATCTTTCCGTGGCGGGTCCTGTCACCTACAAGAATGCCGACCAACTCCGGGCAGTGGCCCGGGAGATTCCGGCGGATCGGCTTCTCATCGAAACCGATGCCCCTTATCTGGCGCCGCAACCCTGGCGGGGGAAGCGCAACGAGCCGGCCCATGTCGTGGAGACAGCCCGCTGCCTGGCCGAGCTCAGAGGCGTGGCCGCCGAAGAGTTGGAGCGGCAGACCGAAGAGAACGCCAGCCGGCTGTTTGGTCTCGCACCGGAAAAATCGGCTTGATTTTGGGGGTGGTTTACAGTAGAAAAAAACCAAAAAGCGCAAGGGGTGCCGATCCGGCTGAGAAATACCCTTTGAACCTGACCTGGGTAATGCCAGCGTAGGGAATGGCAGGGGTTGCGTTGTCCATACTTCGTTTTTGGGGCCATATCCTATTCAGGGTATGGTTTTTTTGTTTCAGGCCGCGCCGCGGTTTTTCTTTGGGCGACGCTTGATGGAGCAGGAACATGAAGAAAGTGGTGTTTATCGTTTCCGGCGGCG
>DIKL01000078.1 GCA_002424545.1 Syntrophaceae bacterium UBA5619
GCGCGGGCGCGCGAGGCCGCCCGGCGGGCGAGGGAACTGACGCGGCGCAAGACCGCCCTCGAAGTCGGCACCCTGCCGGGAAAGCTGGCCGACTGTCAGGAGAAGGACCCGGCCCGGAGCGAGATCTACTTCGTCGAGGGGGATTCGGCCGGCGGTTCCGCAAAACAGGGACGGGACCGAAAGAACCAGGCGATCCTGCCGCTGCGCGGCAAGGTGCTCAACGTGGAAAAGGCGCGCTTCGACAAGATGCTCCAGAACGAAGAGCTCAAGGTGATCATCACCGCCCTCGGCATCGGGATCGGCCAGGAGGATCAGGACATCAGCCGGCTCCGCTACCACAAGGTGATCATCATGACCGATGCCGACGTAGACGGGCTGCATATCCGGACGCTCCTGCTCACCTTCTTCTTCCGCCAGATGAAGGAGATCATCGAACGGGGCTATCTCTACATCGCCCAGCCACCGCTGTTCAAGATCAGCGATCGCAAGCAGGAGATCTATATTCATAACGAAGAGACCATGAGGGATTATATCCTCGACAGCGGCGTCAACCGTGTCCGGCTGCTGGCGGTGAACGGCAGCAGCCAGACGATCACCGGCAAGCGCCTTCTCGACAGCATCCGCAAGGCGATGCGGATCGAGAAGATCCTCGACAAGTTTGAAAGGGAGGAAAAGGACCGCAACATTATCCGAATCCTCGCCGGCGATCCGGCCCTGACGGAGGAGAGCTTCAGGACCGAGGAGTCCCTGGGAAAGGTGGCCCATCGGACCGCCATGGCCCTCGGCGAGAACCTCGACGGCGTCAGAACGGAGATGGACCAGGAGCACGGCCGCTGGGAGATGGTCTTTCATACCCGGAAAAACAATCAGATCCAAACCACCTGCATCGACAGGGACATTTTGAAGCTGCCGAAGTTTTCCGAGATCCGGGCCCTTCTGGGCCAGATCGCGGTCTTGGGCGAGCCCCCCTACCAGGTGGGATCCGAGGAAGGGGAAGGGGGTGTCGAGGGGAAGGTCTTGGATACCGTCGATAGTCTGTCAGCCCTGATCGACTACGTGGTCGGCGCCGGAAAAAAAGGCTTCGCGATCCAGCGCTACAAGGGTTTGGGAGAGATGAATCCGGAGCAGCTCTGGGAGACGACGATGAACCCGGAAAAACGGACGCTCCTCCAGGTGCGGATCGAAGACGCCGTCGCGGCCGACGAGATCTTCACGACCCTCATGGGGGACCAGGTGGAGCCGAGACGCGATTTCATCTACAAAAACGCGTTGTATGCCTCGAATCTGGACGTGTAACAGAACGGTAAGGAGAATTACGTTTTGATGGAAAACCTGTTTGAAAAGACGATCACGACCAATATCGAAGACGAGATGAAGAAGTCCTACATGGACTATGCCATGAGCGTCATCATCGGCCGGGCCATTCCCGACGCCCGGGACGGCCTGAAACCGGTCCACCGGCGGGTCCTGTTTGCCATGAACGAGATGGGAAACCGCTGGAACAAGCCCTACAAGAAATCGGCGAGGATCGTTGGAGATATCCTCGGTAAATACCATCCCCACGGGGATACGGCGGCCTATGATACCATGGTGCGGATGGCGCAGGACTTCTCGTTGCGATACCCCCTGGTCGACGGCCAGGGGAACTTCGGCTCGATCGACGGGGATCCCCCCGCTGCCATGCGGTACACGGAGGTCCGGATGGCCAGGTTCTCCGAGGAACTCCTCGCGGATCTGGAGAAGAACACGGTCGATTTCATGCCCAACTACGACGAGTCCCTGGAGGAACCGACCGTCCTGCCGGCGAAGATCCCCCTGTTGCTTTTGAACGGTACCGGCGGCATCGCCGTCGGCGTGGCGACGAACATTCCGCCCCACAACCTCCGGGAAGTGATCGACGGGACGATCGCGATGATCCGCGATCCCGAAATCACCATTGATGGGCTCATGAAATATATCCAGGGGCCGGACTTCCCCACGGCCGGCTTCATCAACGGCCGCGAGGGGATCCTCTCCGCCTATCGGACGGGACGCGGGATCATCCGGGTAAGGGCGCGCGCGCTGATCGAGAAAAATGCCCGCAACGACCGGGAGAGCATCGTCGTCAGCGAACTCCCCTACCAGGTAAACAAGGCGAACCTGATCGAGAAGATCGCCGAACTCGTCAAGGAGAAGAAGATCGGCGGAATCGCCGATCTCCGGGACGAATCGGACCGCGAGGGGATCCGCGTCGTTCTCGACCTCAAAAGGGACGAGGCATCGGCCATCGTGCTGAACCAACTCTACAAGCACACCCAGATGGAATCCACTTTCGGGATCATCATGCTCGCGATCGACCAGGGACAGCCCCGGATCTTCAACCTGAAGGAGATTCTCCAGAGCTTCTTGGAGTTCCGCAAGCAGGTGGTCGTCCGTCGGACGGCCTTCGATCTTGCGAAGGCCAAGGAGCGGGCCCATATCCTGGAAGGGCTGATCATCGCCCTGGACCGGATCGACGAGGTGATCGCCGTGATCAAGGCCTCCGGGAGCCCCGCGGAGGCGGCCGCCGCCCTCTGCAGCCGGTTCGGCTTGAGCGATCTCCAGGCAAAGGCGATCCTGGAGATGCGCCTCCAGCGCCTGACCGGCCTTGAACGGGAAAAGATCGACGCGGAATACACCGAGATCTCCGCACTGATCCACAAGCTTCAGGGAATCCTCGATGACCCGCGGAAGGTTCTCGACGTGATCGTCGAGGAGCTCACCGAGATCCGGGCGCGCTACGGCGACGAGCGGCGCACCGAAATCGTCATCAGTTCCGAGGACATCAATATCGAGGATCTGATCGTCGAGGAGGACATGGTCGTTACCGTTTCCCACGCGGGATACATCAAGCGCAACGCGGTGAGCCTGTACAAAAGTCAGCGGCGCGGCGGCAAGGGCAAGATCGGCATGGGGACGAAGGAGGAGGATTTCGTCGAGCGCATCTTCATCGCCAACACCCATCACTATGTATTGATCTTCACGAGCAAAGGACGCCTCTACTGGCTGAAGGTCTACCTGATTCCACAGGCCGGGCGCGCCGCCAAGGGAAAGGCGATCGTCAACCTGATCAACCTGACCGAAGGGGAGCGCGTCGCCGCCGTCCTTCCGGTACGCGAGTTTTCCGGGGATAGGTCGGTGGTCATGGTGACCCGCCTGGGGACGATCAAGAAGACGGAGCTTTCGGCCTTCTCCAACCCCCGTGCGGGAGGGATCATCGCAATATCGATCGATGAGGGGGACGAATTGATCGATGTCCAGCTTACCCTCGGGAACCAGGACATCTTCCTCGGAACCCGAAAGGGGAAATCGATCCGCTTCAAAGAGGACGACGTCCGCGACATGGGCCGGACGGCCCGCGGCGTCCGGGGGATCAGGATGGCGGCCGATGACCGGGTCATCGGGATGGAGATCCCGACCGAAGGAAACACGATCCTCACCGTCTCCGAAAAGGGGTACGGCAAAAGGACCGACATCGCCGAATACCGTCTCCAGACCCGTGGCGGCAAGGGGACGATCAATTTGAAGACCGTTCCCAAGGTGGGCGACGTCTCGGGGATTCTCCAGATCTCCGGCAGCGAGGACATCATGCTGATCAGCGACGCGGGCCGGATCGTCCGCATGCGCGCCGAGGAGGTGCGTGTCATTCACCGGAGCACCCAGGGTGTGCGCCTGATCGACCTTGATGAAAACGAAAAGCTGGTCGGCGTCGCCCGCGCCGAACGGGAGGAAGACCGGGAGAACGGCGCGGCGCCGGAGGATCTCGTGGAGGAGGCGGGTCCGGAGCAGGAAACCTTTCCGGAGATTGCTCCGGTGGAGGAGGGGGAATGAAGATGCTCCGCCCCGGGAGCGTGGTGTCGCTATACTCCTTCTCCCGAGGTCAAATTCTTTCGATCGGCGAGCTTTACGCGGCTCCGCGCCGACGGACGGTGCCGATTGAAATGCACTCGCCGGGAATACCTGAGAGGTGAATGTCATGCAGACGGAAATCCAGATGATCGAAGCCAGGAGCGGGCAGGTACGCGAATCGAGGAAGAAGGAGGTCCGCCGACTGCTGGAAGATCTCTACCGAATGGAGCCCAACACGGTCGGCAAGATCATCGACACCTTTTTCGAACATGATTTCCTGCCGAACTGGTATTTCCATTCGAACCGCGCCGAGGACGTGGCCAGCGATCTGTTCATTGTCAGCCAGCTGCTCTCCGCCAAGGACGAATACCTGACGCACACCAGCCTCGACGGCAAAAAGATCACCTATTTCCTGAACGTGGGTCGCGATTTTCCCGGGAAGCTCAAAACCATTCTGGGACAGAACGGCACGATGGACATCGTTTCCTACGACTCAATGAAGACCCGTTCGGGCATCCGGCTCATCACCATCGAAAAGGCCGGCGCGGAGAAGATGCCCATAAGCCGGGAAGAAGAAGCCGCCGCCGCGCGGCTGATCGCCGAGCTCCGGCAGCGGGCCGCCGCGCAGGGCCATCGCTGCGTCGAGGAGTTCATCGCCGCGCTGCCGGCGAACTATCTCCACGAGGAGGTCAACAGCTTCGCCGTTCCCCGGCGCATCTTCCGGCACGGCCTCATTTTTGAGAAGGTCCGCTCCGGCGGAGGGGTCTACGTCGGACGGGAGAGCACCGAGGGGGAACAAGGCGAGCCGAGCGAACGGCTTTCCGCGCGTGAAACCCGCTTCCACATCGGTTTCGAGGAGCCCGAGATCGATTTCATCCTCGAGGTGCTCGAGGCGCTGCGCGGCCTCGATATCAACATGAATCGTTCCTACTACGACCGCTTTACCCCGCCCCCGGGCGGCGGGGCGGCCGTGGGAATCATGACCTTCTATCTCGATCCCTCCGTGGAGGTGTCTCGACTGGAAAAGGCCCTGGCCGGGATGGGGAGGCGAGGCGGAGACGCGCGGGCGGAGGGCGGAAGACTCCTGGCCGACATCGAGTCGATTCTGCGCAGTCTGAGCCGGCGCGATCTCTCCCCGGAGGAGACCGCCGCTCTGCTTGCGCGCCTGCGCGCCTACACCGATGTCAACGCCGATACCGGCAACACGGCCGAATTCGGGAACTTTCTCCTCAATGCGCTGAGCGACTTCTTGGAGGCAGCCGATTCGCTCGGCGTGTCGGACAGTCCGCGCATCATGCGGCGTCTGCTTGGATTCGACGCCTTCGAGGAATTCTGGGTGGACACGAAACACGGTCAGCGAATCCTCGTCACCGAAGGTTTTCGGACGCGCCACAACACCGCCCGCGGGACGGCCAAGGGCGGTTTGCGGATCGATCCGATCGTTGAATTCTCCGAAGTGGCGGCCCTGGCTTTCATGATGACCTGGAAGTGCGCCCGTTCAAAGGTTCCGTTCGGAGGCGGAAAGGGCGGGCTCAAGCTCAACCCGCGCGATTTCAACGATGCCCGTCTCGATTATTCCGAAACCCTCACCAACTTCGGTCGCTCGCTCTTTTTGGTCACCGGCCCGATTCGCGATGTTCCGGCCGGCGACGTGGGCTGCGGTCCGCAGGAGATCGGCCTGCTTTTCGAAGGATTCAAGTCGGCGCTGCACGATCTGGCCATGATCGCCTACGGGCTGAAGAAAAATGTAGCTTTTCTCGGAAACAAGGTGCTCACCCTCGCCGACGCCCGCGCCATCCTGAGCGGAAACTTCGATGTGGACTGGCGCGACGAGCGGATCCTGCGGGAGTTGGTGATGAACGAGGGTTATCTCGAACGGGTGGCCGCTCCCCAGATCACGGGCAAGCCGCGCATGGGAATCCAGACCCGCAACGGCGCGACCGGGCGCGGCCTTCGTTATGTCCTGCTGGCCGCCGTGACCCGCCTCTATCTGGACGGCCGCTGGAAGCCGGTTGCGGAGCCGACGGCCGAGGAAAGGCTTCTCCTGGAGAGTCTGGCCGGGGTGAATGAGAGCGCCCTGTTGGCGGCGGCGGGTCGTGAGGACGGCGCCGGACCGATTGCGGACGAAACCTGGCGGAAACTGGACGAAGAGGTTTTCCCGAAGCTGCTCCGCGACAAGCGGATCATCGTGCAGGGATCCGGAAAGGTCGGCGGTTCCTTCATGGAGGAAATGGCCCGGTATCCGGTGATCTTTGCGGCGGTGGCCGATCGGGACGGCGCCCTGGTCGGCCGCCTGGATCCGGCCGAACTGACCCGGGCGGCCCGGAGTTTCGGATCCGTGTTCGGCTGCGAAAAGGGCGTTGAACAGCGAATTCCCGGAGTCGATGAAGGCAAGGCTGTGCTGGAAAACGACTGCGACATCCTGGTTCCCGCGGCCCTGGAGAACGCCATCACCGCGGCCAACGCCGAAAAGGTCCGCGCAACGCTGGTCGTCTGCGGCGCGAACGGTCCCAACACGACCAAGGCGGAGAGGATTCTCCACCGGCGGGGCGTGGCCGTCGTGTATGATTTTCTGGCCAACGGCGGCGGGGTGATCGCCTCCTATTTCGAGTGGCTGCGGAACCTGGCGGAAAGGCGCCGCTACGAAGCCGAGACGATCCGGGGCGAACGGTTCCGGGTGGAGGATCTGGCCGGGTTTGTGATGCCCGAATTTCGTTCCCGGATCCTCTCCATTCTGCGGGAGCCGGAGTCCCCGACGGCGACGGAGGCCTGGAACGCCGTGCTGCGCGATATCATGATCGCCGCCGTGAACGACGATTACTCGGAGGCCGTCCGGGGCGGCGTTTCGCTTAAGACGGCCGGGTACACCGCCGCGATCCTGCGCGTTTTGGCCGCGGAACTGTTGCGTACTCCGCAATCCGAGCGACCGGGATGGATTGCCGGGATGAAGCCGGCGACACGCCGTCGTCTGGCGCGCAGCCTCCGCCATCTGGAGGCGGCCATGATCGATCCCGGCGCCGCGTTGTTGGCGGAGCGGGTCGAGGCGGGACTGTAGGCGCGGCGTTGTCCCGATCGTTTTGCCGTTGCGGCAAATCCGGACAGGGAAAAATTTCCGGGATCTCGAGAGGGAAAGGAGGAGGGGAAAATGAAAACACTTTTGGGATTGGCCCTGGTTGGCGTGATGTCGCCGGCAATGGCCGGCGGGGGGTTCGAAACGGATGTCCTGCCGACGCCGGCGGGGGATTTGAAAATCACCTTTATCGGTCATTCATCGCTGATGTTCGAGTTCGGCGGGAAGATGATCTACAACGACCCGGTCGGCCAGTATGGGGATTTCTCGAAACTTCCGAAGGCGGATCTGGTCCTGGCGGCCCACGAACATGGAGATCACTTCGATCCGGAAACGATCAAAAAAATCAGCAAAGCCGGGACGAAAGTGGTCATGACCCCGCTATGTGTCGGAAAGGTGAAGGACGGCATCGTGTTGAAAAACGGGGAGGAAACGACCGTCGACGGGATCCGGATCGAGGCGGTTCCGGCCTACAACCTCGTCCACATGCGGAGCCCCGAAGTGCCCTATCACCCCAAAGGGGTCGGAAACGGCTACATCCTGACCTTCGGCGGCAAACGC
>DIKL01000121.1:0-37608 GCA_002424545.1 Syntrophaceae bacterium UBA5619
ACACCGGCATCCAGCGCTCCTCGGCGACACCGGCCGGCGGGTGGACCACCACCACACCCGATTCTGCGAGGAAGGGTCAGAGGAAGAAAAACATGGTGAAAATCATGGCGGCGCACCGCATCCCCTACACGGCCACGGCCAGCATCGGCGCCCCGGAGGACCTGAAAGAAAAGCTTGAAAAAGCCAAAAATATAAAAGGTTCGCGATTTATCCATCTGTTTGCCTCCTGCCCGACCGGTTGGCGGCATGCCACGGAGCTCTCCATCGAGGTCGCTCGGCAGGCTGTGAAAAGCCGAGTGTTTCCGCTTTACGAGGTGTTCGATGGGGATACCTGGCAGTTGAGTTCCATGCCTGAGAAGGAAGGGGTGGACGCCTATCTGAAACATCAGGGTCGGTTCAAAAAGATGTCCGTCGAAGAACGCGTCCGCATGCAAATGCGGGTGGACGATGACTGGCAGCGCTTGACCGACAGATGCCAAGTCCGGAAAGCTGCGGGATAACCCCGGCCGAAAGAATGGAAGGAGATTTTTTACCATGATGACAGCCAATCAATATGAGGAAAGCCTGAGAAAACTCAAGCTGGTCGTGTATATGTTCGGCAAACGGATTGAAAATGTGGTGGACGACCCGATCCTCCGGCCTTCCCTGAATGCCGTGGCCGCCACATACGAACTGGCTGCGCGGCCGGAGACCGCGGAACTGATGACCGCCATGTCGCACCTGTCCGGTAAGAGGATCAACCGTTTCTGCCATATCCATCAGAACCGGGACGACCTGGTGAAGAAAAGCAAGATGGGACGGATGCTCGGGGGCCACACGGCCTGCTGCTTCCAGCGCTGCGTCGGAATGGACGCGCTCAATGCCCTGTCCATCGTCACCTACGACATCGACGCCAAATACGGCACGAAATACAACGAGCGGTTCATCAAATTCCTCTCCCATGTGCAGGAAAACGACCTGACCTGCGACGGCGCGATGACGGACCCCAAGGGGAACCGGAGCCTGGCCCCGCAAGAGCAGGCCGACCCGGATCTTTATCTGCACGTGGTCGAAGAGAGGCCCGACGGCATCGTGGTGAGCGGGGCGAAGGCCCACCAGACCGGCGCGGTGAACTCCCATGAGATCATCGTCATGCCGACCATTGCGATGCGCGAGGAAGACAAGGACTATGCGATCTCTTTCGCCGTACCCAGCGATACGTTGGGAATTACATACATCATCGGCCGACAGTCCTGCGACACCCGGAAGCTCGAAGCGGGCCTCATTGACCGGGGCAATCCCTTCTTCGGCGGGCATGAGGCGCTGGTGGTTTTCGACCGCGTGTTCGTTCCCTGGGAGAGGGTTTTCATGTACCGGGAGTATGAGTTTGCCGGGTCGCTGGTGGAAAAATTCGCCTCCTACCACCGCCAGAGCTACGCCTGCAAGGTGGGGGTCGGCGACGTGCTGATCGGCGCGACGCAAACGGTTGCCGAGTACAACGGGGCCGCCAAGGCATCCCACATTAAGGACAAGATCATCGAGATGAACCAGTTGAACGAGACGCTCTACTGCGGCTGCATCGCCTGCGCGTCGGAAGGCCGTCCGGAGCCCAGCGGAACCTACCTCGTCGATACGCTGCTGGCCAATGTGCACAAGCAGAACGTTACCCGGTTCCCTTACGAAATCGCCCGCCTGGCCCAGGACATTGCCGGCGGCCTGATGGTCACCCTGCCCTCGGAGGCGGATCTGCGCTCGCCGAAAGTCGGAAAGTGGATCGAAAAATACTGCCGGGGCGTCGAAGGCGTCCTCGTGGAAGACCGGATGCGCATCCTGCGACTGATCGAAAACCTTACCCTGGGGACCGCCGCCGTGGGATACCTGACCGAATCAATGCACGGCGCAGGATCGCCGCAGGCCCAACGGATCATGATTTCCCGCCTGGTCGACATGAAGGCCAAGCAGCGCAAGGCCAAGAAGCTCTGCGGCATCGCTTCGGAATCCGGGGGGAGCACAACCGGAACCATTCATAGCCAAACAGCTCAGTCCGTTAAATAATTTTCCGGACAGGCGTGGTTGGAATTCATGAAAGTGGAGGCATGAAAATGAAAGCGGCATTTATACTGGTACCTTCCGAATCGAGGAGGCTCATCGCCAAGGGTGTTTCAGCGATGAAGGAGATCAAGGCTGCGAGGGAAAGCGGATATACGATCATTTGCGGCGGCACCACCAACGGATATGTGGCGCAGGAAATCCTAGGCGTAACCGACATTCCTCCCCAAAAATATACGGCAGGCACCATTTGCAGCCGCGTCGTATGCACGACCGACGCCGACAAGCGGTCCCCTTTCCCGATCATCCTGTTTCAGGGAGAGAGGGTCAAGAAGACCATCCCTGAAGCGCTCAATGATTTTCACCGGGAAACCGTTATTATCAAGGGCGCCAACGCCATCGATGCAAGCGGGAAAGTTGGCGTTATTTCATCTATCCGGGTCATATTCCCCGAAGCTTGCTTCGAATAGATTTGTATGAGATGCCGTTTATGTGAGCGAATATATTCATAAGAGTTATAATGTATCCGTTTTATTGTACCACCTAAACATTTTTGTTTATCTTTTCAATCGATCTCGATCGACGCAAAGCCCCTCCGGAAAAAGGAAAAAGCACTGCGGAAATATCATGAAATCCGTGACAATATTTTTCCGTTTCGGACGGTTTCATACCCGTTGACTTTACTGCGGGGCGGCGTATAAAGTGATCCGCAGATTTCTTGATCAGTTTCGAGGATCGGCGCGGTTTGCATTGTATCGTCACACCAACAGGGTGTTGAGAAACACCTCCGATGGGGCAGGAAGGGAGGCGGGTTGATGATCAAGGAGAGTTCAGGTTACAGTGTGGTGCTTCGGATCGAGCTCCCCAAACGGCCGGGGATGTTGGGGAAGGTTCTGTCCGTCATCGGCAGGGCCGGGGGCGGTATGGGGGCCATCGATATCGTCGGATTCAAAAGCGGCAGCATCATCCGCGATATCGAGGCCAGTGCGGCGGATCTCGACACGGCGAAGTTGATCACCGCCGCGGTCCGGCGGATCAAGGAGATCAAGGTTCTCAACGTGGCGGACCGGACCCTGCTGATCCATCAGGGGGGGAAGGTCGAGATCGCAAGCAAGGTTCCGCTGAAGACCCGGGGTGACATTGCGGTAGCCTACACGCCGGGCGTGGCCCGGGTGGCGACGGCCATCTTCGATGAACCGGAACGCGTTTATGAATTGACCATGAAAAAGAACAGCGTGGCGATTGTCACGGACGGTACGGCCGTTCTCGGTCTCGGCGATGTCGGACCGGCGGCGGCATTGCCGGTCATGGAGGGGAAGGCGCTTCTTTTCAAGAAATTCGCCGGGATCGACGCATTTCCGATCTGCCTCGACACCCGGGATCCGGAGGAGATCATCCAGGCCGTGAAGTGGATCGCCCCCGGTTTCGGCGCCATCAGCCTGGAGGATATCTCCGGCCCCCGCTGTTTTGAGATTGAAGACCGCCTGAAGAAAGAATTGAATATCCCCGTCTGCCACGACGATCAGCACAGTACGGCCGTGGTGGTCCTTGCGGGTTTGATGAATGCGCTGAAGGTCGTGGGGAAAAGACTGGAGGATGTCCGGATCGTTGTCTGCGGTCTCGGCGCCGCCGGCATCGCCTCGATCCGGCTTTTGCTTGCCTCCGGCGCCAGGGAAATCATCGGCTGCGATCGGGCCGGCATACTTTACCGGGGCCGGCGAAAGAACATGAATCCCGTCAAAGAGGAGATCGCCGGTCTGACCAACCCGGAGCGTCTCGAGGGATCGGTGGGCCAGGCCCTCACCGGGGCCGACGTCTTCATCGGCCTTTCCGAGGCAAAGGCGGTGACCGTCGAAGATGTCCGGCGGATGGCCGGGGACGCCATCATCTTTGCATTGGCCAACCCCATGCCGGAAATCCAGCCCGAACAGGTCGAATCCTTTGCGCGGGTGACGGCGACCGGCCGACCGGATTATGAAAATCAACTGATCGACATCCTCTGCTATCCCGGACTTTTCCGAGGGGTTTTCGATTGCCGAGCACGCGAGATCAACCAGAAAATGCTTATTGCGGCGGCCGACGCGATCGCTTCCTGCGTCGCCCCCGAAGAATTGATGGAACAACACATTATTCCCAGCGTCTTCAACCGGAAAGTGCCGGAAATGGTTGCCCGAGCGGTGACCGAGGCGGCGCTCCGGACGGGCGTTGGGACGACGGAGCATACATACACGATGTTCTCTTGAGACCGTGCGGCAGCAGCGTCGAGATTCCTCATGCGGAATTTTGGGAGGGGTGTTTCATGGAAACGGACTACCGGCCGTGGGGATTTTACTTGGTTCTGGCCGATGAGCCGGATCACAAGGTCAAGCGGATCTCCGTGAATCCGGGAAAACGGTTGAGTCTCCAGCGTCACCGCCGCCGGTCGGAACACTGGTACCTGATCCGCGGGGAGGCCGTTGCGACCATCGGCGACCGGGAGATCCCGCTTCGGCCCGGCGAGACCGTCGACATTCCCTGCGGCGCGAACCATCGTTTCCGGAACACGGGGAACGGAGAGGCGACCTTTATTGAGATCCAGACGGGCGAATATTTCGGAGAGGAGGATATTGAACGGCTCGCGGATGACTACGGCCGCGCCTGAAACGCCTCTTCTCGGATGTTAAGCGCCTTTTGTCCCCGCAGCCTTACGCCTCCGCGGTTTTCCCCATCTTCTTCAGCCGCTTGGCTTCTTTCTTTTCCTTCAACGTTTTGGAAGGTTTTTTCTTGGTGTCTTTTTTGACGTCTTTGTCTTTTCCCATGATATTCCCTCCCGCTTGAATTGTTGTCGACCGTCGTTTCCATACCCGAAGCGCTCCGTTTTCGCAACCAAAATCTTCTTTTGACGTTCGCGACCGGCCGCCGTCTTCTCCACGAAAAGTTTTTTTCCGGTCCTTGGATCTCGCCCGGTGTGGTACATCAAGGTGGAAATCGTTGCCGGGGCCGGGGTGAAGAGTTGGACCTGCTCGGGTTGAAGGGCGAGCTCCCGCACGGCGAAGCGACGGAGCGCCTCCATGTCCGTCTGCGTGCAGCCGGGATGGGCGGCGATCCAATAGCAGGTCAGAAACTGTTTCTTCCCCGCTTCCGCCGTGAGCTTGCGGAAGAGATCGCGGAAGACCAGCAGGGAGGCGGGTCCCGGTTTTCCCATGCACCGGAGGACCTGTTCCTCCGAGTGTTCGGGGGCGATCTTCATCTGTCCGGAGACGTGGCGGCGGATGACCTCGCGGAGGAAAGGGATGCCGTTCTTTCGGTCGGCGAGGAGAAGGTCGTACCGGATGCCGGAGGCGACGATCGCCTGTTTGACGCCGGGAATCTCCCGTAGTTTCCGGAGGAGAGCGATCTGCCGGCCGTGATCGGGACGGAGGTTTTTGCAGACCTTGGGGTAGAGGCAGCTTCGGTCGGGGCAGGCGCCGCGGGCCAGCTTCTTTTCGCATTCGAACCCGTACATGTTGGCCGTCGGCCCGCCCACGTCGAGGATGCGTCCCTTGAAGCCGGGAACGGAGGTCAGCGATTCGGCCTCGCGCACGATCGAGGCTTCGCTCCGTGAGCTGACCGTTCGCCCCTCGTGTACGGCGATCGCGCAGAAATGACACCCACCGTAGCAGCCCCGGTGGGTGGCGATCGAGAAGCGGATCGTCTCCAGCGCCCGGACCTCGCCCGTAGGACGATGACAGGGATGAACCGCCCGTTCGAAGTTCATCCCGTGGACCTCGTCCATCTCCGCCTGCGTGAGCGGCGGCGCCGGCGGGTTGTGGATGAGCCAGCGCGTGTCCTGTCTCTGGCAGAGCCCTTTCGCCGTCAGGGGATCCTGGTTTCGGTCGAAGGTCAGGAACATCTTCTCGAAGGTCGCCGGATCCGCCGCGGACGCTTCCCAGGAGGGGAGTTCCAGAAATCCGGGCTTGGGTTCTGCCGCGGCGTGGCAGAGTCCTCTCAGCTCAGAGACGTCCCGACCTTCCCGGAGCCGCGCGGCC
This sequence comes from Syntrophaceae bacterium UBA5619, assembly GCA_002424545.1. Lineage (GTDB taxonomy): Bacteria > Desulfobacterota > Syntrophia > Syntrophales > UBA5619 > UBA5619. The sequence goes on from DIKL01000121.1 coordinate 6,036, forward strand.
AGATCCAGGACCGAGTTGTCCGCCATTCCGTAGAGGAGGTAATCGGCCTTTGCGTCGATCAAAACGGAGCGGCGCACCCGGTTGGACCAGAAGTCGTAATGGGCGATTCGCCGGAGGCTTGCCTCGATCCCACCCAGAACGATCGGCGCCGTTTTCTTGAAATGGCGACGGATCAGGTTGGCATAGGCAATGACGGCACGATCGGGACGACGGTTGTTGATCCCGCCGGCCGTGAAATCGTCCTTCCGCCGCCTCTTTCCGGATGCGGTCCGGTTTGCGACCAGCGAATCGATGCAGCCGCCGGTAATGCCCCAGAAGAGTTCCGGCTCGCCGAGACGGGAGATATCCTTTTCGGAATCGATGTCCGGCTGGGGGATGATTCCCACGCGGTATCCGGCGGCGAGCAGACGTTGGCCGATCACGGAGACGCCGACGAAGGGGCTGTCGAGATAGCTGTCCCCGGCAACCAGGATCACGTCGAGCCGGGTCCAGCCGACCTTCCGGATTTCATCAGGGGTTGCCGGGATGAACATCGCCCGTCCTTTTTTTTGCCGAATCGCTTTGCAGGCGACAGATGGGAATCACCGCCGGTTGAAGCAGGTCTATTTCACCACGGTCAGTTTTTCGGTCTTGGAACCGAACCTGCTGCACGAGGCCTTCACCTCGAGGACATCGCCGGGCGCGACATCCACCGGGTAGGAATAGAGAAAAGTCGTTTCTCCAGGTTGGTTCTTGTATTCGACCTTGGAGATCGTTTTGCCGTCCTTGCGAATTTCGACCTTATCGATGAAGTGTTTCATCGGATCGTCAACGCCGTGCGTGATCCGGACCTCCACCGTTTTTTTGGCCTGGTCGTACGAGAGCGCGACTTCCTTCGGGGAGTGTGCCCCGGCGAGCGCGGGGAACCCGGCCGCCAGCAGGACGGTCATCAGGATGCAGGCCGCGACCGCGTCTTTGCGGAGGTAGGTCTGGTTTCCGGGATTTTTACGACTCATTTCTTCGTGGATCATCATACGTGTGGCTCCTTTCCTTTGCGGTTGAATGGTTGATGCCGAAAAAGACGTCTCGAATGCGGTGACGGTTTTCGGTCACGTTTTCGCTGCGCGTCGCACCGGATTTGTATCCGGTTTCAGACGACGATCTCCATGTCCTGATGGACCGCGAAGCACTCCAGGGGACGGTCGGCGATGATGCTCCGGCAGTCCGCAACGATCTCATCCACCGCCGCGTCCGTCCGCTCCTGATTGTGGTGATAGAGACCGAGTCGGTTGACGCCGGCGTCGAGTCCGAGCCGCAAGGCGTCCGTATAGACGGAATGACCCCATGTTCGGGTCAGTCGGTAATCCCGGGGACGGTATTCGGCGTCGTGGACGAGGAGATCCGCTCCCTTCGCGAAGGCGCGGTAGTCTTCATATGTCATGCCACCCGAATGCCGATAGGATAGCTCATTGTCGGTCAAAAAGACGAAGGATCGCCCGTTCTCCTCAAAACGGTATCCCATTCCTTGGTCGGGATGGCTGATCGGAATCGAGGTCACGGTCAGCCCGCCGAAGCGAAACGTCTCCCGACAGACATCCCGGTATTGAATTTTCGCCTTGATCTCGTCAAAGCTGACCGGAAAATTGGGAGGAGTCATGATACGGGAGATCATTTCCCGGACGGAGTTTTGGGCGAAGGGGCAGCCGAAAAGCGATATCCGCGTGCCGGACCGGTAAATGGGCCTGAAGAAGGGAAAGCCCATGATGTGATCCCAGTGGCTATGGGTGAAGAGCATCGTATAGCTGAAACGTTTCTCGTCAATGAGGCGGTTTCCCAGCCTCCGAATGCCTGAGCCGGCATCAATGATGACGATGCGGTCATCCACGGTGCGGATTTCGATGCAAGACGTGTCCCCTCCGTAGCGCAGATACTCCCTGCCTGAAACCGGAATGGATCCTCTTGCTCCCCAGCAGCGGATCAACATACCCTTCCTCCTGGCGCCGTTTACGATCTTGCATGCCACCGACAGGTTATTGCGGGCGCGCGGGGAAAGGACCCACACTTTTCCCGATCGGCAGGGCCGGCATTTTTTACACAACCAGCCTAAAATCCTTATCTTTAAAAATGCACAGGCATGCGTCGACGACGGCGGGGTCATACAGGATACCCCGACGCGCCTCGATTTCCTCCAGCGCCTTGTTCAGCCCCGGCGCCGGTCGGTAGGAACGGTTGGAGGCCATGGCCTCCACCACGTCCGCCACGGCAAGGATTCGCGCCTCCGGCAGAATCTCCTCCCCTTTCAATCCCAGCGGATATCCGGACCCGTCCAGACGTTCATGGTGCTGCCAGACGATTTTCGCCACGGGCCATGGAAACTCAACCTGTTTGAGAATATCGTACCCCGACTGGGGGTGCATCTTGATCAGGTGGCGTTCCGCTTCGGAGAGTGTATAGGCCTTGCTCAAAATTTCCGCGGGCACCGAAATCTTTCCAATGTCGTGCAGGGCTGACGCCATCCGGATCCCGTCGATGGTCTGTGTGGAGAGCCCCATCTCCGTTGCGATCGTCCTTGCCAGATCGGCGACCCTTTTGTGATGACCCACCTTGTAGAGATCTTTTGTTTCAACCGTCAGGGCCAATGTATTCAGGGCCGCCCCCATTGCTTGTCGAAGGGTTTCCAGCGTCCGGTTCAATTGCTCTTCCGTATCCCGACGATCGGTGAGCGATCGCTGCAGCACGCCGGTCCGCCGACGGACGGCTTGGGTCAGGTGTGCCCGGTAACCGGCCGTTAGTCCGATCAGGATTGCCGTCAGGAGCGCGATCGCCAGGGTAATTCCGCGAAACTGGAGGAGGGGTTTCTTCACGGCCGCGGTCCATCCTTCGATGGGAAGGGCAGCCAGTTTCCAAGAGCCGTCCAGGGTATTGACCTGCTGGACAACCGGATTTTTCGTCGGAACGGTTTGTTCCCCGAACAACAGGCGGCCTGAACGGTCCAGCAGCGCGATCTGCAGACCTTGAGGAGAGGAGTTCAGGCCCGCGTTCGAAAGCAGGGAAGAAACATCCAGAACGAGCGAAATCAGCCCCCAGAAACGGTCACCCGCGTAAAGGGCCTCTCGCGCAACGAGGGCCAATCCCTTGGGGCGGAGCGCGTAAGGATCGCCGAGCACAATCCTGCGTGAGCGAACGGCACGCTGCACGTCCGCGCGGATCTGCGGACGGGCGTCGCGAAGAAGATCCCGTCCCGGAAGGGCATCGAGGCTCCCTTCCGGGTAGATCCATTGGATGATTCCGCCGGGAGCTACGAAAATGGTGCGGACGCCGCTCGCAGCATTGCCGATACCGGTCGCAAAAGCGGTGAATTCCGCCGGAACAATCTCTTGTTCGTTGCGAATGCGTTCGGTGATGAAGGCCTTGAGCGCCTTCAGGATGGCCAGACGGCCTTCGATTTCCGCGCCGACGGAACGGCCCTGGAACTTCAGAAATTCCGCCGTCTGCGTCCGTTTTTCGGCGACAAGTCTATCCTGGTGCCACAGCCCGCAATACCACCAGGCCGGCAGCAGGACTACCAGCGCAAGCAGGAAGGCGATCAGGGACCGGCGGCGGGGTTTGCTCTTCAACAGTGATCGGATCATGGGTGTCAAGTTCACAAATCCGGGAAATGAAAGATCCTATTCGGTCGGCGCCTTCCCTCCCTGATTAAAAATAGCTGATCTTCCAGTCTCGTTCGGATATTCGGGGCCAACCAAAGCCATTGTAAAATATCCGGTCGAATCTCTCCTGTCAAGCAATTAATGGCAATCAGACCCGCGGATGCCATCGTAAGAAAAGAACTTTTGGCAAGTGCGGTGGATTGAAAACGATCATTCCCGTTGCCGGGACGGATGAGGATGTGGTAGAAAGAAGCAAAAAGGAGAGGGCGATGACGACAATCAAAATCAAGGGGATGACCTGCCGACACTGCGTCATGGCCGTGACGAAGGCGCTGAACGGCATGGATGGGATCCGGGATGTGCAGGTGAACCTGGAAACGGGAGAGGCGTCTTTCACCGAGGAAAAACCGGCGGACCGGGCGCTGATTCGGGAACGGATTGCAGAAGCGGGGTTCGAGGTTGTCGGCTGAACGAAATTTGAAAACGACCGTTTCCGTCGGGGGCATGAGCTGCGCCGCCTGCGTCCGCCGCGTGGAGAACGCCCTCGGGAAAATTCCGGGGGTGACCGATGTCGCGGTGAACCTTGCGACCGCGCGGGCGACCATCTCCCACACCCCCGGTTGGGCCGGCGTCGAGACTCTCCGCCGGGTCATCACCGAACAGGGGTATGATTACCTGGGTATTCCCGACGACACCCGGGAGGATCCGATCGGTGCGGCCCGCGAAAAGGAGATCCGGGATCTGAAGATCCGCTTTGCCGTCGGCATCGTTCTCAGCGTCGTGATCTTCATCGGCTCCATGCAGCACTGGTTCCCCTTTCTGATGGGGATCCCCCGCCGGCCGCTCTTCGTAACCCTCTTCTTCCTGACGACCCCGGTCGTTTTCTGGGTCGGGAGCCGGTTTTTCAGCGGCGCGATCAAGGCGGCCCGGCAGAAGACCACGGACATGAACACGCTGGTTGCCGTCGGGGCGCTGGCGGCCTGGCTCTATTCTTCGCTTGCGACCTTCTTTCCGCGTTTCTTCTCCGAGGCCGGAATCATGCCCCACGTCTATTACGACGGGGCGGCCTTCATCGTGACGCTGATCATCCTCGGCCGGCTTCTGGAGGCCCGAGCGAAGGGGCGGACCTCGCAGGCGATCCAGCGGCTGATGGGGATGAAGCCGAAAACCGCGCGTGTCATCCGGGAAGGCGTGGAGAAGGACATTCCGATCGACGAGGTCGTGAAAAACGATCTGATCGTCGTTCGCCCCGGGGAGAAAATTTCCACGGACGGCGTGGTTGTCTCCGGGAGTTCCAGCGTCGACGAGTCGATGTTGACCGGAGAGAGCATGCCGGTCGCCAAAATGGCGGGGGCGGAGGTTTTTGCCGCGACGCTCAACCGGACCGGGAGTTTTATGTTCCGGGCCACGCGGATCGGGGCCGAGACAGCGCTGGCGCAGATCATCCGCCTCGTCGAGGAGGCGCAGGGGTCGAAGGCCCCGATCCAGCGTCTTGCGGACAGGGTTGCCTCGATCTTTGTCCCCGCTGTATTCGGGATCGCCGTAGTTACCTTCGCCGTCTGGTATTTTTGGGTTCCTGATGCGGCGTTTGGCCGTGCCCTCCTCAACTTCGTGTCCGTTCTCGTCATTGCCTGTCCGTGCGCACTGGGACTCGCAACCCCGACGGCGGTCATGGTCGGGACGGGGCTCGGGGCGGAAAACGGGATTCTGATCAAGGGGGGAGAGAGCCTGGAGAACGCCTACCGCCTCAAAACCGTCGTCTTCGACAAGACCGGAACACTCACACGCGGGGAGCCGGAAGTGACGGACATGATTCCCGCCCGCGGAATCGCTTCGGAGGCGGTTTTACAGGCCGCTCTCGACATCGAGGCCGTTTCCGAACACCCGCTGGCACGGGCGGTTCTGGAGCGGGGGAAACGGGAAGGTCTGCATGCGAATGCGGTTACCGGGTTCGAGGCCGTCTCCGGCCTCGGTGTGAAGGCGATCCGGCACGGGAAGGTCCTGCTCCTGGGCAACCGCCGTTTGCTGGAAGGGGAGGGGATGGTCATCGGCGACGCGCGGGAGGATGAGGTTGGTTTACCGGACGGGCAGAGCGCTTCCGCGCGGCCGAATCGGACCATTTTCCGGGATGGAGAAAGGGGCGAGGGCGGCGGCATCGAGGGTCAGGCCGAACGGCTCGCCGGCGAAGGGAAGACCTCCGTATTTGTGGCGGAGGAGGGCCGTCTTCTGGGCCTGCTGGGATTCTCCGATCAGCCCAAACCCTCAGCGGCCGCGGCGGTCGCCGCGCTGAAGGGGATGGGACTCAAGGTCGCCATGATCACCGGGGACAATGGGGGAACGGCAAACGCGATGGGCAAAATCCTCGGCATCGACCGGATCCTCGCGGAGGTACTGCCGGCCGACAAGGCCGCCGAAATCCATCGTCTCCGGGAGACGGGCGAGGTCGTGGCGATGGTGGGGGATGGGATCAACGACGCGCCGGCACTCGCGGCCGCCGACATCGGGATCGCGATCGGCGCGGGGACGGACGTGGCGATCGAGGCCTCCGACATCACATTGATGCGGGACGATTTGCTCGCCGTGCCGCGCGCGATCCGCCTCTCCTTCGAGACGATGCGGACGATCCGCCAGAACCTCTTTTGGGCCTTCATCTACAACATCATCGGGATTCCGATCGCCGCCGGCGTGCTCTATCCGTTCTGGGGCATTCTGCTCAATCCGGAATTCGCCGCCGCCGCGATGGCCATGAGCTCGGTCTCGGTCGTCGGCAACTCTCTCCGGTTACGTCGCCGCTGGCGACGCATCATGGCGCGGCCTTGACCGTGCCGTTCAGACGAAGATATTCGACGTCCATTCTTCCATTCGTTCATTCGGAGGAGCGCATGAAAAACGATCCGATCCATGACGATTCCCCTCTGAAGATGCAGCGTGTGCCTGTCTCATTCGAGCGCAGGGCATTTCTCCGTGAATCCGCGATGGTGACCTGCGGGATCGTCTGCTTTGGGGCTGTCGGCAGCTTGGTCGGCTGCGGAAACGGGGACGATGAGGAAGCCGGCCATGGTGGCGCGCCTCCGTACGAGAGAAAGATCCTCCTGGATAACTTCGAGGAACAGCTGCCGTTTTACAACCGCGCCCTCTCCGAGAACAAGGGCGGAGCCGCTGTGGATTGGGTGGCCAGAGACGCCCGGGTGTACTTTGAAAGGCTGATGACCGAAATACCGTACGTGGGAGATGCGCATAACCCGCTTCCGAAGACGTTGATACAGAGCGCTGTAGCGCTCTCGTTTTACAGGTCACTCAGGGCAGCCGGAGAGGAGTACGAACAGGCGGGGAACCTGATCGTCGAAGCGGCGGAAGTGGGATTCAGTGCCGTATCCGAGGAAGAGCACCGGGCACAAGGCGAGTATCAGTTCACCACGGAATGGTACCGGATACAGAGGTTCGCTGCGAAAAAGTCGCAGGAAAGGCTCTACCCGGGAGACTGGGTATTTCGATATATCGAGGGTGTACCCGATGAATTCGACTGGGGATGGGATTTCACGGAATGCGGCATTCTAAAGCTCTACAAGGCTCGACACGCGGAAGAACTGCTCCCCTACCTTTGTGTTCAGGACTTCATCATCAGTAAACTGGAGGGAACCGGGCTTCAGCGAACCAAGACGCTCGCCAAAGGTGACGACTGTTGCAACTTTCGGTACAGGATAGGCCGCGAGGTTCGGGTAACATTGTAAGCCCGAATATCGCGTTGTTTCCGAAACCGTTTACGCCAATACCTGCACCGGAATTGACTCAAAGGCGATCACTTCGGTGGAAAATGACATCAACGACGGTCATGTAGGCAACGGGTATTGTACGGTTTCTCACTCATGAAGGCGATCTGCGTATAAAAAAGGAGGTCATGATGGAGCCCCCAAAAATGATCCGGATCGACACGAATTCAGTGCCTTGGGAGGAGCGCTACCAGGAAGCGTTGGGTAAGGCCATGTTTCTCAAGCCGTTGCTTCAGGACCGGGACACGGGCATGATCATCCGCATGGTGCGCTACCCGGCGGGTTTCCTGAACAAGTGGCATTTTCACACCTGCGCCCACGGCATGTTCGTACTGGCGGGCACACTGGTAACCCATGTCGGTGTCCATGGCCCGGGAAGTTTTGTCTGGTTCCCGGAAGGCATGCGCATGGAGCACGGGGCCATGGCCAAGAGCGATGTGGTTGCTCTGTTCATCACCAATAAACCATTCGACATTCACTACGAGGAAAAGCCGTGAGAGACTCTTTAATCTGGCGGGAAGCAATATCCTCAACATCACCTCCGGGGTATCGGCGGATGACGTGCCCGTCTGAAGATGGTTCACTGAGCGAAGACGACGGCCTCCTCTGGACGATTCTTTTTGAACCGCACCATGCCCGTACCCTCTTGACGGGAAAGAGCGGAACGGTTGTCGCCGTTCCGGACCGGGAATGGTCCGGTTTTCTGGAAAAGGCGGATCGGGAAGGGGTCTCCGCGGTCCTTTTTTATCACCTTCGCCGGTATCGCCTGACCGATCTGTGCCCACCGGAAATCGTCGATATCCTGTCACGGCGATACCATGCCAATCTGAGATGCAACCTGCGGATCATCGGTGCGCTTCGGGAGGTGCTGGCGAGATTCCAAAAAGAAGGCCTTCCCTGCATCGTTCTCAAGGGCATGGTCCTGGCGGAACGGATCTATCCAAATGTGGCCTTGCGGGGGATGTCCGATGTGGATATCCTGGTCAGGAAAGAGGATCTCTTCCGCGCCGATGCCTGCCTTGTCCGGCTGGGCTATACCTCCCGGGACAGCACCGTCGCCAGGGCAACCGGCAACCCGCCGGGTTATCTGGCGAGCCTGGAATACCGGCAGGACGGCGCCTCTCTGCTGAATCTGCACCTGCACTGGCATCCGGTCAACACTTCGGTTCCGGCGACGGCGTTCGTGGAGCGGATCGATCTGGAGCGGCTCTGGGAAAAGGCCATTCCCGCACGGATTGCGGACAGCGAAGCCTTGATGCTCTGCCCGGAGCACCTGATCATCTATCTGTGCGAGCATGCCCTGCGGGTCGGGCACGGCTTCGACCGCCTGATTCTCGTCTGTGATCTCTATTTCGCGATCAGGATTTTTGAAGGGCGAATCCATTGGCCGGAGGTCATCGCGGAGAGCCGACGCTGGAGCCTGGACCGCTTCGTCTACCATGCCCTGACCATCGTCAAGGGCTATACGGGCCAGACCGCCATCGATGTCTGTCTGGCCGAGCTTGCGCCGGCCACGCTGACGCTCTGGGAGAGGATCTTTTTTCGGATGCAGAGGAACCGCCGGGGAGTCAGGGGCAGCGGCTATTTTCTCCATCTGGCGTTGCACCGGGGGCTGCTTGCGAAAATGAGGTTCGTCGCCCGGACCTTTTTCCCCCCCCGTCAGATCCTCCTGCAACGCCGGGCCGGGTGGGCGAGACAATCAGCCACCTCAAGATACGTGGCCAGGATCCGAGAGGTCTCCTCCCACCTCTGGGCGCTGATCGCCGCACAGGTGAGGCGAACCCGTGACTCTTAGGGCGATAGGCAAGGAAACCCCAAGAGGGGTTGCCGATTTTATCGGCCTCTCTTTTACCGGTCATTCTTTGGTGCAAAAATCAGGAGCAGCCCGATCATGAGAACCCCCCGTTCCGTCGATATCGCCATCACCGGCCGGTGCAACCTCCGCTGCGAATACTGCAGCCATTTTACCAGTGCCGGGGATTCGGGATCCGATCTTCCGACGGAAGAATGGCTAACGTTCTTCCGGGAATTGAAGGCCTGTGCGGTCTTCGATGTCACCCTCCAGGGGGGGGAACCCTTTCTGCGGGAGGATCTTGAGGAGATCATCGCCGGAATCATTGAGAACCGGATGCGCTTCAGCATCTTGAGCAACGGGACGCTGATCACCGAAAAAATGGCCGCTTTTCTGGCGGCATCCCGGCGTTGCGACGGCGTCCAGGTGTCGATCGACGGTTCAACGCCCGTGACCCATGATGTCTTCCGGGGGGAAGGAAGCTTTGCCCGGGCTATCAGCGGGGTCAGGCAGCTTCAGCGGTGCGGTCTCCCCGTATCGGTCAGGGTGACGATCCACCGGAACAACGTCAGAGAGCTGGACAGGATTGCCGGCTTTCTGCTCGATGAGATCGGTCTGGACGGTTTTTCGACCAATGCCGCTTCCTTCATGGGGCTCTGCAGGCAAAATACCGAGATGATCCAGTTGACCGTCGAGGAACGGTCCCTTGCGATGGAAAGCCTCCTGAGGCTCAGAAGAAAGTACAAGGGCCGGATTTCCGCTACCGCCGGTCCTTTGGCGGAAGCCACCATCTGGCTTGAAATGGAAAGGGCCAGAAAAGAGGGCAAAGCAGGCATACCCGGGGGGGGCTTCCTGACGGGCTGCGGGGGGGCGACGGAAAAAATCGCCGTTCGATCCGACGGCGTCATGGTCCCCTGCATCCAGATGAGTCATATCCCGCTGGGCAAAGTCAATGTGGATGATCTCCGGGAGGTATGGCAACATCACCCTGAATTCAATAAATTGAGAGCGAGATACCAAATTCCGTTGAGCGATTTTGAGGATTGCCGGGACTGCGATTATATCCATTACTGCACGGGGAACTGTCCGGCGCTGGCCTATCTGATCGTGGGAGACGAGAACCGTCCAAGCCCCGATGCCTGTCTGAAAAGGTTTCTGGAAGAGGGGGGGCGGCTCCCCGATGAGGACTTGTTATAGACCTTTACGCCATGCATTTACCAATCGAAAAGGAATCCAGTATCGTCCGCAACTTTCCCAAAGATTCTGTAACGGCACGCATGTCAAGGTTCTTTTTCAGCTTGTCGCAGAAAAATTGGATGCACAAAAAACTTCGGCAATCGGTTGGAAGACTACAACCACTGTTCCAAAAAGGGCAGAGATTCTTTACGGCATTTTCATAGCGGGGATCGGGCCAGATCGCATTGCATCTGGCCAGCAGGTAATCCTTCAGCCCAAATCCTCCCACCGTGCATGCGATATAGATGGAGATTTCCGGATCATCGAGCCGGCAACATTGCGTTTCGCAGACCGGGCAGATCTTGCCGATGCCCGGAAGGATCAAGGCCTGGATTTTTCTTAATGCGATCTTGTAGGTATTCGATTCGCTTTCCAGGTATCGCCGTGCGTCGCCGCGCACTGAAAGATAAAATTTCTCATACAATTCAAACCGTTCCCTTGCCGATTTGAAGTCCGCAATCGCCTTTTCCATGCGGCCGTTGGTAGGAGACATTTTCAATATCGCCTTGAGGGGGCGTGATGCTTCATCGGCGAGAGGCCTACGGCATGGGTTTGCGTAACGATTTCCCAAAGGGGCGCTTCGCGGCGTCCCAGATGTGACATCCGCTCCGAAAGTAATGCGCCTATCCGACGGCCTTCCCGGCTTTACAGCTGGGAAGGGGCACTCCGCCAGCCTGGCATACATAGCCCGGAGCTGTTGCGCCATTCTGACATTTGCCGCCCAGGGCGGTTCCTCCCGAGGTGCATTGGACGCCGCCGGGAAGACCTCCGGCGGTGCAGACAACCTGCGCATAGGCGAGACCGTCTCCAAGATTGAAGAGTCTAGGAGGTTCGTAGGGTGTCCGGGAATCGTTACTGTCTTTTTTTAAATCGGTCATGTTAACCTCCGAGCTGAAGAATCAATGGCTTCCCAGATATCCTGATCCAGGCAAACATGGAGATTGTGGAGCGGTATTCTATCACAGATGTCAAAAAACAGGTTAAATAAATGCGCCCGGGCACCGGCGGACAAATAGGGGAAAAAAAGGATGTGTCGGCTGATGATTAGCGGAAGGGCCTCACGCTTCGATAAGCCTTCCAGATAGGTTCGATCGTCCTGGATGAGGAAATAGAGACCTTCGACCCGGGCACTCATGCCAGGCAGATCCCCTGCCTGCCCTTTTAAAGAAACGGTCTGGCGGTAAGGGGAGGGGAAAACAAAATAATCGCCATTGCGCGGACGCAACACGGGGCCGTCATCGGAAAAGATCATCGATCCCCCGAATCGCTTGGCCAACGTCGTTTTTCCGGCGCCGGACGGGCCGATGAAGAGATACCCCTTTTCATTCCTTACCAGGGCGGCGCTATGGACAAAGCATCCCCGTCGCTCTCCCAGGACTTGGGCCAAGTACATCCAGAGAAGCCTATACAGGGGCCGGAACGGCCCTGCACCTTCCTTTAAAAGGATGCAGCCGTCAGAAGTATCCGGGTTGAACAAGAGTACGCCACCCAGAAAAAAGAAAGAGAGGGTCCTTGCGGTCAGCGGAAAATCGTGGATTTGCCCGGGAATGTTTTCCAGCCATGCCGTTACGTCGTTGGTCGATAACCTTCCCTCAATGAGACGTTTGCGTCCCATCTTTTTGAAAGGTGACGTTTTGTCTGGATTTTTCAGGACGCTGATCCTGATGTTCGCGTCAATTCTCCGCCCCGGACATAGATAATCCTCGAAATACTGAAGGCATAGCGATATGGCTCTTTCCGCTTCTCCCAAAAGGCGGATGCCGATCACCGTGTCCGCGATGCCCACTGTTAGTTTCATGGATGCCTTTTGCAATCAAACGAATCTGGAATCCGGGAAGAGACCCGATTCATAAGACGCTTCGCACAGAAAAAAGGGCGCAAAAAGATCCTGCGTCATGGCATAGGCATTCGCCCTGCAGGAACCGAGGCATTGAAAGCGGAAGATGCATCGGCCGCAGATCCCTTTGAGCCGTCCCGGCAGATCGCGGCGGAGGTCGGCGAGAATCGGGTTATGCCGCCAAACCGTCTCGATGGAATCGCGCTGGATATGTCCCATGCGAAGCGCATCGACAGTCTGGCCGATGCCGCAGATGGAAAAATCGCCATTGGCGAGGATCCCAAGGATATTCAATATCCTGCATTCAGCGATCCCTCTTTGCGTGATCTCCCTGATGGAGCGCAGTGCGATCGGAAGGTCAAAGATAATTTGGACATCTTTATGGGATACCCAATCCTGCTCAATCATCCGATAAAGCAGAATTAACTCGGATGGATCGAGATTCTCTGCCTCCGCAAAGACCGCCTGGCCTCTTCCGCAGGGCATCAGGGGATTGATCTTCAAAGAGCCGGCGCCCAGTTCCTTGCAAAGTGAAATCATCCCCGGCAGATCGGCACGATTTGTCCGCTGAAGTGTCATGATGATCTGAAATCGAAAACCCTGTCCGGACAATAGCCTCAGCCCTTCGACGGCTCGATGAAAACTCCCCTTCACCCCTCTGAGTTCATCATGAAGTTCCGGTGTGCAGGCATCGAGGCTGACGGATATCTTGGTATTTCCCGACGATTTTAGCTTCCCAAGGATCCTGTCGTTGAACAGAGTCCCGTTCGTCTCGATGATGACGTTGATCTCTTCGGACAGCAGAAAATCGAGCAATCCATCGAGGTCACGGTACAAGAGCGGTTCTCCACCCGTGAGCTTGACGCTTTGCAGTCCCAGAGCTTTGGCTTCAAAAATGGTCTTTTTAAGATCGTCGATGGGGATGCCGTCCCTGCGGGTCTGGGAAAAGCCCGGTGAGATCCAGCAATGTCCACAAGATAGGTTGCAATAGTCGACGAGGTAGAGATAGAGACAACTCAACGGATAAGCGAGATTCTTTTCTTGCATCCAGGCGGCACCAGGGTTTATCGGCTGTTCACGGGAAGGATGAAATGACTTTCCTCTAAATCCTTGAGGAAATTTTCGACATCGCTTTGCACCTGAGGAGGTTCCACCTCCGGATACAACCCGATCATATTTTCGACAATCTGCTTGATATCCTTGTCTCCTTGCAACATCGAAAAGGTTTCCTTGCCCGATTGGTTCATGTACCGCAAATCACCGGTATCGGGATCGAAAAGGAAAGCCCCCTCGTCTTCCTCCCGGTAGACGATCTTGTCATTGTGCTTAAATACGCTTGTTAAATCCATGGTCCTATGCCCTGATGGCCCCGATCTTTCGCAGTTCGGCAAGGAAAAGGAGAACATCCCTTTCGGCTCTGGCTTCGTCGACCCGGCACCGCCGGACAATCAACCTGCAAATATCTCTCGGGCTGTGCCGTCCGTCGCAGGATTCCCAGATGACCTTTCCGGTCCGGTTCATGCTGCACAGCGGGCTCTTTCCCCGATAGAGGGTGGTTTCTTCGCCCACCATGCCGGATGAAACCCATGATTCCCGCTGAGGTCTTGATGACGCCAACCCCTCCATTTCCAGCCGTTCGACGAGATCCTTGGCCCCCCGTCCGGCGGCCCTCAGTTCCCTGGGGCCCGCGAACAAAACCCCCTGGATCATCGCCAGGATGATGAACAGGAACCCCCTTCTTGAATCCGTTATGTCTGCCATAATGTCCGTTCCTCGTCCATTGAACTTGACGCGGCCCTTCGATACCATCGATCCCATAAAATATCCATTGTTTTTTCGCCGACAATGAGCGGGGAAGGGGCGTCGTATCCCAAGATCCCGGCCGGAAAGCCTCCGGTGTCGCTTTGTCGAATCCTTGCCGTCAACGAGAGCGCCTTCCGCGCATCGTGACTCCGCTTCCGAGTTGACCCCTGCTTGCTGAAGGGCCTCCTTGATGAAATCGATCGATGACAGGCAGGGGTTTGTGATCAGGCCGATAGCGAAATCGGTTTGGGCCAGTTGCAGATTGAAGACAAGGTTCAACGTGGTCTTTCCGTACCCGATCTCTCCCCATTCTCCACCCAAAGGTATCGCCGCCTCTGATATTCAATTCGAATGGACTTTATCCCTTGACACAAGAAAACAGCCTCCCTATACTCCCAACCGCCAAAAGCAACGGTTTATCCACCGTTTTCACGCGGGTAGGGGATTTCATGGTCTCTCGGCTGTTGAGAATTAAGGATTTTTGGGCCGGACTGATGTTGATTGCCTTTGGAGCCGTCGCAATCATCATCTCCGGAAATTATGGGTTCGGCAGCGCCTCGCGCATGGGGCCGGGGTTCTTTCCGACCATCCTGGGCGGAATCCTGATCGTCTTCGGCGTCTGCGTCACGGCAATGGGGCTGCGCAGCGGTGAGCGGGTCACGCAACGCCTCTCCTACAGAAGCATGCTCCTTCCGCCATTGGCCCTGGCGTTGTTCGGCATCCTGATCGATCGGGCCGGCTTCGTTCCGGCGCTTGTGGTCCTGATTTTTGTTTCGGCCGCTTCCGGAAAGGGATTTCGTTTTTGGGAGGTTCTGGCGCTCACGGTGGTCCTGGTGGCGGCTTCGGTTGTCCTGTTCATCTGGGGTCTCGGACTGCCTTACCCGCTCTTCAAGGGATTCTAACAAAGGACGAATTCTTTGGATCTGCTCGGCAATCTTCATTACGGTTTCAGTGTGGCGCTGACGCTGCAGAATCTATTGTACTGCTTCGTCGGCGTCCTTCTCGGGACGTTGATCGGGGTGCTTCCCGGGATCGGCCCGTTGGCGACGATCTCGATGCTGCTGCCGATCACCTACAACGTTCCTGCGGTCTCGGCCATGATCATGCTGGCCGGTATCTATTACGGCGCCGCGTACGGCGGTTCGACCACCTCGATCCTCGTGAACCTTCCGGGAGAGACGGCGTCGGTGATCACCTGCATCGACGGCTATCAGATGGCGCGCCAGGGCCGCGCAGGCCCGGCGCTGGCAATCGCCGCGATCGGTTCGTTTTTCGCCGGAACCGTCTGTACGATGATCATCGCCGCGTTTGGTCCGGCGCTGGCCGGGATGGCCCTGAAGTTCGGCTCCCCGGAATACTTTTCACTCATGTTGATGGCCCTGGTCACCGCGGCGGTCCTGGCCCAGGGGGATATGATCAAGTCGCTGGCCATGGTGGCGTGGGGTCTCCTGTTCGGCATCGTCGGTTCCGACGTCGATTCCGGAATCACGCGCTTCACCTTCGGGTTTTTCGAGCTGCTGGAGGGGATCGATTTTGTGGTCATCGCGATCGGAGTCTTTGCGGTCGGCGAGATCGTCTGCAACCTCAGCGATTCCGAACAACGACAGGTTTTTGCCTCCAAGCTGGGAAGCCTCTACCCGTCGCGGGAAGATCTGAAGCAATCCGCTTTCCCGATCTTTCGGGGAACGGCGATCGGCGCGTTCTTCGGCACCTTGCCCGGCACGGGGCCGGCGATCTCCTCGTTTTGTTCCTACATGGTCGAGAAGAGAATCGCCAAGGACCCATCGCGCTTCGGCCACGGGGCGATCGAGGGGTTGGCAGGGCCGGAATCCGCCAACAACGCCGCCTCGCAGTGCGCGTTCATTCCCACGCTGACATTGGGTGTTCCGGGCAGCGCCACCATGGCGCTCATGCTCGCTGCGTTGATGATCAAAGGCATCACGCCGGGCCCTTCGGTGATGGTCGAGCAACCGGCTCTTTTCTGGGGGCTCATCGCCAGCATGTGGATCGGCAACCTGATGCTGGTCATCCTGATCTCATTTTCGTCAGCATCGCGCAGGCGTTGCCCCAGATCAAGTCAAGGCAGGTGAAGGCGCTCGGCTATGCGGGCAAGAGCCGCAGCAAGATGCTGCCGGACGTCCCGACGATCTCCGAGGCGGGCGTTCCCGGGTATGAGTCCTTCATCTGGTGGGGGCTCTACGCCCCGGCAGGGACCCCGCAGCCGATCATCGACAAGCTCAATAACGAGATTGCGGCGATCATGAAGACACCGGAAATGGTGAAGATCCTCGAGAACCAGGGGGCTGAAATCGATCTGCTGACCGGGGCCGACTTTACCAAATTCATGGAGTCGGAATCCGCCAAGTGGGATAGGGTCGTCAAGAGCAACAAGATCACCGCAGAGTAATGGAAAACCTGGCCGGGCGGTATCCGCCGAACCCTTCGGCAAGGTCAACGCCGTCCGGCCCATTCAACCTCAGGCCAAGGGGGAACCTCGGGTTTACCAGCGCCCTTGGAAGGAAGCGGTAAGCCGGGGAGGGGGTTACCCTTCCTTTGCGAACTGGTCTTTCCCCGCGCCGCAGACAGGGCAGACCCAGTTTGCCGGGAGCTCTTCGAAGCGGGTTCCCGCCTTCACGTTCCCTTCCGGATCACCTTTTTCCGGGTCGTAGATGTAACCGCAGACTGTGCAGACGTAGCGGTCGGCCTTCGCCGCGGGGGCGGCGGCTGCGGGTTTGGGCGGCGTCTCCTCCTGGTACGTGGGGGCCGTTTTCGGGGCCTTGCCGCCCTTGACCGCGTGGTAATAGGCGTATGTCATCGGCTCCGCCGTGCCCAGGACATCGCATTCGACCACCCGGCCGAGAAAAATCGTATGGGTTCCACAGTCCATTTCCCCAACGACTTCCGCTTCGATAAAGGCGACCGCGTGGTCGGTGACGACCGGGATCCCGGTGTTTCCGATTCGTGTTCCGATGCCCTCGAACTTGTTGATGTCCCGGCCGCACTTGAAACCGAATTGACCGATCATCGTCATCGGTGTCGCCTCCTCCAGGATCGAGACGGCAAACCGGCGGCTGGTCAAGATGTGTTCATGGGTGAAGTTCTGCTTGTTGATGCTCACGGCGACGGTGGGCGGCACTGAGGTGACCTGGAAAACCGTGTTGGCGATCTGGCCATTGAATCGTCCCTCCTTTCCCGAGGTGATCACGTAGAGGCCGTAGCTCAGTTTGTAGAATGCGGATTTGTTCATCGTCGATTCTCCTTCATCAGAGGTAGGATATTTAGAGCATTTCCTGCTGTTTCGTTTTTTCCCGCTCGCCGAAGATCCCGCGGCCGATTCGAATGATCGTCGCCCCCTCCTCGACAGCAACGGGATAATCCCCGGTCATTCCCATCGACAGTTCGGTCATCTCCACGCGGGGAATCCGCTCGACCGCGATCCGGTCCCGGAGCTCCCGAAGCGCACGGAAAAAAGGGCGCGCCTCTCCCGGATCGTCGAACCAGGGAGGCATGGTCATGAGTCCCCGAATCGACAGGTTCGCCAGCGGGGCAATCCGGCGGACAAGATCGGCGGCATCGGCAAGCGGGACGCCGTTTTTCGTTTCTTCCCCGGAGACGTTCACCTCGATCAGAATCTTCATCAGATGCCCGGCTGCCGCGGCGCGTCGATCGATTTCGGCGGCGAGCTCCAGCCGGTCCACCGAGTGGATCATGTCGAAGAGCCGGACGGCGTACTTCGCCTTGTTGGTCTGGAGCCGGCCGATCAGGTGCCACTCGCACCCTTTTCCAAGCGTTTCGAGCTTCCGCTTTGCCTCCTGGACGTAGTTTTCGCCGATGATATCGACACCGCCGCGCATGGCAGCGGCGATTCTCTCATCGTCCACGGTCTTGGTTACGGCCATAAGCCGAACCTCGGCCGGCGAACGGCCGGACCGTGCCGCCGCCTGCGTTACGACCTCCCGGATCCGCCCGATGTTGCCGGGGACATCCATACTTAATGCACTCCTTGAATAGATAACGAAAAGTTTATGATTTATAAAGCTATTTATGAATTTTCCATATCCTTTTTGTTGCCTTTTTACACCATTTCTCCGCGCAAAGCCGGGAGGGGGCCCTCTTTTTCAAAAGCGATCGCCTTAACGCGCTTCAACGCTTCGACGACCTCGCAAAGGGGGAGACCTACGACGTTTGTGAAGGAACCGTGGATTTCCCGGACGAAACAGCCGCCCATCCCCTGGACGGCATAACCGCCCGCCTTGTCGTAGGGTTCCCCCGTTCCCGTATACCACGCCATCTCGTCGTCGGTGATCTCGCGGAACAGCACGGACGATCCCACAACCTCGCGGATCCGTATCCCAACGTCCCGACGGAGGATGTTGAAGCCGGTCAGCACCTCGTGTTCCCGGCCGCTCAACTCTTCAAGCATGGCCGTCGCCTCCATGGGTGATTCCGGTTTTCCAAGGACCTCTCCCGCAACGACCACAATCGTGTCGGCGCCGAGGACCCAGGCGTCGGGGCGACGGCAGGCGACGAAGAGCGCCTTCTCCTCGGAGAGGCGCAGGACATGTTCCCGAGGTGTTTCCCCCCTCAGGAAGGTTTCATCGATATTGCCCGGCAGGACATCAAAATCGATGCCCATCCGCTTCAGCAGCTCCGCGCGACGGGGCGAGGCGGAGGCGAGGATGAGGCTTCCCGAAACCCTGATGGCCATGTAAACTTCCTCCGATTCCCGCGCCGATATCGGGCACACTTATAGAAGAACGCTGCGACCCTGTCAAGCGCTGGGGGGCGCCCCGGGGCGAGTGATCGGGATCGGCAAAGCTCCCGCCCTTCAGCTTGTCGGAACCGGGGACGGCAACCGCAATGCACCATGTGATTGCGACAAGGAAAAATTCGACTGGACATTTCCCTCCCTTCCGCTTAATAGAATGTCGGAAGGGAACGGTGTTTTGGATGGATTGCAAGGGTGTCCATGGGAACAGGTAAAAAAAGCTTATGCCTGCTGGCCGGTATCCTGTTGGTCTTGGTTCTTGTCCAGCCGATTGCGGCGGCGCAACAGACATTCGACCTGAACATCCCCGGCTGTACTGCCTGAGGCCCGTCCGCGAGGATAAGGTCTATCCTCAGAGATATGGACGGGATCATCGGCTTCTCAAATCCGGCGGAAAATCAGATCCGGATCACCTTCGACGACCGGAAAACGGATCCGGAAGAGATCACGCAGGCGCTCATTCGGGGAGGCGTGGCCATCCCGGGGATATCGACACAAGCCCAGGAAACGCCGTTTTCCTATAAATAACGTTTCCGGCCGTCCTTTTCGAGAGCCTCGACGACCTTCCGGACGTCCTGCGATCGGCCCCGGCGGCAGACGAGGAGCGCATCGTCCGTTTCAACGACGAGAAGATCCCTGACCCCGACGAGGGCGACCATTTTTCCCGGGCTGTGGACCAGGGAATCGAACGCATCGATCCCAATCCAGGATCCCCGAACGGCATTTCCGTTTTCATCCTTTTCGGAGACCTCCCACAGCGCGTCCCAGCTTCCCAGATCCGACCAGTCGAAATCGCGCGAAACGACCAGCACGTTTTCCGCCTTCTCCATCACGCCATAGTCAATGGATACGGCCTTTTGAGCCGAATAGACCTCTCCGACGATTTCCTCTTCCCGTTCCGCTCCAAGCGCCTCGCGGATCCGCAGGAGCCCCGCATGGAGTTCGGGCAGAAATTTTTCGATTGCCCCCAGGATCGTCGAGGCCTTCCAGACGAACATGCCGCTGTTCCAAAGGAAGGATCCCCGGCGCAGAAATTCCCGCGCCTGCTCAAGCGGCGGTTTTTCCCGGATCGAACGGACCCGATGAATCGCTTCCTTCTCGCCGGACGGAAACGGATCGCCCTGCTCGATGTAGCCGTAGCCGGTCTCCGGACCGGTCGGCCGGATGCCGATCGTGATGAGTGAGTTTCCTTCGGCCGCGATCCTGCCGGCCGCGGCCAGGACCTTCCGGAACGTGATTTCATCGCCGATCCGATGATCGGAGGGGAGGACCAGCATCACTGCGTCCGGGAAGCGCTTCCGGATATGGAGCGCGGCGAGGCCGATACAGGGGGCGGTATTCCGCCCGACGGGCTCGATGAGGATATTTTCCGCCGGAATTTCCGGGAGCTGGCGGATCAATTCCGCCGCGTGGCTTCGTCCGGTAACGATCAGGGTGCGTTCGGGGGGGACCAGCGGTCGGATCCGGTCGACGGTTTCGCGGATGATCGTTCTTTCCCCCTGGATGTCCAGCAAGTGCTTGGGCATTTTCTCCCGGCTGCGGGGCCAGAACCGCGATCCCTTTCCCCCGGCCATGATGACGGCAAACATAGGCGATCCTCCTCGATCGGATTTGGTGAAGAGATTATAAACCTACCAGAAGCGTCCGGGATTATCAACCTGCTGTTGCTTAAGCGCTGCGACACAATCCCCTTGACATGCCATACCGCTTTCCCTATCCTGCACCCGCATCAAAGCAAGCTTTCAATCCATCGTTGATCCTCACCTCTGGGAGGAGTCATTGCCATGCCCGATCAGCACAGTTTCGACAAGCTTCTCTCCCCCATTTCGATCAATAAGGTACAACTCAAGAATCGGATGGTCAAAACCGCATCGTCTCTGGGCGTGGCCACGGCCGACGGCGAGGTCAGCGACCTTTCGCTCTGCTTTTATGAAACGCTGGCCAAAGGCGGCGTGAGTATGATCATTGTCGAACACGGCTTTATCGATTATCCCCGGGGCATGACCGGGGCGGGCCGCATCGCCAACAGCGACGACAGGTTTCTCCCGGGCCTGACGAAACTCGCCGCGCTCATGCATGAAGGCGGCGCCGTCTGCATCGCCCAGTTGGGTCATGCCGGTCCCTCGCAGTGGAAAAAGATTCCGGAACAACCCGTCGCGGCTTCATCGCTCGCGGGAGCGGACAATCCTCAGCCTGCGTATCCGCAGGCCAGGGAACTTTCCGTTTCTGAAATCCAATCCCTCGTGGAAAAATTCGCGCGGGGCGCCAAGCGGGCCCAAAAGGCCGGATTCGACGGCGTGGAGATCCACGGGGCCCACAATTACCTGGTCAACACCTTTCTCTCCCGTGCCTGGAACAGACGGCAGGACGCCTACGGTTTCCGCGACATGGAGAGCCGGACCCGCTTTGCCGTCGAGATCATTCGTTCCATAAGGAATTTGGTCGGAACGGACTTCATCGTCGGCGTGCGAATGAACGGTGCCGAATACGGGATCAAAAACGGATTGACCGTGCCGGAGAGCCGGGAGATCGCCCTGATACTGCAACAGGCCGGCGCCGGTTATTTGAGTGTGTCCGCCTGGGGTTTCGGTCCCTACGACCGGTTGTGCTATCCCGAACAGATGCTTTATCCCGAACCCCAGGTTCCCTTGGCCGATCAAGTGAAAAAACCGGGGGCGCTGGCCCCGCTGGCGGCAGCCATCAAGAAAGCGGTGACCATCCCTGTCCTTGCCGTTGGCAGGCTGGATGCCGAACTCGGCGAGTGGATTCTGCAGAACAACATGGCAGATCTTATCGGAATGACCCGCCGGTTTTTCGCCGATCCCGAATACGCCCGCAAGGTCGCCGAGGGAAGGCTGGAGGAGATCGCCCCCTGCACCGCCTGTCTGGAATGCCTCTCCCGCCAGGAGAAGACTCTGCCGATCCGGTGCCGCATCAACGCCGCCTTTGGAAGGGGACATGAGTTCGACCTCGCGCGCGCGGATGTTCGCAAGAGGGTCGTTGTGGTCGGCGGCGGGCCGGCCGGCATGGAGGCCGCCCGGGTGGCCGCGCTCAGAGGGCACCAGGTCGTGCTCTACGAAAGGGAAGGCAAATTGGGCGGGCTGCTCCCGCTGGCCACGATGATCAAAGGAACGGAGATTGAGGATTTGCCTTTGATCAGCCGCTATCTGGAGAGACAGGTGCGCAACGCGGGCGTCCAAGTTTGCCGCGGCACGGAAGCGACGGCCGCCCTGATCGAGCGCGAGAAGCCCGATGCCGTCATCATCGCCGCCGGTGGATTGCCCGCCAAGCCGAACGTTCCGGGCATCGACAAGTCTCGCGTCGTCAGCACCCAGTCCTTGCACAGGCAATCGAAGTTTTTTATGAAGCTTTTCGGACCCAGGCTCCTGCGGTTGCTGAGCCGGTTCTATCTGCCCATCGGCAAGCGCGTGATCATCATCGGCGGCTCGATCCAAGGATGCGAAACCGCGGAATTTCTGGTTAAGATGGGAAGAAAGGTGACCGTCCTGGAGCCTTCCGACGAGCTGGGCATCGGCATCCCGTCGTTCTATAGGCCGAGGCTCCTGTGGTGGCTGGCGATAAACGGCGCGTTCCTGTTGTCCGGGGTGACCATCACCGAGATCACGGACGAAGGGATCGCGATCATCACCAAAGAAGGCGAGCGCAAGGAATTGAAAGCGGACACGGTGATGGCGGTCATCCCGCCCAACCCCAACAAGGCTCTTTTCGACGCCTTGCAGGGCAAGATCCCCGAGGTGTATCTGATCGGCGACGCGAAAGATGAATCGCAGTTTATCCTGGGCGCGGTCAGCGATGGCGCGGAGATTGCCCGGCGGATATAGGGACGGATCGACCGGGGGAAAATCTTCGAAACACGGCTGGGCCAGACGAGCCCAAGGAAACCGGTTTCAATCAACCGATATCGAAAAGCGAAGCCCCTTTCTTCAGAACGCCGCGCGCGATCAGGATTCTGTGGATTTCCGACGTGCCGTCGAAGATTCGGGCGATGCGAGAGTCACGATAGAGTTGTTCGATCGGCAGGTCTTTACAGTATCCCATCCCGCCGAAGAGCTGTACCGCCCGGTCGGCAACTCGCCCAAGCGTCTCTGGGGCATGTACCTTGACCATGGATATCCAATCCCGCGCATCGTTTCCCAAATCGATTTCATAGGCGGCACGCAGCAACAACAACCGTGCCGCGTTGACCTCGATGACGCTGTCGGCAAGCTTCTCCTGGATGAGCTGAAAATGGCCGATGGGCTGACCAAACTGGCAGCGTTCCTGGGCATATTCGGTCATCATCGACAGTAATTTGGTGGCCTTCCCGACGGCCCGTGCCCCGACCTGAACAAGCCGGACCCGCCCCAACGTCTCCAGCACCAGTCGCATGCCCTGGCCTTCCTTGCCGAGAAGATTGTCCCGTTCGAGTCGGATGTCGTCGAAGAAAAGTTCCGAATGAGAGGTGCCGACCAGGCCCATCATCAACTGGTTGCGGCCCAGGGTGAAGCCGGGCGAATCCTTGTCCACCAAAAACAGCGAGATGCCCTTTGATCCTGCACCGGGATCGGTCACCGCCGAAACGACAAAGAAATCGGAATACTCAGCGTCGCTGATGAAGCACTTTCCACCCGAGAGCCTCCAGCCGTCGCCGTCCTTGACCGCTTTGGTTTTGATTGCCGCGGCGTCCGTGCCCGCGTTGGGCTCGGTAATCGCGATGGAGCAGGTCCGCTCGCCGCGGACGCAGGGAAGCAGCCAACGCTCCCGCTGTGCTTCATTGCATACGAGCAACACTTCATACACATTGCCGAAGGCGCGCCGGATCAGAATATCCTTCGTATGGCCGAACTGTTCCTCGGTCAGGCAGGTATCCACGGCAGAAAGACCTCCGCCGCCGTACTCTTCAGGGATGTTCATCGCGTAAAAGCCCAGTTCCTTGGACTTTTTAAAGATCGCCTCGGCTTTTTCCGGATCGAGACGGCCCGTTGTCTCGACTTCTTTCTCAAGCGGCGCCAGCCATCCCTTGATGAAATCGCGAACGCTCCGGATCAATATCTTTTGTTCATCACTGAGTCCGAATTCCATTGCCGTTCTCCTTCTTTTTGGAAACTTTGTGAAGCCCGTTTGCTTATGTCCATTGCCGCAATAGAACCTATTCTCGTTGATATGTAACATATTTGGAATTGGAAATCCGCCTTTTTGGTGCTCGGGGCCGCCCTGTCCCGGGTGCGGAGGGAAGATCCGTCGGTAAACGATTCAGCTTAAATATTTAGCGGAATGCAGGCTCTGAATGTGGTACAAATTCTCTGGAGCGGAGCATTCAGGATCAGCACCCGGCCGCAATGCGCATGCTGCTGAGTGAGGACGCCAAGGAGGGGCCGCCGGCGTTTTCCGAATAACGCCCTTCAAGGGGCGGGGTAAATGATCCGGAGCGATCATCTTGAAAAGCCGTTTCCGAAGGTGAATGAATCGTATTTTCCAAACCGATCCAAACAACAAGACGGACGAGGGAACCAATCACGAGAGGTGTATACATGAAAGCGATCGTACTGACGGATACCAAAAAGATGGAGATCCAGGAAGTGACGAAACCTTCCCCGGGCAAGAGGGAAGTGTTGGTTCAGGTTCGACAGGTGGGGATCTGCGGATCGGATTATTCGAAATACTTGGGATATCTGGGGGGCATCCTGCCGGTCATCCCGGGCCACGAGGCCATCGGGGATGTAGCGGCCCTCGGTTCGGAGGTCGAAGGGGTCCGGATCGGGGAAAGGGTGGCGATTCAGCCGAATTTTGCTTGCGGAACCTGCGAGATCTGTCGGAGCGGAATGGAAAACGTCTGCCCCAACAAGATTCGATTGGGGCTGGACGTGAACGGCGCCTTCGCTGAATATGTTGTTGTTCCCCGTAAGTACGTCTGGAGACTGCCGGACGGACTCTCCGACTCGAATGCGGCATTGACGGAACCCCTCGCCGTTGCCGTGCACGGCATTTCAAAATGCCGGCCCACGCCAACAGACAGGGTTCTCATCTACGGGGCCGGCGCCATCGGGATGTTTTTCATTCAGCTTGCCGTTCTCTCCGGCGGCCGGGTGACGGTCGTCGACATCGCGGAATCTCGCCTGGATGTCGCCAGAAAACTGGGGGCGGCCGAAACATACCATTCGGCAGAGTCCCTGGAGGCCGCCGCCGGGTCTTTCAATGTGGTTTTCGAAACCAGCGGCACGCCGGGCGCCCTGGCTCATATCGTCAAATGGTGTGCCCCCGGCGCGACGATCGTTCATCTGGGTCTGCCGAAGGCGGATACCACCTTCCCGGCTTTTCTCATCACGCGCAAGGAGCTGATCATCAAGGGGTCTTTGATTTATCTGGACGAGTTCCGGACGGCGATCGATCTGCTGAAAAACGGGGAGATCCGTACGGATCTCTTCATCACGAACGTCTATCCGTTGGAGGAACTTCCCAATGTGATTGCCGATTTTCCGTCACCCTCGCGTATTAAGGATCTGATCCGGGTCTCCTGAGCATGGGAAGGGCAGAGACCGAGTTAATCCAACGATTTTACAGGCGGAGATCGTTCCGGGCATGTTCCCGGCGGAAGAATCCCGTGACAAGGTGATAGAGCGCGAAAAGCTCCAGGGAAAACGGGATATAGCCGAGGTAACCCGCAAGCGGCATCTCGAAGAGGTGAAAAACGTCTGCATACGGGATCCGGTAGATCCACTTCGGCCAGGAGTGGAAGTTCCACATCTCCCAGAAGAAACCGCAGATGACGCAGCCGATCGACAGGGCGATCACCGGCCGCCAGTCGCCCCGGGACAGATCGTCCAGCAGCGAGCGGTTCCCCAGACGCACGTTCAGCGGTTCAAGGATGCAGCAGACGGAAATCCAGACCAGAGGAAAGAAAAGCTCCGGCCAGGCGAGCAGCAGAAGCAGCATGAGTGCGCCTGCGGCAAAAAAACCGCGCAGGACTTCGGAGGTCTTCCGGACAACCGGTCCGGTGCCGAGTCGCTGCACCCGTTTCCAGGTCCCCACCCATTCCGCCGTGCCGAAGATGGCGGGCATCACGGTCGAAAAACTGAGCGTGGAAAGCGCCGCATACTCCAGGGTGGATAAGCTTTCCTCGCCGAGGTAGCTCCAATTCTGCGTCCGAAGATTGATCAGTTCGAAGAGCCACCAGGCGGGAGCTGAAACCAGGAAGAGACCCACCCAGACGGCGGGCGTCCGGGTGAGCAGGGAATGGCCTTTGCGTAAAAAAACGAGGGCGTCGATGGTGAGGCTATAGCCGACCCACAGCGGGAAAAATCCCCAGTGGGTTCGTGTTCCGGGCAGGGACCAGTTCAGGATCCAGAAGAGGGAGATCAGTGCAAGCCCAGCCCAGCCCAGCCGTGATTCGGCCATCTTGCCGTCTGTTCCGTCTTCCCGCCGGCCATCTCAGACCTCCATCTTCAAAACGGAGCGGACAAGGGTTTCCGTTGTGTACGGACCGTTCATGATCGCCTTTATAACACATCCCATTTTTTTCTTGACAGGATTTTGTTTGTATGTAAGCTCCATCCTGAAAATATCTTCAGAATATATTCTAAATATCTTTTGTGCGATCCGGACGCTGGGGAGAAGAGAAAGATGCCCAACAGTACGAAGAGCAAAAAGATGATCGTCTACGAAAATCTGAAACGGAGGATTATCACCAACGCCCTCAAACCGGGTGATCCTCTGAATGAAGGAATACTCTCGAAAGAATTGAAGATCAGCAAGACCCCCGTTCGCGAGGCTCTGCAGCAGCTCGAGAAGAAGGGGCTGGTGGAGAACATTCCCGGGAAAGGGGCCTTCGTTTCCCGCTTCTCCTTCCAGGACATCCGGGAACTCTTTGAAATCCGGGAAATCCTGGAATGTGAAGTGACCAAACGCGTCGCCGCAAAGGAGGATCTGAACCTTGAGGAGGCCCGGGCCATCCGGGATAAATTTGCGGCCTCAAACACGAACGGCGGGAGAAACGGCAAGAACTATTTCAGCGCGGGAGATCAGATCCACAGTTTCATCTTTGCCGCCTACGGCAATCGGAAATTGATTCGGGAATATCAGGGGCTGCAGGAACAGATCATCCGGATCACTCTCTATTTTTTTACACCGAACCGGCAGGATCGGGCGGCGAAATCCTTCAAGGAACACCTGGAGATCATCGATGCGCTCATTGCCCGTGATCCCCGGCGGGCG
This sequence comes from Syntrophaceae bacterium UBA5619, assembly GCA_002424545.1. GTDB lineage: Bacteria > Desulfobacterota > Syntrophia > Syntrophales > UBA5619 > UBA5619. The sequence goes on from DIKL01000121.1 coordinate 33,082, forward strand.
GAGACGGCGATTCGGACCCATCTCCGGAATTCGTTGGAATACCTGAAAACCGTTATTTAATGGATTTGCACTGAGAAAATCATGGTTCACGTGATCAACAAGATTGAGAGACCGGCCAGGGAGATCATCGATCGATTCCGGAGCATCGGGACGGCGACCGTTCATGAAGCCTCCGGCCGGAAGGGATACATCGACTGCGGCATCAAACCGATTGCGAAGGGCATCCGCATCTGCGGCCCCGCCTTCACCGTCCAGTGCCACCCCAGGGACAATCTGATGCTCCACAAGGCCCTCGAACGAGCGCAGCCGGGGGACATCCTGGTCGCCACGGTGGGCGGATATTACGAGGCGGGTTACTGGGGTGGCCTGATGGCGACGTCCGCCATGGGGAGAAAAATAGGCGGTCTGGCCATTGACGGCTGCGTACGCGATTCGGAGGAGATGATCCGCATGGGGTTCCCGATCTTCTGCCGGGGCCGCTGCATCCTCGGGACGGCGAAATCAACGCTTGGGCTGATCAACCATCCGACGCTCTTCGGCGGGACGATGGTGAATCCCGGCGACATCATCCTCGGCGACGACGACGGCATGGTCGTTGTGGCGCGCGCCGAATGCGAGGAGGTTCTGGCCAAATCGCTTGCGCGGACGGCAGCGGAAGAGAAGAAGGCGGTGCATTTAAAGGCGGGGGTGTCCAGCGTGGAGTTCAACAAGCTGGGCAAGGTCTTCGAGTTTCTGGGGCTGAAAGAGGAATAGCCTGATGAAGGTGAAGGCGGAACGATTGAGGAAGATCGCAGTCCATATCCTCAAGGGACTGCATGCGGCCGATGACGAAGCCGCCGTCGTGGCCGACGCCCTCATCAAGGCGGAGCTGAGGGGAATCGATACCCACGGCGTCCACCTTCTGACTCTGCTGCCGGAACGGGTTGAAGCCGGCATGCTGAGGATTCCGACGAATCTGACCGTGCTGCAGGACAGCGGCGCGACGGCGCTTCTCGACGGCGGAAATGGCCTGGGTCCGGCGGCCGGCCATCGGGCGATGGGAATCAGCGTAGGGAAGGCGAGAGAATTCGGGATCGGCTGCTGTCTGGTGCGGAACACCAACAACATCGGCATCCTCTCTTTCTATACCCTGTTGGCGGCGCGGGAAAATATGGTCGGGATCGTGATGGCCAATGCCGCCGCGGCCATGCCGCCCTGGGGGGGAGCGGAGGCCTTTTTCGGCACAAATCCGCTCTCGATCTCCATTCCCGGTGAGGAGGGCTCTCCTCCCGTGGTCCTGGACATGTCGTCCACCTTGGTGGCCCGCGGCAAGATCCGGCGCGCGGCTCGTCTGAAGGAGAGCATCCCCGCGGGGTGGGCCTTCGACGGGACGGGGACGCCGACCACCGATCCGGCGGAAGCGCTCAAGGGGGCGTTGGCGCCGATCGGCGGACCCAAAGGGTACGGTCTGGCCATGATGATCGATGTGCTGGCCGGCATGCTTTCCGGTTCCCGGTGTGGTCCGGATATCCGCACGTTCCACCAGCTCGAGGGACCGACGGGTGTCGGCGTGTTCACACTGGCCGTCGACATCGAGCGTTTTATGCCGTTGGATCGGTTCAGATCGCTTTTCCGGGAGTATTCGGCGTCGATCCGGTCGTCAAGGAAAGCGAAAGGCGTTTCCCGGATCTACCTGCCGGGTGAGATCGAAACCGACAAAGAACGGCAGGGTTTGTGCGAGGGGATCGAGGTCAGTCCGGTCACGGCTGAAAAACTCAACGCCTTGCTGGAGAATTTCAAGAGTTCCCATCGTCTGATGTAGGGAGGCGACAACATGGAATGGATTGTCCGGGTGAATACCAAAACAGGCCGGGTCGTCAAGGAAAAGGCATCACGGGAGGAGATGCGTTGGGGCGGCCGGCTTCTGATCTCGAAATTCCTGCTGCGGGAGGTGCCGCCGACATGCGATCCCCTCGGCCGTTACAACAAACTGATCGTTGCCCCGGGACTTCTCGGCGGAAGCCCGGTGACGACGACCGGCAAGTTTTCCATCGGCGGGAAAAGTCCGCTGACCCGCGGCGTGAAGGAAAGCGATGTCGGCGGGGAGGCGGGGAGCAGGATCGCCGCCCTCGGGATTAAGGCCGTTGTGCTGGAAGAGCTGCCGGACCGGCCGGTTACCTCCGTGTTGCGAATCGCCGCGGACGGGAGCGGTCTGATCGACATGCCTGAACTCAAGGGGAAATGGGTCTCCGAGACGATTCGGCTCCTCCGGGAGCGGTTCGGCGATTCTCCCGGGATCATCTGCATCGGTCCCGCGGGAGAGATGAAGATGGGCGGCGCCGGGATCGCGGTTTCCGGCCCACAGGATGTTCAGGTCCGTTATGCCGCACGGGGCGGTCTCGGGGCGGTCATGGGTTCGAAGGGGGTCAAGGCGATCGTCGTCGATGATTCCGCCGCGCCTCCGATTTCCGTTTTCGATGAGAAGCTGCTTCGGGAAGCCGGCAAGGCTCTCGTACAGGGGATCATGGCGGACCCAAAGACGGAGAACCGACATAAATATGGAACGCCGGCCGTGCTGACCCTATGCAACGAAATCGGAATCCTGCCGACGCGGAACTTCAGCGCCGGCAGCTTCGAAAGGGCGGATGAAATCTGCGGCGACAGGATAGCCGATTTGATCGCGGAACGCGGCGGCGAGGGGCGATCGGGCACCCCATGCGTTCGCGGCTGCGTCATCTCCTGCTCGAATGTCTTCCCCAACGCCTCAGGCAAGAAGACCGTCGCCTCGATCCAGTACGAAAATATCGCCCTTCTGGGATCGAACTGCGGAATCGGCAGTATCGATGACATCGCCGAACTGGACGATCTTTGCAACCAGGTCGGCGTGGATGCGATTGAAACGGGAGCGGCGATCGGCGTCGCGATGGAGGCGGGGGTCATCGCGTTCGGCGACGCGGAAGGCGCCAAGGACCTCGTCCGGCAGATCGGCTGCGGTACCTGGATGGGGCGGATCATCGGAAACGGCGTGGTCGTCACCGGGAAGGTCCTGGGGGTCCGGCGCGTTCCCGCGATCAAGGGACAGGCGATTGCCGCCTACGATCCCCGTGCGCTGAAGGGAAACGGGGTAACCTACGTGACCTCCCCGATGGGCGCGGACCACACGGCGGGAAATGCGCTGGAGACCGTCCGTACGATCAACCCGCTCGGGATCGAAAACCAGGTGGAGAGTTCCCGGAAGCTCCAGATCCGCGCCGCGATCCTCGATACGATGGGATTGTGCCTCTTCACAAGGCCTCCCTTTACCAAGAATCCCGATCTTTTCCTGCCGCTGTTGAAGGGAAGGTACGGATGGGATTGGACCTATGCGGACGTGCAAAAAATGGGGCTGGATGTCCTCGATACGGAGCGGGAGTTCAACCGGCGCTCCGGGGCGGGGGAGGAGTTCAACGACATGCCGGAGTTCATGCGGGAGGAGCCGCTGCCGCCGATGAATTCCGTCTATGACGTTACGATGGAGGAGATGCAGCGGATCTGGGAGGTCGAGATCCCGGAGAATGTTTTTTAAATCGTCGAAAGGAGAACAAACATGGGAAACTGGAACCTGCCGCTCACGGGCGGCGGACACATGGAGAAGCCGTCGAAGATCTACTACCAGACGATGACGAAGAAGGACGTCGAGGAACGGTTGCAGGTGAATGACATCCTGCTCATCCCGTTCGCTTCGACGGAGAACCATGGGGACGCGCAGCCCTACGGCGAAGACGGGTTCATCGTGACCAGGATGTGCGAACTGATCGCGCAGAAGACCGGCTGCACCGTCGCCGAGCCGCTCTGGTACGCATCCCACCCCTTTGCCCACCTGGGGCAGACGGGGACCGTTCCCATCCCCGACGACCTGACCTCCGCGATGGTGCGCTCGATCGTCTCGGGGTACTGGAACGCGGGCTTCCGCAAGCAGATCCTGATGAGCAGCCACGGCCAGGAGTACATCATCCCGTCGGCCATCCAGGAGTGGGCCAAGAAGTACCAGGTCCCCGCCGTGATCATCTTCCTGGACGTGATGAAGATCATGGGCGACGCGCTGAAGGACAAGGCCCACGGCGGCCCCTTCGAGACGCCGTTCCGCCACGGCGACGAGGCGGAGTGCTCCCTCTGTCTGGCGCTGTTCCCGGAGCTCGTCCGGATGGAGAACTGCGTCGACAACAAGACGTGGGGTTTCCTGCCCGAGGGGCACATCGACAAGGGAGGCGACATCTACAACTACCCCATCCCCGGCCAGAGCCATGTCGGCGGCGGCGGGGTGGAGTTCGCCCTCTATCCGGAAGGCGTACTGGGAAAACCCTCGCTCGCCAAGGCCGAGAAGGCTTTCGGCGCCATTGAGAACTACCTGAACTACGTGGTCAAGCTGCACGACGACATCCTGGCGAAGTTTCCTCCGGGGGTGCTGCCGGATGCCAAGTATATGACCCAGAGGAGCGCCGAGGAGATCGACCTGCTCCTCAAGGGACCGGACCGGGGCGGCAGGCACCTCTACACGGTCGCCTGGCC
>DIKL01000121.1:37665-47470 GCA_002424545.1 Syntrophaceae bacterium UBA5619
CCGGCGGGATTCGGAAAGACAGACAACTTGAAAAGGAGGAAGAGACGATGAAGAAGTCAGCAATGTTGTTGGGACTCATGATCGGATTGTCGTTGGTGATTTCCGGGTGGGGGGTGGTTCCTCAGCTCGGTGCTGCGCCCATCGAAATCAAATTGGGTCACGTGGATCCGGCGGACGTATGCATTTCCAAGAAGGGGGCGGCGGGGGCGACGTTCAAGGGGCTCGTGGAAGGCGGCTCGGGGGGCAATGTGAACGTTAAGGTGTTTCCCGCAAGCCAGTTGGGCAATGAAAGAGAGCTGATCGAGGGTGTAAAGCTCGGCACCATTCAGATGGCCTTTGTCTCCGGGGCCATAGCAGGATTTTACAAACCGGCCCAGGTTCTGGATATTCCCTACCTCTTCGCCTCTGGTCCCGTGGCCTGGAGAGTGATGGACGGCTGGTTCGGGAAAGAACTGGCCGCGGACATACTCAAACAGACGGGCATGAGGGTGCTGGCTTACGGAGAGACGGGATTCAGAAACTTCACAAACTCCAAAGGGCCCATCAAGTCCCCCGCAGACATGAAAGGGCTTAAAATCAGGGTCATGGAGACCCCGGTCTATGTCAATATGGTCAAGGCTCTGGGTGCCGCGCCGACCCCCATTGCCTGGTCGGAGACATACACCGCACTGCAGCAGAAGGTCGTTGACGGGCAGGAAAATCCCGTCGCAACCATTATGCAGGCCAAGCTCTACGAAGTCCAGAAGTATATGATTCTGGACGGCCATTCGTACGGCTGTGATTTCTTCCTGATCAATGAAAAATTCTATCAGGGTTTGCCCAAGGAGACCCAGGAGTTGCTCAAGACCTCGGCTTATACGTCGGCGGTGGTGGGCCGAGGCGTTCAACACCTCAATTCCGCCACCGGGATCTCGGAAGTGCAGACAAAGGGTATGCAGGTCTATGCGCCTACCGCGGCGGAACGGGCTCAGTTCAAGACGGCTACCCAGAAGCCGGTCAGGGACTATGTTGCGAGTCAGGTTGGTACGGAATGGATCGATAAGTTGATGAAGGCAATCAGTGAGGCCGAGGCTGAATTGGCGAAATGACTGTCATCATCCGGCCATCCCCGCCTGAATGAGAGAGGGATGGCCGGATGATCATTTGAGCACCCCGGGTTCGGCAGGTCACAAGAGGAGAGTGTTTGACCATCGTTGCCGCAGAAATTTTTATCACGAAATGAAACCGTGGAATGATTTTATCTCTGAAGACCAGAAATTCAATTTTCCGTCGAAAGGAAGGGACCTTATGAGTGATATTCGTAAGGGGATACTACAAGTCGAACAATCCGTTCAGAATCTGATGAAATGGGTCCTTTTTTTTGTCACGGGGGCCATGACGCTCATCGTACTGCTGGGTGTTTTCTTTCGGTATGTTCTTGAGGCGCCTCTGCCTTGGTCAGAGGAACTGGCCCGGTACCTGATGGTATGGGGCGCCTGTCTCGGGGCCTTTGTCGCTTTTAAAGAGGGTGCCCATGTTGGAGTCACGATCATCATGGATCGGCTTCACGGACAGACGGCGATTGTATTGACAAGGACAGCGCAGTTCATCGTCGCCCTCTTCATGGCAATCGTGATGATAGAAGGATTTGCCCTGGTCTATCAAATTAAGGGGCAAACTTCCGCCGCAATGGAGATCCCCATGGGGTGGGCCTATCTGGCAATTCCGGTGGGCTGCCTTCTGATCCTCCTGGAAGCCCTCATCATGATCTTTATCAAGGGCGATCAAAATCCCGAGAAACGAGGTGAAGCATTATGAACCTGCTGTTGGGAATCAGTTTCTTTTTGACGCTGGCCCTCGGAATCCCGATTGCATTTGTGTTGGGGATTACCGCGCTGGTCGCCGTGATAGCCCTCCCCACTGTCCCCCTTCATCTCATTCCGCAGCGGTTGTTCACGGGAATGGATTCCTTCCCCATCATGGCTGTCCCTTTCTTCATCCTTGCAGGGAATTTGATGAATGCCGCGAAAATTACCGATAGCATCATAGAGTTTTCTAAACTGGTGGTTGGAAGGATTCGGGGAGGATTGGGTCACGTGAACATCGTGGCCAGCATGTTTTTCGCGGGTATCAGCGGTTCCGCGGTGGCCGATACTTCCGCCCTGGGTTCCATCTTGATCCCGGCTATGGAAAAAGAACGGTACAGCAGGGCTTATAGCGCTGCCGTAACGGCCTCGTCCTCCATCATCGGTCCCATCATTCCTCCCAGCATTCCGATGGTGGTTCTGGCCACGATCGCCAATCTTTCCGTGGGGGGTCTCTTTCTGGCGGGATTGCTGCCGGGTGTATTCATCGGATTTGGATTAATGGCCGTCAATTATTTCATATCGCGCAAAAGAAACTACCAGAAAATCGTCGAACCCATTCATTGGGAAACCTTTTTCAGGACCCTTTCGGGAACCATCATCCCTTTGCTCATGCCCCTGATTATTTTAGGGGGAATCCTCGGCGGAATTTTCACAGCCACGGAAGCCGCCTCCGTGGCCGTTGCTTATGCCCTCTTTGTCGGATTCTTTGTTATGAGGACCCTGTCCCTCAAGGATCTTCCAAATATCTTCTGCAGAAGCATGGTTTTGACGAGTACCATCTTGATTGTCTTTGCGATGGCCAATGCGTTCAGTTGGATCCTTGCGACACAGGAGATCCCCCAAAGGGTGAGCCAATACATCCTCTCCATTTCAAAAAACCCTTACATTATCCTTCTTCTTGTGAATATATTCCTGCTCATCGTCGGTTGTTTCTTGGAAGGGTTGGCCGCCATTATGATTACCATCCCGATCCTGATGCCCCTGGTGACCCAGGTCGGGATCAATCCCATGCATTTTGCGCTCATTGCGGTGGTCAATTTAATGATAGGACTGATCACGCCGCCGATGGGCCTCTGCCTTATTGTGGTCAGTGGCGTGGCCAAAATGAAAATAGGTCCGCTTCTGAAGGAGATCTTTCCGTTTCTGATCGTGGAGATTGCGATTCTCTTCGTCATTACCTATGTGCCCTGGTTTACGCTGACGCTTCCGCGACTCTTTAAGCTGATCAACTGAACGGGAGCGCTGACGGGAGAGAAGCGGAAAAAGTCGCCTCTGAAGTTGGACCATCATCTTTGCGCTGGACTTCAGCAAAAATTCTGTACGAACATTCTCTTTTTCAAAGGAGGCAGTATGGGAAAAGTGCGTTTGGGGCTGATCGGGATCGGAATGATCGGGAAACTTCATGCGGCGACCATGAGCAGGATGAAAAATGTAGAGTTCGTGGCCGCTTGCGACATCAATGCCGAGCTTCAACGGATAGCCGAAGAGCTGGGAACGAAGTTTTACATCTCCTTTGAGGAGATGATCGAAAAAGAAAAGCTGGACGGCGTGGTGGTTGCCGTTCCGAACGAGTCCCACCTCATGGTGGGCGTGGCCTGCGCGAAAAAAGGGTTGCACATCTTGATGGAAAAACCGATTACGGGCGATCTGGAATCCGCCGACCTGCTGATTCAGTCCGCCGATGAAAACAAGGTTCATCTGATGGTGGCGCACCACCGGAGGCACAACCCGCTCATCGAGGAGCTCCGGAAGATTGTCCGGGGCGGACAGATCGGGAAACTCGTCGGCGTGACGGTGCTCTGGGCCCTGTACAAGCCGAAGGACTATTTTCAGGGGGCCTTTGCATGGAGAACGCAGCCGGGAGGAGGACCGATCCGGATCAACCTGATCCATGAGATCGACAACATCCGCTACATCTGCGGCGACATCACGCGGCTGTATGCCGAGGTCAGCAACGAGGCGCGGCAATTCCAGGTTGAGGACACGGTCAGCATCAGCCTTCGGATCAAGGGCGGCGCTGTGGCGAATATTTTTCTCTCCGACACGGTGCCTGGAAATATAGCCTACGAGGCCAATACCGGCGAGAACCTATTCTTCTACCACAGTCCGGGAAACTGCTATTACTATTACGGCACGGAAGGAATGGTGACCTTCCCCGGCATGAGGAAACTCTTCTATCGGGACCCTGCGAAGGCGGGATGGCAATACCCCCTCTGCGAAGAGGGAATCAAGATTGACCGCGAGGATGCCTATACCCGGCAGATCCGGAACTTCTGCGGGGTCATCCGGGGCACGGAAGCCCCGAAGATCGACGGAGTCGATGCCCGGAAAACGCTGGAGGTTTCCCTGGCGATCGAACAGTCGGGGAAAACCGGACAGGCCGTCGTTTTCGGATGAGCGACGGCGGCTTGTGTCCGACGGCCCGTGGGTTGCGCCCGGGTTTTGCCGCGGCAGCGGGACGGGCTGTGAACCTCTGATGATGGGATGGAGAGTGGAAAGATGGATAAGGCGAGAATCGGTCTGGTCGGTTTGGGCTTGATGGGAACGGCCCATGCCGAAACCCTGAAGAAGATCGATCTGTGCGACCTTGTGGCCGCTTCGGACGCTGACGGGGGAAGACAAAAAATCGCGGCGGAACTGGGGATCAACTTTTACAAAAGCCATCTGGAAATGATCCGGAAGGAGAATCTGCACGGGGTCGTCATTGCCGCGCCAAACCACCTCCATACGCCCATCGGGATCGACTGCGCCCGCAAGGGGCTGCATCTTTTTGTTGAAAAACCCATTGCCCAAAGCGTCGCCGATGCGAACCGTCTCATTGAGGCGGTCGCTGAATATCAGGTTCAAATGTTGGTGGGGCATCAGAGGAGATTCAGCAGTCTTGTGGAAAAGGCACGCGAGATCGTGACCGGAGGCGGACTGGGTCGTCTTGTCGGAGTCACCGTGACATGGGCCTTGCTGAAACCCGAATCCTATTACGCGGGTCCCCTCTCTTGGCGAAAGGAGAAGGGCGGCGGGCCGATCCTGATCAACCTGATCCACGAGATCGACAATCTTAGGCATATCTGCGGTGAGATCGATGAAGTCTACGCCCAGGTCGGCAACAAGGTCCGAAATTTCCCTGTGGAGGATACCGCCGCCATCTCGTTGCGATTCAAGAATGGGGCGCTCGGAACGATTTTCCTGGCCGATTGCACGCCTTCCCTGACCTCCTGGGAGGGAACAACCGGAGAAAATCCATTCCTTTACAGTGATTTCGGGAATTGCTATGAGTTTTTTGGAACGGAGGGATCCCTGTTGTTCCCGCAGATGAAGAGACGTTACTACAGCGACCCGTCCAAGACGGGATGGAGTTTTCCCATTACCGAGCAGGGATACAAGATCAGTCGGGAGGATCCCTACGTTAGGGAATTGAGTCATTTTTGCTCGATTGTCCTGGGAAAGGACATCCCGCGGATCTCCGGAGAGGACGCGAGAAGAACCCTCGAAGCGACACTTGCGATTCTGGGGTCTGGACAAACAGGCCAGCCGATACGGCTGTAAGGATGAGCGTCTGCACAAAACTGTCCGGATTCACGGCTGCGCGGGAATGACAAAGATGACGGCTTTTCAGTAAAGCTTTCACCGCGGGAGTAACCCGGACGGTCGGAGCGGTGTGTTCAGGCCATTTTTCCCTAGGCCTGCACCAAGACCACGCGGGCGGGCGCGCCCTCGCAGCCGACCAGCTTCAGCGGCAGGCAACAGAGCGTATAGTCGCCCGGCGGGACATCGGCCAGGTCCAGCCCTTCGACCAAAATTACGCCCGCACCGAGCAGTTTGCGATGCACCGAGCCGTCACTGCCGAAACGCTCCACCGAAAGATAATCGATTCCCACCAGCCTGATGCCATGGTCGACCAGCCACCCGGCCGCATCCGGCGCGACGGCGACAAATGATTTCTGGAAGCCGTCAAGGCTCAAACGGCTGTTGCTGGTCTTGAAGAGAAGGCGCGTCACCCCGTTCAAGTCAAAGCGGGACAGCGACGCGACGGTGATCTCGTCCACATCGGAAAGTTCGATCAGCCGCGTCGGACCGATCAATACATCAAGCGAAAGCGCCGGGATGTCGATGCCGTCGGCGATAAAGTGCAGCGGAGCGTCCACATGAGTGCCAATATGGACCGTACAGGCCAACTCGGAGAGATTGTTTCGTTCCCCCTTGTCCATGCTCCGCACCCGTGCAATCCGGACGGGCGGTTGGTCTGGCCATACGGGCATTTCCGGTGTGATCGGCCATGTTACATCGTAAATTTTCATGTTGGCCTCCCGTGACATTATCTCATTAATTTGGAAGAATACGAAAAGCGGTCTTGCATGTAAAGGGGATTTAACGGGCAGTACGGATTCGTGCTTGACAGATAATTTTCTATATCATAGGAATCTGGCATCCTGCCGTGAAATATTTGCATCATACCGTGGAACGCTCGTCGGGTGAAATTTTCAAAATTTTTCATTGAAATGAGAGGAAAGTTTGATGAAAGCCATTGTCAAGGTTGGAGAAGGCGTCGGCGCCGTGGAAGTGCGGGATTTGCCGAGACCTGAACCCGGACCCGGCGAGGTGCTCGTGAAGATGGGGATATCGGGAATCTGTTACAGCGATGTGATGATCTATAAGGGTTTATACAAGGGTCGCGTGCCGTTGCCGTTCCCGCTGGTCATGGGGCATGAAGGAGCCGGGATGATTGCGGGACTGGGGCAGGGGGTCACGAACCTGAAAATCGGGGACAGGGTCAGCCTCATTCCGGTTTGGGGTTGCGGCCAGTGCGGAAATTGTCAGAACGGCTCCCCGAACTTGTGCACGGGCTGGACCCACCTGGGGATCACCCGCGGCGGGACCTTCGCCGAATATATCACGGTTCCGGCCTTCACGGCCTTCAGGGTGCCCGATTCGGTCTCCATGATCAACGCCGCCTGCGTCGAGCCGATCAACCTGGCCGTTCGCACCTTCGAACACGTCAAGCCGCAGTTGGCGGAGACGGTGGCCATCGTTGGTCCCGGCGCGATCGGTCTCTTTCATGTGCAGGCCTTCAAGTCGGCCGGCGCAGCGAAGATCATCGTGATCGGCCTGGATCAAGATGCCAAACGTTTCTCGATGGCCAAAAAGCTCGGAGCGGACCATATCGTCAACGGCAGCAAGGTGGACCCGGTCCATGAGGTGAAGGAGCTTACGGGGGGGCTGGGGTGCGACATCGTCGTCGAAACGGCGAGCCATCCGTCGACGGTGGGGCTGGCCATCAATCTGGCGGCCGCGCAGGGTCGGGTGATGCTCTTCGGTCTCTATCCCGAAGCGACGATCAGCCCCTTGAATATGGTCCGGAATGGACTCCAGGTCTGGGCGGACACCGCCTCGATCCCGCGCTGGTTCAGGAGGGGCATCCGCTGGGTGGAATACAAGAAGGTGACGGCGGAGCCGATCGTGAGCCGTCCGTTCCGGCTGGACGAAGTGAATGAAGCGTTCGAGTACTTCAAGGCAGGTGATGTCGCAAAGGTATTGTTCGGCATGTAGCACCAAACACTTTACGGACAGGAGGAATGAAGATGGGAAAGATGAGATGGTTTTGTGTGATGGTAACGTTGCTGGCCGTCGGTTTTGCGATTCCCGTCCAGGCGGCGGATTATCCGACCAAAGACATCATGGGCGTCATCCAGTGGGGCGCCGGCGGGGCGACGGACAATGTCTCCCGCGCCGTAACGCCTTACGTTGAGAAGGTGCTGGGAAAGAAGATCGTCCTGCAGAACAAGACGGGTGCGACGGGCGCCGTCGGCATGCAGTGGGTCCACAACCAGCCGGCGGACGGCTACACCCTTCTGTATGGTGCCGAAAATCCCAACCTTTACCGCGTTCTGGACATCTCGCAGCTCGAATACAAGGACTTCTACACGGTGATGCTGTTCGCCCGCAACGTCGGCGTGGTTGTCGTCAAGAGCGACTCGCCGTGGAAAACCCTCGGCGACATTTTCGCGGAGGCGAAGAAGAGCCCGGGCCAGATCAAGATGGGGCAGACCGGACCGGGCGGCCTTCCGCACGTGGTTGGATCCATGATGAAGGCGATCGATGGCGTGACCTTCAATGAGATCGTCTTCCAGGGAGAGGGTCCCCTGACGACGGCGCTGCTGGGCGGCCACGTCCAGTGGTCGACGTTCGGCCTGGCCGCCTGCCGCGAGCATCTCCGGGCGGGCCGTTTACGCGCGGTGGCCATGGTGTCTGACACGCCGGTCGCCGGCCTGGAAGAGGTTCCATTGATCACCGCCACGTCGGCGAACTACAAGAAGTACCTCCCGTGGGGTCCTTTCTACGGTGTCTTTGTGAAGAAGGAGACCCCGGACCCGATCAAGAAGATCCTGGTCGGCGCGTTCAAGAAGGGTGTGGAAGACCCCAAGGCCCAGGAGTTCATCAAGAACTTCGGCTCCATTTACATGGGGATCTCCGGGGTCGAAGCGGAGCAGTTCCTCAACAAATGGCAGTCGACCACAACCTGGCTTCTGCACGAAGCGGGGGCCACGAAGTTCTCACCCGAAAAGTTCGGGATTCCTAAGCCATAGCCTGATCTTACCAAGAGATACGTGATCCACGCACCGGCTGGGCGACCGCCCGGCCGGCGATTTTACAAGGAGTTTCCGCCATGGAAGAAAAGAGCCGACAGCGGCCCGGGGAGCGCATCCTGCTCTGGTTTTTTCTGGGTTTCAGCGTTTTCATGCTCATTACCGCAATCAGAATCCCGAATCTGAAAAGCCTCTCCTCCTCAGGTGCGTTTCCCATTTTCATCACAACCATCATGATCGGGGCAGCGGTTTCCATAATCTGGAAAAACCGTAAACGGTACGCGGAGCTGCCGCTTGTTGAGGAGATCCGTCGGGCCCGGCCCTTCGCGTTACCGAAGATCGTGATCGGCTATACGGTGATCCTGGTCGCCTACATCCTGGTGACCGCTCCGCTCCATTTTCTGCCGAGCACCTACCTGTTCCTCGTTGGATCGTTCATTTTTTTGAAAGCGGACAAGATATGGAAGGCGTTTCTGATCGCGGCCTTCATGGTGGCGATCATCTACGTCCTCTTTCAAACGGTCTTCACGGTCATCCTCTGGTGATGGGAGCATAAACCTATGGAAGCAGCATCCACGGCCTTCAACCTTCATTATTTCATGATGTCGCTCCTGGATATCAAGCTGCTGGGTCTGACGGCGCTCGGCACGCTGGCGGGGATCTACATCGGTGCGATCCCCGGCCTTTCCGTCACGATGGCGGTTTCGATCCTGATCTCCTTCACCTTTTCGTGGGAGCTCAACCCAGCCCTATGCCTGATGTTCGGCATCTGGACCGGCGGCGTCTATGGCGGTTCCCGCTGCTCGATACTGCTGAACATTCCCGGGGCGCCGGCCGCCGTCGCCACCGGGTTTGACGGCTACCCGCTGGCCAAGCTGGGCGAGGCGGGCAAGGCGATCGGTCTCTCGACCACCGCTTCGGTCATCGGCGGTTTTATGGGGATCATCGCGTTGATCTTCGCAGCGCCGCTCATCTCGGAATTCTCGCTGAAATTCGCGCCGCGGGACTACTTCCTGCTGGCCGTCATGGGGATCCTACTGGTCGGCAGTCTCTCCGGCGAGTCCTTGGCCAAAGGGGTCTTCGCGGGGGCGCTCGGCATCCTGCTGAGCATGATCGGGATGGACAACTTTACCGGTCAGCCCCGCTTCGCCTTCGGGAGTGTCGGCCTGATGAGCGGAATCCACTTCGTGGCGATCATGATCGGCCTGTTTGGCGTCTCGGAAGCCCTCGTCCAGCTCCACGACATCAACCTCATGTCGATCAAACAGGACGTCCGAAAGATCCTTCCCGACTGGAGGCTCCTGTTCAAGCATCTGTACCTGATCATCAAGAGCGCGCTCATCGGGATCGGAATCGGCGCGCTGCCCGGCGCCGGCG
>DIKL01000035.1 GCA_002424545.1 Syntrophaceae bacterium UBA5619
CCCGGCGAACAGGAAAACCTGCCGTCCGCTTCACCTTCATCAACGAGCCTCTCTTCGCGGAGATGAGCCGCTTCGGCGACGGACCCCCCCGTGCATGGCAGTTGTGGGTGGAATACCACCGCATCCGGCTGATCCGGGAGTTCGATGAGCTGCTCTGCCTGGCCCATCTGCGGAACATCGACCAGTACTGGTATCAGATCGAAACCGTCTCCCAGTGGCAGGAGGAGCTGGAAACGAAATTCGGCGTGGATTTCATTACAACGGAAGATCCGTCCTACCGGGAAGGGGCGGAGGATTTCTGGCTGCGCCACGACCGGATCATCGCCTCACTCCACACAGCCAAATCCCGCAAGAATATCGATACGATCACGTCCATAGACTATGACCTGGTCATCGTGGACGAGGCCCACGGCCTGCGAAACCGGAGAACAGCCAGCTACCGTTTCGTCAACGAAATCCGCAAAAAATTCATCCTGCTCTTGAGCGCGACACCCGTTCAGAACAACCTGCTGGAGCTGTATAACCTGATCACGCTGCTCAAACCCGGCCTGCTGAGCACGGAAACCGGCAGCGAGGGGCGAAATCTCCAGTTCTGCAACATCCTTATCAATTACGACATCCCCTGGAATCCCATGCGCCTCGAACAGCGGATCGGCAACCTCCACCGGATAGGACAGCGGCGAGACGTCTTTGTCTTCAACCTCTGTCTCGCCGGGAGCATCGAGGATCACATGATGCGCATCCTGGACGAGAAAATCCACATGTTTGAGCTGGTCGTCGGGGAGATCGACACGATCCTCGGCAACCTTGATTCGGAACGGGAGTTCGGCAGCGTCATTCTGGAGATGTGGGTCCGGGAGGACGATGAAGAGAAACGCCGGGCATCTTTCGAGCGGTTCGGCGAGGAGATCATCGCGGCCGGCAAGAATTACGAAAAGACCCGCGAGCAGGACAACGCGCTCTTCGGCGAGGATTACGAGGTGTAACGAATGGATCTCATCGGTTGGTTCGGAGCGGTCGCGGATCTGGAAGGCGCCCTCGTGGAAGATAACGGTGGAGGCCGGCTGTCGGTTCTCTTTCCCGACCATCTCCGAAGGCGCTTGCAGGTTTGGGAAATGGAATCTTTCGGAATGGAAGAACGGGATTCCGATGTCGGGCGTCTCCTCCACGACCAGAATCCCGTTATCGCGGGCATGGGCGAGATCCTCGCCGAAAAGGGACGTTTCGCGACAGCCGAACTTCCGGGGAAGCCGCAGCTTCTCCGGATGCCGGAAGCCTTTCTGGACCGCCATTTCACGGCGCAGAACTTCATTTACCGGTATCGCGATCAGCAGATCGCAACGGTTCGCTATCTCGTCATTCCGTTCCTGCTCGGCGCCGTTTCCGACATGAAAACCGAGCGGATCGTCACGATCATTTTGAACGAAACGACGCGGACTGTGCCGTTGGGCATGGAAAACAACCTTACTGTCGCTCTGCCACAGGCGATTCATTCTTCCGCGCGTTCCGCGTTTGCCGACCCGGCTCCTTCCACGGGCGCCGGCGCAACGGCGACCATTTCGCTGATGAAAAAGATGACTCACCGACAGGCCATACAACTCTTCCCCGAATTCCTCCGCAGCTCGGAACGCCGGATGCTCCGCGACCTGGAACGGCTGCAGGAGTACTACAGCGCCATCGCCCAGGAAATCGAAACGGGGGCGAAAAAACGGTAGAGCGACGATGGAGAACGGGAGAAAGCGGCAGGCCGCTTTGAGGCCGCCCGCCTGGAATACGAGAAAAAATCCAGGATGTCCGTGACAAATACGCCGTCGAGATTCAGGCGGAGCCCCTGGGCGCCCTGCGTCTGGTAGCCGACGCTGTCGTGCTTCACATCCGGATGCAGCGGCGCAAACAGGTCATGCAGATCGAACTGCCGGTCAACCCGCTGAACGGTCGGGTGGAGGCCATCCCGTGCGCCTCCTGCCGCACCCCAGTCCTGAACGGCTTCCTCTGTGACGAGACGCACTCCCTCTGCGCCGTCTGCCACCCGAATTGCCCGCTCTGCCGAAGAGATTAAAAGGTCCCGGGGTACTTGCCGCCGTCGATCAGCAGGTTCTGTCCGGTGATGAAACCGGCCTGGGCGCTGCAGAGGTAGGCGCAGTATTCTCCCAACTCCGATGGATCGCCGAACCGGCCCGCGGCAACCTGGGCGGTCCGGATGGCCCGCATCTCCTCGTAGGTCCGGTTCTGGAGCTTCGCCATCGCCCGGGTGTTCGACCGGTGGCGCTCGGTATCGAAATCGCCGGGCAGCAGGTTGTTAATGGTCACGTTGTGCTTCGCCACCTCGCGCGAAACCCCGGCGACAAAACCGGTCAGACCGGACCGGGCGCCGTTCGAAAGGCCCAGAATGGCGATCGGCGCCTTCACCGCGCTCGAGGTGATGTTCACAATGCGCCCGAACTTGCGGGCAATCATGCCGTCCACCGTATCCTTGATCATAAAGACGGCCGCCAGCATGTTGCCGTTCAGCGCCGCGATCCAGGCATCGCGATCCCAGTCGCGGAAGTTACCGGTGGGCGGTCCGCCCGAGTTGTTGACGACAATGTCCGGCTCGGGACAGGCCTTGAGCGCCGCGGCTCTGCCCTCGTCCGTGGTGATGTCCGCGGTCACGGGCGTCACCCCGGCGCCGGTGGCGAAACGGATCTCCTCAGCGGCCGCCTCGATGTTGGCCGCCGTTCGGGCAATGATGGTCACATCAACACCCTGGCGGGCCAGCGACATCGCGCAAGCCTTGCCGAGACCCGCACTGGCGCCGCCGACGATCGCCTTTCTTCCTGCGATTCCCAAATCCATATTTCCTCCTTCTCCGAAATCCCCACGCGTATGGGATCGGATCCGATCCCGTCTCCATCGCGATACGGACGATTTTTTCACCCCCTCCTTCGTCCGCGACAGCCCGTGAATCGGTCGACGGACAACGCGGAGATTTTCGCGGTAAATCGGTTATCGTCTGCGTTCCGGTCCATGCCATCGACAAACCTGGCGGACGTCAAACCGCGGATTTCTCCTCCGGAGGGAGCAACGCTTCAATCAGCGAAATGACCGGGGGCAGCTCCTCCAGAACGGTCTGCCAGATCGCGCCCACGTCGAGGCGAAAATATTCCGCGACAAGACGGTTGTTGCCCATCGCCATCAATTCATCCCACGGAATCTCCGGATGGCTTTCCCGCAAAAATGGGGAGAGCCGTCGGGTCAAAGAGGCGATCGCGATCAGTCTCCCTTCGACGGCATCCTGGTGGAGGGGGCTTCCCTCGAACTCTTCCCGCGTCATTCCGGCCAAATACCGCCGGGCGCGCCGCGCCGCAATCAGGATGTCCAGGAGGATGCCGTCATCCCGCCGCATAGATCACCACCTTCGTCGCGAGGATCTGCCGCCGCTTGATCTGATTTTCGCTCCGCTGCACGGCGCTTTCGGCCACCAGATCGACCGTCCGTCCGAAGATCGCCTCCAACTCCTTCCGCATCCGCGAGAGCCGCAAGAGCCCATATTCCGTTTCCGGGGAAAAACGGACGAGAAGATCGATGTCGCTCTCGGGACGGAAATCCTCGCGAAGAGCGGACCCGAACAGCGCAAGTTCGGCGACATCCCACTTCCCACAAAAGGCGGCCATCCGGTCGCGGGGGATATCAATCCGTGAATTCATGTCTCCCCCTCTCCGGCCAGAATCGCCTCCAGCTCGGCGGGATCCGTTACCGGCCGCCGGCAGGAATGATTTCGGCAGACGTAGGCGGCGGCCCGGCCGTCGATCGCCCGCATCTCCAGGGTAAACGGCGCGATCTCGACGATTTCGGATATCCGCTCCCCCTCGGGACGAAGGAGCAAAACCGGTTGCGGCCGTCGACAGCGGCGCACAACGGCAATCAACTCCCCGGTATCGGCCGCCTCCGGGCGGCCCGCGATCACCACTTCGCAGGGGGGAACCGCCAGCATCTCCAGCGCAATCAGCCACTGGGCGTGGGCGGACGGCAGACCGCGGATCGATTCGGAAAACGGGCGAATCAATGCCGCCGCTTCCTGCTCCAGGCGGGAATCGCCGGTCATCCTTCCCATCCGGATCAGATTCATCAGCGTCACGGCGTTTCCCGACGGAACGGCCCCATCGTGACCCTCCTTCAGCCGGAGCGGAAGTTCCTCGCCGTCGTCCGGCGTAAAGAAAAAACCGCCCTCCGGATCCCGGAAACGGTCTGTCAAGATCCGTTGAAGTTCAAGCCCCCTTCGCAGGTCGCCCGCATCCAACCCCGCTTCGTAAAGCTCACATAGCCCCCAGATCAGGAAGGCATAATCGTCGAGGTTGCCGGTCACGGCCGCTTCGCCGCCGCACCAGCAGTGCAGGAGCCTCCCTTCCGGGGTTTTCATTCGCGACAGGACGAAGTCCGCGGCGGCACGGGCCGCCGTATGATAAGAGGGTTCCTCCAACATCCAGGACGCGCGCGCCAGGGCCGCGATCATCAGACCGTTCCAGTCCGCAAGGATCTTGTCGTCCCGCGCGGGACGGATTCTCCCGTCGCGGGCCGCCAGGAGCCGCCGTCTTACCTCCTCCCGGCGTCGCATCTCTTCCGTCTCGAAAATCTTCTCCCCTGACTCGATCGCTCCCTCGTTGCCGGAGACCAGACTGAGGATGTTGAACCCCGTCCTCTTTCCCGTCGCGGGATCGATGAAATTCCCATCCTCCCGAAGGCCGAACACCTCCGTTGCAAAGCGGGCATCCTCCGGACCGAGGATACGACGGATCTCCCCCATCTCCCAGAGGTAGTAACGCCCCTCCTCCCCCTCGCTGTCGGCGTCCTCCGCGGCATAAAAGCCGCCGTCGGGCGCTCGCAGATCGCGCAGGACATATTCCAGAACCTCCCGCGCGGTCCGGCCGTGCTCTTCGCCGCCGCCCGCCCGGAACGCCTCGGTCGCCGCCAAGACGCAGAGCGCCTGGTCGTAGAGCATCTTTTCGAAGTGGGGAAGAAGCCATTGCCGGTCGGTGCTGTAGCGGTGGAAACCGTAGCCGAGCTGATCGAATATTCCGCCCCGGCGCATGGCCCGGAGGGTCGCCTCCGCCATCCGGATCGCTTCTGTTTCGCCGGTCTGTTCCCCGTACCGGAGCAGGAAGAGCAGTTGATGGGGCATCGGAAACTTCGGAGCGGTTCCGAATCCGCCGAACTCGTCGTCATACTGCCCCTGAAGCTCCGCGAAGGCTCCGGAGAGGATTTCCGCACCCGGGTTCCCGCCGGGCCCGGAAACGGGTCGCCGCAGGATGGAGATCGTCTGCTGCGCCGTCTCCTCGATCCGGCCCCGCGCCGTCCGCCAGAGTCCGACAATCCGCGGGATCAACTCGACAAGCCCCATCCGGCCCCACCGGCTCTCCTTCGGAATGTAGGTGGCCGCGAAAAAGGGGCGCCGCTCCGGCGTCATGATCACGGTCAGCGGCCAGCCCCCGCCCCCAGTCATCATCTGGCAGACCCGCATGTAGATCCCGTCGATATCCGGCCTCTCCTCGCGATCCACCTTGACGCAAACGAAAGCCTCGTTCAGAAGGGAGGCCGTCTCTTCATCCTCGAAGGATTCATGGGCCATGACATGGCACCAATGGCAGGTGGAGTAGCCGATCGACAGGAAGACCGGTTTGTCTTCCTTTTTTGCCCGTAAAAAGGCCTCCTCTCCCCAGGGATGCCAATCCACCGGGTTGGCGGCATGCTGGAGGAGATATGGGCTCTTCTCATGCTGGAAGCGGTTCAACATTCCCGTGGTCATCGCATTTCTCTTCATCGATGGTTCCGTTCTGCCGTAAACGGGAACGCATTCCCGCGGGGGAGTTACAGGGCCGCCGTCAAACGGGACAGGCCTTCCATCGGCTTCCCGCCGAGATGGATCCGAATCGTCCGTCGTCCCTTGTTGAGCAGCGCTTGGCGATCGCCGAACGCCTGCGCCTGCTTCAAGATGCCAAAGCTGATCGCGGACTCCGACCGCCCGAGTTCATCGGGAATCGCCGCATCCCGGGCGTCGTCCATCGTGAACTGGATGAACAAGCCGCGCCCGGCGTCTCCCTTGTGGAGCTGCCCGGTCGAATGCAGAAAACGGGGCCCGTAGCCCACGGTGGTCGCGATCCGATAACGATTCCGCATCCGCATCCGGAGACGCTGCAACAACTCGTCCATCCGCGGAGAAGGCGTCAGATAGGCCTGGAGCGCTGCGTACACGTCCGGCTTTGCCTGCCCGAGAAACACCGCCAGGGCCTCTTCCGGGCTCCGGGCATCCAGATCGCCGAACACGGAGAGATCCTCTCCCTTCAAAGCCGGGATTTCCGAGGGCATCGCCCCCTTCTCCCGATACTCCGCAATCATTTTCCGGGCGAGGACTTTGGACGCCTCCACGTCCGGTTGATCGAACGGATTAACCGCCAGACGCCAGCCGGCGGCCGCCGTGGCCATCTCCCAGAAGAAGCACTGACCGCCCAGATCATAGGAATCGGTCAGTTCGATATCGACGACGGGATGGCCGGTCTCGATCAGCGCGTTTCTTTGCGTCTGCCCGATCGCCTCTCCCGCCAGCCGGATCACACAGAAGATCCGGTCCGGACCGTAAACCGAGCGCGGTCCGAGCTCCTCTCCGATGACCGGCAGGATCCCCTCGCCATCTTTCCCCAGGCTCTCCGCGATGAGCTGCTCCAGCCAATCGCCGAAGGCGGCAAGCGACGGCGAAAAAAGGAATGTGAGCTTGTCGCGCCCCCGCGCCGCATACCCCCCGAGAAGCGTTCCGAAAGCAATGCCGGTCATGTCTGCATTCCGGTTCCCGAATTCAACATCTGCCGCTGCCGCGGCCCGCTCCAGCAGCAGTCCGATATCCATTCCGAGCAGCGCCGCCGGGACGAGGCCGAAGCATGAGAGGGCCGAATAGCGTCCACCGATCTCCGGGTCGTTGAGGAAAGTGTGACGGAAGCGATGCTTCCCGGAGAGATCCGCCAGTGCGCTTCCGGGATCGGTGATCGCCAGAAAGTGCCGGCCGGCCCCTTCGATCCCAACCTTTTCGGCAACGAGATTGTAAAAATACCGCAGGAAGGAGAAGGTCTCGATCGTTCCGCCCGACTTCGTGGATACGATGAACAGGGACCGCCGGAGGTCGAGCCGCTCGGCGCGGGCAAGGACCGCCCCCGGGTCCGTACTGTCCAGCACGGCAAGGTCGAGAAAGCCGTCAGCCGTGCCGAAGACCCTGCGAAACACCTCCGGGGCGAGGCTGGAGCCGCCCATCCCGAGCAGAAGGGTGAAGTCGAAACCGTCGGCACGAATGTCTTCGACGACGGATGCGATCTCGGCAAGACGTTGTCGCATCGCCTGCGCACTGTCGAGCCAGCCGAGGCGGTCTACGATCTCCGCCGGTGCCGGTTTCCAGAGGGTATGGTCTTTCCGCCGGATCCGTTCCGCGACCCGACCAGCCGCCGCCGCCTTCCGGGCCTCCTCCGCCGCCTTCCGGCAGGATAAAGGATAAAAGGTCATCCTCATCGTCATGGCCGTTCCCTCTCCTTTCGACAGCCGCCCTTACTTGCCCAGAAGACGCCGAGCCTCCGCCGCAACCGCTTCCGCGGTCACGCCGAACTTTTCATAGATGGTCTGGTACGGGGCGCTGGCGCCGAAACGGTCGATCCCCACGATCGCCCCCGCCAAACCCGTGTAACGCTCCCATCCCAGCCGAACCCCCGCCTCGCAGGCGACCCTTGCGGTTACGGCCGGCGGGAGAACCCGATCCCGGTACGCCTGCGGCTGGCGTTCGAACAGATCCCAACTCGGCAGCGAAACGACGCGAACGCGAACCCCTTCCGCGGCGAGGATCTTACCCGCCTGAAGGACAATCGCCAACTCGGACCCGGTCCCGATCAGGATCGTCTCCGGATCGCCCGCCCCCGATTCCCAGAAGAGATATCCCCCCTTCCGCAGGCCGTCCGCCGGGCCGACCGTCGAACGGTCCGCGACCGGCAGGTTCTGACGCGTGAAGATCAACGCCGTCGGACCCGTCTTGTTCTCAACGGCCATGCGCCAGGCCTCGACCGTCTCGTTGGCGTCCGCCGGGCGGATGACCGAAAGGTTGGGAATCGCCCTCAGGCTCATGAGCTGCTCGACGGGCTGGTGCGTCGGGCCGTCTTCGCCGACGCCGATGCTGTCGTGGGTGAAGATGTAGATCACCTGCAGCCCCATCAGGGCCGCCAGACGGATCGCCGGCCGCATGTAATCGGCGAAGGTGAAGAAAGTCGCCGTGAAGGGAAGGATCCCCCCGTGCATCGCCATGCCGCCCGCAATCGCCCCCATCGCGTGCTCCCGGACGCCGAAATGGATGTTCCGGCCGCCGTAGCCCCACTCCCCGCCGCAAGCCCCTTCCCGGGCGGCGGGGGGCTCGCCCGGCTTCTGGAAGTCGCCCATCCCTTTGAGCCAGGAGAAGGTCGAGGGATTCAGGTCCGCCGCGCCCCCCATCAGTTCGGGAATCGCCGCTCCGAGAACCTGAAGAACCGCCTCGGAGGTCTTGCGCGTCGCCACATCCTTTGTCCCCGGACCATAGACCGGAAGCGCCTTCCCCCAATCGGCCGGAAGCTCGCCCTTCATCACCCGCTCGAATTCGGCGGCCGCCGCGGTATGGACGGCGGCATACCGGCCGAAGGATTCCTCCCAGGCCCCCTGCTTCTTCACGCCGGCGGCCCCGGCGGCGCGGAAGAAGCGGAGAACCTCCTCCGGGACGAAGAACGGCTGATCCACCGGCCAGCCGAGGTTCTCTTTTGCCGCCTTCAGCTCTTCCGCGCCGAGCGGTGAACCATGCGCCGCGCTGGTATTCTGTTTCTTGGGCGCCCCGAAGCCGATCGTCGTCCGGATACGGATGAGCGAGGGCTTCGCCGTTTCCGCCTCCGCCCCCGCAAGCGCTCTGTCGACCGCTTCCACATCGTTTCCGTCTCGAACGGGAATCACCTGCCAGCCCAAGGCCGTAAAGCGTTGATCGATATCTTCGGTGAAGCAGAGCGATGTGGAGCCCGAAAGGGAGATTCGGTTGTCGTCGTACAGAACGACCAGCTTCCCCAAGCCGAGGTGCCCGGCCAGCGCGCAGGCCTCGGCGGAGAGTCCCTCCATGAGGTCGCCGTCGCTCGCAAAAACATAGGTCCGGTGGTCCACAACCGGATGGCCGGAACGGTTGAACCGGGCCGCAAGGTGCGCCTCTGCAATCGCCATTCCGACTGCGGCGGCAAGACCCTGCCCGAGAGGACCCGTCGTCATCTCCGCCCCGGCCGGATGCCGGCGTTCCGGATGACCCGGCGTCTTGCTCCCCCATTGGCGGAAGGTCTTCAGGTCGTCCAGCGAGAGATCATAACCGGTCAGGTACAGAAGGGTGTAGAGGAGCATCGAGGCGTGACCGGCCGACAGCACAAAGCGGTCGCGATCCGGCCAAAGCGGATCGGCCGGATTGTATTTCATCCGCCGCGTCCATAGGGCATAGGCCGCGGCCGCCGCCCCCATCGGCATGCCGGGATGACCGGAATTGGCCTTTTCAATGGCGTCCGCCGCCAGAAATCGAATGGCATTGATGCATTTGACCTCCAGGTTCCTTTGTTCGTCCATGCTGAAGTCTCCTCTCATTGTCGTCGGTTTGATATCGTATTATTCGTCAGCCCTGCGGAAACCCTCCCATCCCCTTGAGACGGAAAGACCGGGGCTTGTTCTCAATCCATCCTTGCGCTGATTCTCTTCCTCACAACGGCGGGAAAACATTGCCGCTCCGCTTCCCGGACCGAATCACCTTACAATAACGCGTCTCAATTGACAAGGCGGCTTTGGAAGATGTTCATGAGATATCTCGCGAGCCTTGCCATTGCACGGATAATGAAGTATCCTGTTGCCGTAAATGGTTTTGAACCAAGGAGGTGTCATGAGCCAGCATAAGAAGATCGAACGGAAGAAGGAACTGGACCGCAAACGCCGAAGAAGAGAGAAAAGTCTGAAGCTTCGGGCAAAGGACGCCAAACGGAAGACCAAGTAATCGGATGGTCAAACGCTTTCGTCCAATAATTCGACTATTTAACCTGGCTCTGCTTTTCTGCCTGTTTGCGCCCGAACTGTTGCACGCGGCGTCTACGGGACAGATTTTTGTTCTGCATTCCTATTCGCATGAATACGCATGGACCCACGCTCGGCATGAGGGTTTCATGCAAACGCTTGACGTCGACACGCAGGCGGAGCACATCGTCAACACCGAATACCTGGATACCAAACGGCGAGCGTATGAAGAAACGTACGCGAATGAGTTGGCTTGTCATTTGCGTTTGAAATAAGCGGGTTACAAGCCGACGGCGATCTATGTCACGGACGATAACGCGCTGTTGTTTGCGCGCGACCTTCGTTGCCGAAAAGAGGTTGGATCGCGCCCTGGAACGGCTGAACAAACTGCCGGGAAAATATCTCTTCCTGACCACGCTGGGCGGCATGACCGACGAAAATGACCAAGTGCTTCCCCAGCTCATGTATCAAGCTAAAAAAAACGGGAAAGACAGGGTTTGTTCTGACTTTCGGTAAAATCAGATCACAAGAACGCTACCAACCGCCGCCTCCCCCGCCTCCCCCGCCTCCGCCCGACGAGCCTCCGCCGCCTCCGCCGCTGCTTCCCCCCGATCTTGATCCCGGCGCCGTCGCAGAGGAGGAGATGGCGCTGCTCAGGGCATTTCCCACATCGCCCGCGAAACTTCCGATTTGTCCCCCGTCAAACAGGGTGCCTGAGTACCATCCGGGGTGGTAGCCGCCGCCATCCCTCTTCAGGGACGCGGACAGCACGTCGGCGAACTGCTCGGTCCATGCCTGCTCGACATTCAGCGCAAGCGCATATGGGAGGTACTTTTCATAAAGCTCGGGGGTGCGGTCCGCGGGAACCATGCGCTGGAGACGATCCCCTTCGGTGGCGCCCAGAAACATCTTGAAGCCTTCGATGCGGTCGAGAATCCGGCGTCCGAGCATCGTCGGGGCCTTGAGCAGATGATAGAAGGCCATGTTCAGGATCACCACGACCGCAATGAGGCCGACGAGGGCCGGGGCGCTCCGGGCCAGAATGACCAGGACGAAGATTTCCGCGCCCAAGAAGGGCAGCGCAAAAACGGTCATGACAATCGCCGATCCGAGACTGCCGACGGTCGTCCCCAGTTTCCGGGCTCCCGCAAATACCTGGCGCCAGAGTTTCACGACCATTCCGGAGATAAAGACAACCCCGATGCTCCACGCCGTAAGCCAGACGCCAAGGAAAAAAACATCGGGCTGCTTCCACATGGAAAGGAAACTTGCCGCCATGACCACCGCGGATATCACCATCCCGGTGACAAACGCCCCCCGGTTGGTTACGAAATGGGTTTTTTCAAACGAAAGCGTAAGGGCTGTCTTCAGCGCATTCTTGGCGGCGGCAATGTGGGCATGATTTTTCGGTTCGAGAACGATGGATTCGCCGTTTTGAAAGAGATGACCGGCAATTTTTTTTTCTTCCGCGCCAAGCCTGGTCAAGTCGCCGCCGGTTTTCGCGAGCGTGTACCTGCCGTCCTTCTCGCGGATGGAAAGAAACCCCTTCACCGCCATGTCGATGACGGCCGCCGCGAACGCCCTGTCGTCGTATTTCATCTCGGCGATATACCTCATCGCCGCCGGGGACAGATTGTCGGGCGGGGTGTAGATCGGCATGATGATTCCCCGGGTCGGGTCTCGCCCCGCCCTGAACCATACCAGCACGTAGTACAAAAGCAGAACGACAAGACCGGCAAAGGCAACCAGCGCGGTCAGGTTGACCTTGAGAAAATGGAAAGTCTTCTCGGCGGGGGATGGCTCCTGAACGAACCCCTTCGGCCAGAGAACCACGATCGTGAGCCCCTCGTTGGCGGCCAGTCTTCTCGTCGTTTTGAAAACAGCCCTTCCTTCCGGAGTCAAAGCCGAGGAAAAATCCTGACCCTTGGCGCCCATCGGTCCGGTATAGCCCTCGAGGATCACCTTGTCCGCAGGGATGCCGGCGGGCAACGCAACCCTTGCGAAGGCCGTTTCGATGGGGAAGACCCATCCGTTTCCGGTGACGTTCCAGTAGAGCTCGTCGTGGTCCCGAAAAAAGCCCAACTGCCGGTCGGTCCGGTAGCTCAGCGTGTAGGTATGCTCGCCCGGCGGCAGCAGATACTCTTTTTGGCCCATATAGATCCGGACGCCGTTGGACAGGTCTTCGGTGTGATACGCCTCGGGCCGGCCGTCCCGCGCAACATCGAGGATCGTAAAGCCGACGACGTATCTGTTTCCCGCATGGTCCCGGTAGGTCGTTGGAAAGTCCCTGTAGATTCCCCGTTTGATCTGGTCGCCGGCGCCGACGACCCTGATGGTTTCCGTCACATGCAGGCTCGCATCGGCATTCACGGCGATCTCGCTTGCGAACGACAGAATGGTCTCCGATACCGCCGCGGCGGCATCGGGACCGACGACAACGAAGATCAGAAGAACGGCGAGCGAAATTCGAAAAATCGATACCCGAATCCTGCTTGCCTGATTCAATATCCGTCCGGGCGCGGGGATCATGATCTCGCCTCTCGTCAGAAACTGACTTTGACCGCTTTCCGCTCGACGTCCGGTGTTTCGAGCTCGAAAAAATCGCTCCTCTCGAATTTGAACTGCGAGGCAACCAGGTTGGAAGGGAACTGTTCGATCGCGGTGTTGTAATCCCGGGTCACCGCGTTGTAATAACGCCGCGCGGATTCGATGTTGTCCTCAATTTCCTTGAGCTGGGTCTGCAGTTGCAGAAAGTTCTGATTCGCCTTCAGATCGGGATAGGCCTCGGCCACCGCAAACAGGCTTTTCAGAGAATCCCGCAACAGGTTTTCGGCCTTGGCCGTTTCGACGGGCCCCGTCGCATGGACGGCCCGCGACCGCGCCTCGGTCACCTTTTCGAACAGGGACCTCTCGTGACTCGCGTAGCCTTTGACCGCTTCCACAATATTCGGCACGAGGTCATAGCGCTTCTTCAGTTGCACATCGATGTCCGACCATGACGACCGCACCGTGTTGCGCAGCCGGACAAGCTTGTTGTAAATGGAGACGACCGCCCCGGCAACGATCACCGCCGCCGCAATGATGATCCATAAGAGTGTCATCGGATTACCTTTCTGTTTGTATAAAATCGTCGGTTGGCCTGATCAGAATCCACTTTTATTTGAGTTGAGGTTATGAAAAGCGGTTTGGGTTGTCAAGGTGATTTACAGGGTGATTTTCTCTTGACAAGCGTAATCCACTTGGTCACAGTATCGGCCATGATAAAGTCTTTTATCTGCAAAGGTCTGGAAGATTTTTTCTACGATGGAACTCGTAAAGGGATACAAGCCAAGCATGCTTCCAGACTGGTTGCGATATTGGATAGGCTTGACGCGGCACGGGAAATGAAGGATATGAACTACCCCGGCTCCGGCCTTCATCTGCTACTTCCCAAAAAGAAGGGGCGTTGGGCGATAAAGGTTTCCGGCAACTGGCGATTGACGTTTGAATTTAAGGATGGAGACGCATTTAATGTCGACGTCGAAGACTATCATTGAAGAGGATTATNNAACTACCCCGGCTCCGGCCTTCATCCACTGATTCCCAAAACGAAGGGGCGCTGGTCGATCAAGGTCTCCGGCAACCGGCGTTTGACATTTCAATTCAAAAATGGAGACGCAATGAACGTAGGCTTCGAAGATGATCATGAAAAGTTTCAGTCTTGAGATGCGTACAAAGCACCGCGAGCTGTACCACGCGATAACATGTCACCCGCTTGTATCCGGCATGGCCGGCTCAACCTTGCCCATGCCGGTGTTTCGCAACTACATCATCCAAGACTACTTGTATCTCAAAAGTTATTCCGAATTTTTACGCGTGCTGGCCATGCGCAGTACCCGCGAAGCAGAACGGGAAATGCTCCAACGCCACTTGCGCGGCAGTGCCGCCGCGGAAATTGCGCTGCAAGAAAGCTTCCTTCCTCTGTTGGACATATCCTGCAAAATCATCGAAGCGGCCCAACCGTCGCCCGCCTGTTCGCAAAACGCGCAGGTTCTGAGGGAAACATCTCTGTCCGCTCCAATCCACAGCGCGTTGGCTGCTATCATCCCCTGCTACCGCGCCTATCTGGAAATGGGCAGAGAAGTCGCCTCGCACAGACCGGATCACATGATTTATTCGAAATGGGCCGCGCTTTATTCCAGCCCCGAATATGAAGCGGATGTGTTGGAAATCGAACGAGCCGCTGATGCCCGGGCAACGGCGGAAACGGAACTCGATATGGAGGCATTTTACATCCGTGGCTGCCGGCTGGAAGTCGGTTTTCTGGATGCGGTCTGCCGAGTCGCAGACAATGGCGGAGGAGACAAATGATGACCGGAAACACTGAAGCGACCGTCGTCTACGACGAGCACGCCGAAGCTTACGACAACTGGTTCATGCTCAACAGCAATGTGCTGCTGAGTGAATTGCTGCTCTTGAAAAAAGCGCTGGGCAACCCCGGCCGAACACTTAGTGTGGGATGCGGCAGTGGGCTGTTCGAATCGATGCTCAAAATCCGCTTTGGCATTGAAATCAACGAGGGGGTCGAACCCTCGGAAGGCATGGCGACCATTGCTGAAAAGCGCGGCATGAAGGTGCTGCGCGCAGGGGCTGACTCCGCCTCAAGGGCGGGCATCGGGTTCGATACGGTGCTCTTCAACGGATCTTCCAGTTATATCGAAAACCCCGGTGCGGCATTTGTCGAGGCGTACAAGGCGATTCGGGACGGCGGAAGGCTGGTGGTGCTGGATGTAACCGCCGAAGGCGGGTACGGCACGCTCTATGACCTTGCCGCCCAGTTCGGCACCTGGGACCACCCCAAACTGAAAATTCGCGCGCCCAAGAATCCTTATCCCGCTGAATTCCTGTCCTGCGTGCGCTGGAAAAGCGTGCCCGAGAAGACCGCACTTATCGAAAAGGCGGGATTCAGGGTGAAAGAATACTGGCAGACGCTCACCTTCCATCCGCTCTATTCCAACGATGCGCCGGAAGAGCCTGTTCCGGGTTATACGAAGGGCGATTACGTGGCGGTGATCGCGGTGAAAGGACCGCTCCTGCCGTGATGTCGCAACCGGTTGCCGAGAGCCCAATCTGAATAAGGCAAAGCCCTGCCTGAGTGAGTGCATGCTGACCGACCAGAAGCCATGTCTCGGCGGGAAACGTATTCCTCAAGCAGTTTCCGGACGACATCTCCGATCCTTCTCCCTTCCGCCCTGGCAAAGCAGTTGATTTACAGATAATTGCCAAGCAATCCCAAATGCTTTTCGTTCATTTGTTTTTTCTCGACCGCGACGAGGCCAAATTCGAGCAGGTCGTCCGAACGCTTGGGAAAAAGATTGTAGCTTATGTGGAATCGGCACATAACGACTTTCAGGCGCCATGCGGCGGCAAAAGGTGATGACGGGAAAATGCTGAGTTTGTCTTTTGATACAGAGCGGATTGCCA